>CANFOP010000028.1 GCA_947448685.1 Chitinophagaceae bacterium | reverse complement strand
AGTGATAATGGATGGAGCGCCTTGGTGTATGATGGTAATGAATTTTATCACACAAAGCAATATGAAGTAAGAATTGTAGACAGGGTAGGAAGTGGAGACAGCTTTGCAAGTGGATTGATATATGGTTTGGTAACAGGCATGCCAATGAAAGAGGCGGCAGAATTTGGCGTTGCAGCCAGTGCATTAAAGCATACCATACCGGGAGATTTAAACCATGCCACATTGAGTGATGTGAAAGACTTGATGAAGGGAGATGGCTCCGGAAGGGTACAGAGATAGTTCGTTTTTGTAGTTAGTGTCTATACGAGCCATCTATTTTAACTTGTGTATTTTTACTTTAAAATTAAAAACATGATAATCGATACCATTCAAAACGCATCTAGATACTATTCTTTACATCCATTATTTGAGCAGGCTTTTAATTGGGTTCAAAAAACTGATTTATTGAATGCTGAAACTGGAACTATCCAGATTGCAGAAGGTCTGAAGGTTATTGTCAGCGATGGCCAAGGTAAAACAAAAGAGGATAGTTTAAAGAAGTTTGAATGTCATGATAAAAATATCGATATTCAGCTTTGTATAAGAGGAAACGAAACAATTGGCTGGAAACCTCGTGAGAAATGCGTTCTCACAAATGGGGATTACAATGCTGATAAAGATGTTCGTTTTTTCAATGACGAACCTGATATGTATTTTCAATTAACAGATGGTCAATATGTTATCTTTTTTCCGGAAGACGTTCATGCACCTATGATTGGAATTGGGACAATAAAAAAATTTGTATTTAAGGTTACAATTTAATCGTTTGTTATGTCTCGTGTCAATCGTTATGTCTCGTGTCAATCGTTATGTCTCGTGTCAATCGTTATGTCTCGTGTCAACACGAGACATAACAGAATAATATTTTAATTTCAAAATTTTAAAAACAAAAAAATGAAACAAAAGGCTATTGATGCAATACTACAACAAGGGATGTTGCCGCTTTATTTTAATGCAGACGAAACAGTTAGCATTGAAATATTACGTTCAATTTACAAAGCCGGCGTAAAAGCAGTTGAGTATACGAACAGAGGCGAAGCAGCATTACATAATTTTAAAAAATTAGTGGAAGTAAGAAATGCTGAGATGAGTGGAATGCTTCTAGGTGTTGGTACCATTAAGAATGTACAACAAGCAGAAGATTATATTGCAGCAGGAGCGGATTTTCTTGTAAGTCCGGGGTATGTAAAAGAAGTTGCCGATAAGGCAAATAGTATCAATATGCTATATGCTCCTGGCTGCATGACTCCAACTGAAATTATTGCGGCAGAAAATAACGGCATAAGCTTTATTAAATTATTCCCAGGAAATATGCTTGGTCCCGAATTTTTGAGTAGTATCAAAGAGATCTTCCCTAAACTCTTATTCATGCCTACAGGCGGTGTAGATACAACTAGGGAGAATATTGAAGGATGGTTTAATGCTGGAGTATGTGCTGTGGGTATGGGCAGCAAATTGATTAGTAAAAAGTTAATGGAAGCAAAAGATTATTCAACAATTGAATCTTCCACAAAAGAAGTGTTGTCATTAATTAATTCTATAAAAAAATAAATTATGCTACAAAGCAAAACAATGACCAAATACAGATGGACAATTTGTTCGCTGGTTTTCTTTGCAACAACTATTAACTATCTTGACAGGGCAGTAATAAGCTTATTGAAACCTTATTTGGCAGCTGCTTTCTCTTGGTCTAAAGTGGATGAAGTCGCTAATTACGCGAATATTGAAATAGCTTTCAAAATTGCATATGCTCTAGGTATGCTGTTTGCCGGCAGATTAATTGATAAGTTGGGAACAAAAATCGGCTATGCTTTAGCTACAGCATTATGGAGTATAGCTGCCGTAGCTCACTCATTAGCAACAGGTACTGCCGGATTTAGTTTGGCTCGGGTTTTCTTAGGGATTACAGAAGCGGGAAATTTTCCTGCTGCCATTAAAGCAACTGCAGAATGGTTCCCAAAAAAAGAAAGAGCATTGGCCACAGGAATTTTTAATTCAGGATCCAATATTGGCGCTATTATTGCACCATTAACTGTCCCACTTATTGCAGAAAAATTAGGCTGGCAATGGGCTTTTGTTTTAACCGGTGTTATTGGTTTTCTTTGGTTGATTCTTTGGTTTATTTATTACGAAGTGCCTAACAAACAAAAAAGAATATCCCAAGAGGAATTTGATTATATCCACTCTGACATGGAAGATGTTGTTGAAGAAAACAAAGCGCCTGTTTCCTGGTTTAAGCTATTGAATTACAAACAAACCTGGGCTTTTGCAGTTGGGAAATTTTTAACCGATCCTATTTGGTGGTTTTATTTATTCTGGTTACCGGATTTTTTGGGAAAACAATATGGTTTAAAAGGAACAGACATTGCCCTACCGGTTGCATTGGTTTATGTGATATCAAGCATAGGAAGCATTGGAGGAGGCTATATTCCAATGAAATTCATCAACATGGGATGGCCTGTATTTAAAGCAAGAAAAACAAGTATGCTGATTTACGCATTTTGTGTTTTTCCAATAGTGTTCGCACAATTGTTGGGCGGAATAGATATGTGGCTTGCAGTGTTGGTAATTGGCTTGGCAGCAGCAGCTCATCAGGCTTGGAGCGCTAACATTTTTACCACCGTAAGCGACATGTTTCCAAAGTCTGCTACTGCTTCCGTTACTGGAATTGGCGGTATGTTTGGTGGAATCGGAGGTATTCTTTTATCGTTATTTGTCCAGAAAAAAATGTTTGTGTACTATGAAAGCATCAATCAAATTCAAACAGGCTATTACATCATGTTCTTTATTTGCGCCGGCGCTTATTTGTCAGGATGGTTGATTATGCATATTCTTGTTCCAAAAATGAAAAAAATAGAATTGTAGTTTAAGTTATGTTGAAAATTATCGAAAATGCAAAAGGAAGATTGAATAATACAGCCATTGTAAGTAATGGTAAAAATTATTCCTATCATGAATTATTACAAGCATCTCAGCAATTCGCCTCGGTTTTATTGAATGGTCAAAATGATCTCAATGAATCACGAGTCGCATTTATGGTAAACCCTGGTTTTGATTATGTGAAAGTGCAATGGGCCATTTGGCAAGCAGGAGGAATAACTGTTCCTATGTGCTTGACACATCCGCTTCCCTCTCTTGAATATGTGCTCGACGACACCGGCGCTTCGATTGTTGTTGTCTCTCCTGATTATGCAGATTTTATTAGAGAACTAACAATAGAAAAAAAACTGCGTTTAATCGTTCTCGGTAGTGAATCAGAAACAACCGATTGCCTATTGCCTGAAATAGAATCTTCCAGAAGGGCAATGATTTTATATACCAGCGGTACTACCAACAAGCCTAAAGGGGTTGTTACCACTCATGATAATTTAGAGGCACAAATTTCCACTTTGGTTAAGGCCTGGGAATGGAGTGAAAAAGATCGTACCTTATGTGTGCTGCCCTTGCATCATGTTCACGGAATTGTCAATGTAGTGTCTTGCTCTTTATGGGCAGGAGCCACTTGTGAATTCATGAATGGTTTTTCTGCAGAAGAAATTTTTAATTTGTTTGAAAAAGGCGAATTGAATGTATTTATGGCAGTGCCAACCATTTATTACAAGTTGATTTCTTACTGGGAAGGATTATCAGTGGACAAACAACAGGCACTTACCCATTGCATGTCTGCATTCAGATTGATGGTTTGCGGTTCTGCCGCATTGCCTGTATCTGTTATGGAAAAATGGAAAGTTATCAGCGGACATACATTGTTGGAAAGATATGGCATGACTGAGATAGGTATGGCCGTTAGTAATCCATACCATGGAGAAAGAAGAGCGGGTTATATTGGTATTCCACTGCCTGGCGTACAAGTGAAACTCGTAAATGAACAATATAATGAAGTGTACTTGGGAGAACCGGGAGAAATATTGGTAAAAGGTAATAATGTATTCAGTGAGTATTGGAACAAGCCAGAAGCAACTTCAAAAGAATTTACCGACGATGGCTGGTTTAAAACCGGCGATGTAGCAGTGGTAGAAGAAGGCTATCTGAGAATCATGGGAAGAAATTCAGTGGATATCATCAAATCAGGAGGATATAAGATATCGGCATTGGAAATAGAAGAAGAACTCCGTAAACATGAACATATTGATGATTGTGCTGTGGTAGGTATTCCCAATGATGAATGGGGCGAATTGATTGTCAGCGCAATTGTTGTAAACAACAAAGAAATCAATTTGGATCAACTTAACAAATGGCTGCGTGAAAGAATAGCAGCATACAAGACACCCAGAAAATATTTACTGGTGGATGAATTGCCCAGAAATGCAATGGGTAAAGTGACCAAAAATGATGTAAAAAAATTATTCTAACGTTCATGCATACACTAAGAAATATCGCCGTATTTATTTTTTTGTTCGTCTCTTTACACACAGTCGCACAGAAAAGATTTAAATCGGAAGTGTTCAATGATATTGATTCGGTAAGAGATATCAAATACGGACAGGCAATCAACATAAAAGGAGAAAAAGAAGAGTTGTTGTTGGATGTTTTCACTCCCCCTAAAAATGACACACTAAAATATCGTCCCTTGGTCATATTCATTCATGGAGGCGGTTTTCAAAATAACTCAAAGAATGGCAGCTACAGTTCCATGTTGTGCACCAAACTCTCAAAGCGAGGGTACGTTACCGCAACCATAGATTATCGTTTAGGTATTGAAAAATCAGGCATTGGAGCCGATGGCAAAAAAGAAAAAACGAATACGGATTATGCAGAGGCATTGTACAGGGCACAACAGGATGGGAAAGCGGCTATCCGTTTTTTCAGAAAAAATGCTGAACAGTATGGCATTGATACCACTCAGATTTTTATAACAGGAAGTTCTGCAGGATCTAAAACTTGCTTGGCCATTGCTTATATGAATGAATCAGAAGTGCCGAAGGATATTGATAAAAATAAATGGGGGTCTTTGGAAGGCAATAGCGGAAATGAAGGATTTTCCTCCAAGGTCAACGGAGTGATTAATGCATGGGGCGCCATGATTGATTACAACTGGATTCAGAAAGGAGATGTGCCTTTATTTAACACTGCCGGCACCAATGATAAAACGGTTCCTTTTGACAGCGCTTTTGATTACCATGGATTTAAATATGGACCCTACATTTTATTTCAACATTGTTTGGCAATGGGTATTCCAACCGGTTGGAGACCTTTTTACGGAACTGGTCATACGTTGGACAACAATAAAATAAAACAAGACAGTTGTGTGGAATCTATTGCCACATGGCTCTATACACAGTTAAAAATCAATAAGGGTAAAAATGAAGAGGGAGTGTTTAGATGGGAAAAAGAAATCAATGCATTCGATAGTTTAAACACCATTGAAAAACACAGCCCTGAAGCGGTCATGTTTCTCGGCAGTTCGTATATCCGACTATGGAAAAATATCAGACAAGATTTGAATTACACAGATATCATTCATCGGGGTTTTGGCGGATGCAATTTAAGGGACGTGGCTTATTATGTTAAAAGAATTGTTTACCCGCATCAGCCTAAAGCAATTTTTATTTATGTGGGAAATGATTTATCGGCAAATGAAAAAGACAAGTCGCCCGATCAAATACTTGAATTGTATAAGTACATCGTGAAAACAATAAGGGAAAAATATCCAACCATTCCAATCACCTGGTTGGCGATTTCACCCAGTGAAAAAAGATGGTCTGTTTGGGATAAAGTAACTGAAACAAATAATCTGATTAAAGCATATTCAAATTCCGAACCTAATTTAAATTTTATTGATGCCGGATCAAATTTTTTAAGTAGTGATGGCAAACCTGATAAGACACTTTTTAGAGATGATAAATTGCATTACAACGAAGCAGGATATAAATTATGGGGTAAGGCTATTGCATCAAAAGTAAAGAGAATAGCATCAAAAGAATAATTCCGATTGCAATGGGATTGATAGAATAATTAAAAAGTAAAAATTGAAAATTAAAAACGACCACCTTTTTTACTTTTGATTTTTAAATTAAAAATTAACACATGAAAATATACGGAGTCGCTATACTGGCAGGATGTTTTTTGATCGGACATATTATTGGAGATGCGCTGGGAAGATCATTGCATATGAATGGAAATCTTGGTGGTGTGGGTTTTGCGATGTTGATGCTGATATTGCTCAATGACTATTTCAAAAAGAAAAATATTTTAAAACCAGAAACGGAGAGCGGCATGCTTTTTTGGAGTACTATGTATATTCCTGTTGTAATCGCCATGTCTGCCTCTCAAAATGTGAAAGCGGCATTGTCTGGCGGATGGGTTGCCTTACTGGTGGGTATTTTTGCCACAATTGCTTGTTATGCTTTGGTCCCGCTAATATCAAAGTATGCTCAAAATAAATCACAAACAAAACAATAAGTCATGAATGAATTAGTTGGAATATTAGATAAAAATGGGCTGGTATTTGCATTTATGCTTGTTGGGTTGATCATGTACTTATCTTATATTGTTTCAAAAAAACTCACCAATCATAAAATTCCAGGTGCTGCTATTGCAATTAGTGTAGGCTTGTTATTGGCTTATTTTGGCGGAGGTGAAAAAGGGCTGGCATCAGTACCTGCTTTTACCGGGTTGGCTTTGCTGGGCGGATCGATGATGAGAGATTTTGCAATTGTATCCACAGCCATGGGTGCCAGTTTTTCAGAAATAAAGAAAACAGGATGGATTGGTTTGTTTTGTCTGGTGATTGGAACTGTTGTCGCTTTTGTGATCGGAGGAAGTATTGGCTATGCAATGGGATATAGGGATGCAAAAAGTTTTGCTACCATAGGTGGAGGTGCATGCACATTTATTGTTGGTCCAATTACCGGAGGTGCCGTAGGAGCAAGTTCTGAAGTAATTGCAATTAGTATCGCTATTGGTGTAATAAAATCTGTTATCGTAACTATCTCAACTCCTTTTCTTGCTAAAAGAATGGGGATTGATAACCCGCAATCAGCAATGATTTTTGGAGGAATTGTAGGTTCAACCAGTGGCGTATCTGCAGGACTCGCGGCAACTGACCCTAAACTGGTTCCTTATGGTGCATTGACTGCAACATTTCATACGGCTATGGGATGTTTATTATGTCCTTCGATTTTATACTTCATTGTTAACTATCTACTTCATTAAAAAATATTGAAGCAAATGATTATTGAATATGGCACACCCGAATTCAAAGAAGAATGGCTCGAATTTGTAAAAGAAGATCCTGTACATCCAAGCATTTCTATTAAAAGAAGAATCACAGGGAACCGAAACCTTTTTTTGTATGTACAAGACGATATTCCACAATTCATGGTATGTGCAAGAATCGGAAACAGGCTTCCTCATAACATGGCGGAAATATTGAATGATGATGGATATAGCAGCAAGTATGATGTTACTTATGCTATCTTTTATTCCATCTTTAGATTGTCAACCTGTACTATCAAAGGAGCAGGTACAAAAGCAATCAAAGAACTTATTATTTACTGCAAAGCAAAGGGTATCAACAATTTTTACACGCTTAGTCCGTCTCCCGGAATGAGAGATCAATTTGAACACATGCCCGATGAACCGACAATTAGAAAATACCTTGAGGATTGGGATGGTCCGGTTGCAAAGTTTCATTTAAGTAACGGAGCCAGAATACACAGCATAAATTTTAATGCCGATTACAGCGAACAACGCCTAAGCGAAAGCTGGGGAATTATGATCAATTACGATTATAACGGATAAGCAGTTTTGGTTGGTCTCCGGTGTCTGTGTTGGTCTCCGGTGTCTATGTTTGTCTCCGTTGTCTATGTTTGTCTCCGTTGTCTATGTTTGTCTCCTGTGTCTATGTTTGTCTCCTGTGTCTATGTTTGTCTCCTGTGTCTGTGTTTGTCTCCTGTGTCTGTGTTTGTCTCCTGTGTCTGTGTTTGTCTCCGGTGTCTATGTTTGTCTCCAGTGTCTGTGTTTGTCTCCTGACAAACACAAAAAACCAATTCAGTCCTTCTCCGAATACTCCCCCTTCAGCGCATAATATCCAAACACTATCAATCCTCCAGTAATGATGGGAGTCAAAATAAACAAATTGATGATTGCAAAAACAAGATCTTCCTGTTTGCCAGATTGAATTTTTGGTATTCCCATCATAACAATGTTGAAATATCCAACTACTAAGCCTAGGGCAATCCAAATAATCCCGCTGTATTTTTTTATTGAGTTCATAAGAAAATAATTAATCGTTACTATGGTTGATGTCATTCTTTAAAAACAGCATTCCTATCACAAAACAAACAGCCCCAACTATAATCGGATACCAAAGACCATTCAAATACCATTCAGGTTGATGGGTAATTTTGGCCGTTGTAACAAGATAGGTGGCAACAGTTGGTAAAAGACCTCCGAAAATCCCATTGCCAATGTGATAGGGAAGTGAAATGGATGTATATCGAATCTTGGCCGGAAACATCTCCACCAGAAATGCAGCAATTGGTCCATAGACCATCGTTACAAAAATGATTTGAATGAAAACCAGTAAAATTAATTTCCAATAATTATTGGTAGTCAGCGAGATTGATTTTTTTATTTCTTTGTTTGGTTTTATATCTCCGTTTTCAAATAGTGTATCCTTTACCGTTAGTTCGTTTGAAGATTTATCGGAATAACTGATGGAGGTAATTGTCGTAATGATAGAATCTTGAGTATGTGGTATCTGCTTGCCTTTTTTTGAAATGATTTTTTCAGCAACCACTGTTTTTTTGCTAACATCAATTGTTTTATAGATTTCATTATAAATAGGTCTGTAAGACAAAACAGCCAGCAATAAACCCCACATCATTATTTTTTTTCTTCCGATAGTGTCTGACAGTTTTCCAAAAAAAATAAAGAAAGGAGTGCCTAACAATAAAGCGACAGCCATGATGGTGTCGGTTTGCTGTCCTGCTACACCACAAACCTTTCCGATAAAACTCATGGCATAAAATTGACCGGTATACCAAACGACTCCTTGACCCATGACGGCACCAAATAATGCCAGCAAAACAAATTTGAAATTATATCTGTTGCCAAAACTCTCTTTTAATGGATTAACTGAAATTTTTCCCTCTTCTTTAATTTTGGTATACACAGGAGACTCGCTCATATTTCTTCTGATGATAAAAGATACGATTACCATGATGATGGACACCCAGAAGGGAATACGCCATCCCCAATCCTCAAATGATTCAATACCTAAAACATTTCTCGTAATTAAAATGACCAATAATGAAATAAAAAGTCCTGCTGTTGCAGTGGTTTGTATCCACGAAGTCCAATACCCTCTTTCTTTTTCCGGTGAATGTTCGGCTACATAAGTGGCAGCCCCTCCATATTCACCGCCCAAAGCAAGCCCTTGCAGTAATCTTAATATCAACACCAGTAAGGGAGCCAAAAACCCAATCCTGTCATAACTTGGCACACACCCGATTAAAAATGTAGAACCGCCCATCAATAGCAGTGTGACTAAAAACGTATACTTTCTTCCAATCATATCTCCCAGTCTGCCAAAAAATAAAGCACCAAATGGCCTCACGACAAACCCCGCGGCAAAAGTGGCCAAGGTTGACAAAAAAGCGGCTGTAGGATTGTCCTGAGGGAAAAATTTAGTGGAAATTACCACTGCTAAACTACCAAAAATGTAAAAATCATACCATTCGATTAATGTACCTACCGAGGAGGCTATGATGACCGATCGAATATTGTTAGGCTTACTCATTAATAAACAAAAATTAATATATTAAAATAAGGATTAGTTTTCCATATGAAAATACTCTATAATGGTCAAAACCCAATAACTACAACGTTTTCGTAAACAAATTATTCATTTTTTGATACTTTGAACTCACAATAAACTACCTTAACTTTGTATCAGTTTCTCCTTTTCGGAACTCAATTTTAACATTTCGTTTAGAAATTTTATTCGCTTATGAAACCCTCCTCAAATAATTCCAAATTATTTAAAGTTTTAATCTTCATGCTTTTGATGCTTATAAATCATCAATTGTTTGCACAACAGGTAATTGGAACATTTCCTAAAATGGATGGCGGATTTGAAGGTCAAACAGTCGGCTCTTTTATTAATGCGGGATCAAGCAGTACGCCAGACTCTTTGATTTGGACAAAAAGTTCTTCCGGATCAGGAAGCCCAAGTATTAGTACATCTAAACCTCGAACAGGTTCAAAATATGCCATTTTCGGAAACACTTTCACTACCAATACATCAGGTCCAAGAACTTTTTTATCTCCTTTCGCATCTGTTTCTGCAAATACATCCTATGTTATACAGTTTTATTGTAAAGCCAGCAACGATACTACTTTTCCTAATACTACCCTGTCGCCCGGTTTGTCCACAGCATCAGGCACATCCCCTACCTATACAACCGTTTCTCCTTCAGGTAACGCAAACGCATACACGAAATATACAGTAACGGTTACAACTGTTTCTACAACACCAAGCAATGGATATAGTGCTTTTAAAATTGGCTCAAGTACAACCAACAATGGTAAGTTTTTGGATGTGGATGACTGGGTGGTATATGCTGGAAATGCTGCAGATGTTACAGCACCGGCTAATCCGGGCAATGCATCAGCTGCGAGATCGCTGAGCTTCAACAATGCTATCGATGTAAATTGGGGAGCATCCTCTGATGTGGATGGTGGCGGATACTTGGTTGTTCGATACACTGTAAACCCTACATCTGAACCCAATCCAAATGCCAATGGAATTTATGCAGTTGGAAACACTATTGGCAATGGAACTATAGCATATATTGGAACAGCTACTTCATTTACAGATGTATCTCTGACAAATAATACTACTTACTACTACCGTGTGTATTCTGTTGATAAAGCGTTCAATTATTCCAGCGCATACTCAACAGCCAATGTAAAATGTCAGACTATTTATTACTTGGATGCTGTTGCAGGTAATGACAATAATAATGGTTCAATTGCTTCTCCATGGAAAAATATTTCTAAGTTAAACACTATGACTTTAACGCCGGGTACAGAAGTTTATTTAAAATGCGGTAACACATGGACAGGTCAGAAGTTAAAATTCAACGGATCGGGAACGTCTAACAATTACATTATCATAGATAAGTATGGAACGGGCTCAAATCCTATATTGGCAGGAAATGGAATAACAGGCGAAGCAGTCGTTTATTTGTACAATCAACAATACATTGAAATCGGCGATTTGGAAATAACCAATTCTCCTAATGGTCCTGTAAACTCAGATTTCTTCGTCGGAATATATAACGACACAGCAGCAACTAATCCCAATCCGTTGGGTGCCGACAGAAGAGGAGTTATGGTGGCATTGGATAAATTCGGAACAGCCAATCATATTTATTTAAGAAACCTGAATATTCATCACATAAAAGGACAACTGGGAAATGCCACCACTGCGCTAAATGGCGCTATTCCCAAAAAAACCGGAGGGATATTTTTTACTGTATTAGGTAATACAGAAACTGACACTTCATATTCAAGATTCAATGATGTGCTGATTGACAGTTGCAATATAAATTATTGTGAAAATACTGGCTTGGCTTTTGACAATGAATGGAATGTCTACTATCCGGGAGGAGATGAATACAACGACTGGTTCAAAAGAAGATACTCCAATGTTCGTGTTAGTAACAACATCATTCACCACATTGGCAAGAATGCCATGATTATAAGATGCACTGATGAAACAGGATTGATAGAACGTAATGTTTGCTACGAAACCGCATTGGGAACTACCGGAAATACAATGTTTACTGCAAGAGCAAAAGGCACGGTATTTCAATATAATGAAGGATATTACAACAGATCAACCACTCAAACAGTAGACCCCGGAAACATAGACGGAAGCATGTATGATCCGGATTATGGAAGTATAGGAATTATTTTTCAATACAGTTATAGCCATGATAATTCTGAAGGAATTTATTGGGGTTGTAATACAAGGGGATTAAATAATAATACAACGGGAATACCAGATGCGCAAGATACTGGATGTACTTTGAGGTATTGTGTAAGTCAAAATGATTTGGGCGATTTGGTCTACTTCAACTATGCATCAGCTGGCAATGAGATATACAACAATGTCTTCTATATCAAATCAGGTCTAAGTCCGAATATCATTCATGAAAACAGTACCAAAAACCATAAGTATAATTTTTATAACAACATCATCTACAATTTAAGCAGTGCTTCCAGTGGTGCTGATTTTGCTTTTGCATCTACCTTTGAGCAAAACAGAAACATCTCCAACAATACGTTTTATGGCAATCATCATTCTACCGAACCCGCAGATTCTTTCAAGTTAATCACCAATCCTAATTTTTTAAATCCTGGTTCCGGTGGTCTGGGGATTAGTACTTTGAATGGGTATAGATTACAAAGTGGTTCTCCGGCAATTTCATCCGGCAGGCTTATTACTAATAATGGTGGACGCGATTATTTTGGAAATACTGTTTCTTCTTCGTCTACCCCTAACCGTGGTATCTATCAGGCATCGGGTGTTGTTCTTTCCACACCTGTTGTAACCTCATTTACGCCTACTGTAGGAACAACAGGAACGTCCATAAACATCAAGGGGTCTAATTTTGATGGGGCTAATTTGGTTCGTGTGGGAGGCGTATCCGTTTCGTCGTATAATATTGTGAATGACTCAACAATAACGGCTATCATTGGAACAGGTGCTACAGGTGTTGTAAGGGTAGCCAACAATGCTGCGTCAGGTTCATCTTCCTCTGTCTTCACTTTTTGCAATAATAGTTCTTCTGTTTCAAACGTCAGTTCATGCAGCAGTTATTCCTGGAATGGAACAACCTACACAGCAAGCGGTGTTTATACTTACAATACAATCAATGCAAACGGATGCGATTCTACGGCTACTTTGAATTTAACCATCAAACAGCCAACCTCATCTGTTACAAATATTTCCGCCTGTTCATCTTATACCTGGAATGGACTAACGTACACGGCTACCGGCACTTACACAAAGGTGTTGACAAATGCAGCTGGCTGCGATTCCACTGCTACGCTGAACCTGATCATCAAGCAACCTACATCATCTGTTACAAATATTTCCGTTTGTTCATCTTACAGCTGGAATGGACTAGCGTATACGGCTACCGGCACTTACACAAAGGTGTTGACAAATGCAGCTGGCTGCGATTCTACTGCTACGCTGAACCTAACCATCAAACAACCAACCACATCTTCAACAAATATTTCCGCTTGTTCATTGTACAACTGGAACGGACTAACGTATACGGCTAGTGGCACTTATACCAAAGCATTGACCAATGCTGCCGGATGCGATTCAACTGCTACTTTGAATTTGACAATCAAAAAGCCAACCACATCATCAACCAGTGTCGTAGAATGTGTATCATATTTTTGGAATGAAACAACATACACTGCAAGTGGTACTTATACTAAAACATTAACCAATGCAGCAGGTTGCGATTCTACCGCTACATTGAACCTGACCATCAAACAGCCAACAATATCTGTTACAAATATATCTGCCTGTTCATCTTACATATGGAACGGACTAACGTACACGGCTAGCGGCACTTATACCAAATTATTGACCAATGCAGCAGGCTGTGATTCAACAGCTACCTTGAATTTAACAATTAAGCAACCAACCACATCAACAACGAATATTTCTGGATGCTCTTCTTATAGTTGGAATGGACTAACGTACACGGCTAGTGGTACATACAACAAAGTATTGACCAATGCAGCAGGCTGTGATTCAACAGCTACCTTGAATTTAACAATTAAGCTGCCTACAACCAGCAATACTATCATTTCAAATTGTGTAAACTATATATGGAATGGAACTACCTACACAACTTCAGGTTCATACACTAAACTGTTTACGAATGCTGCAGGATGTGACTCTATCGCTACTTTAAATTTAACGATCAAACAGCCAACCACATCTGCAACTAATATTTCCGCTTGTTCATCTTACAACTGGAATGGACTAACGTACACGGCTAGTGGTACTTACACTAAAACATTAATTAATGCTGCAGGATGTGATTCTACGGCTACTTTGAATTTGACAATCAAAAAGCCAACCACATCATCAACCAGTGTCGTAGAATGTGTATCATATTTTTGGAATGAAACAACATACACTGCAAGTGGTACTTATACTAAAACATTAACCAATTCTGCAGGATGCGATTCTACCGCTACATTGAATTTGACCATCAAGCAGCCTACTTCATCTGTTACAGATATTTCCGCTTGTTCATCTTACAATTGGAATGGACTAACGTATACGACTAGTGGCACTTATACCAAATTATTTACCAATTCAGTAGGCTGTGATTCTACTGCTACGCTGAACCTGACCATCAAACAACCGACCACCTCTGTTACAAATATTTCCGCTTGTTCATCTTACAACTGGAATGGAATAACGTACACGGCTAGTGGTACTTATTCTTGGCTTGGTGTCAATGTTGCAGGCTGTGACTCCACGGCTACCCTCAACCTTACTATTTATTCACCATCACATCATACAGAAAACGCTCTTGCTTGCTTTTCTTATAGTTGGAATGGAACTGTCTATACATCCGGCGGTGTTTATACCTATTCATATTTGAACAGTAACAACTGCCCTTCTGTTGACACTCTTCACCTGACTATCCTAAATAACTGCCATATCAGGTTGTCATTAAAGGCTTATCTCCAAGGTTATTGTGATGCTTCAGGTAATATGATTTCAACATTCTACAATTTGGGAATGAGTAATAATACTATTGCTGCAGATTCGCTTCAGGTAAACTTATGGCAACCACAGCACCTCAATAACCCAAATCCTGATTATACTGTTAACGCTTTGCTTCAATCCAACGGTTCTGTTTCCGCGAGTATGCCAATCAGTACCTATGGAAATTCGTATTATATTGAAATAAAGCATAGGAATACTATGAAAACCTGGAGTGCAAATACCATTTCAATAAATGACACATTGATTTCTTACGATTTTACGAATGCAATGAATAAAGCGTTTGCAAATGGATTAAATTTACCGATGAGACCAATTGTTAATAATAGTTATGCATTATATTCTGGCGATATTAATCAGGACGGAGCGATAGACTTGCTGGATATGCAAATAGCTGAAAATGATGCATTTGCATTTAGCTTTGGGTATAATAAAAGTGATTGTAACGGAGATGGCGCCACGGATGCATTAGATATGCAAATCATTGAAAACAATGCAATTGAACAATTGTACTTTGCCAGTCCGCAATAAAATTATAATAATAAACAATATAAACAGTAGATTTAATGATTCCTTAATGATAGAATTAGACATGATTTGTAAAAAAAACCCAACTTTACAACTGGTATTTGAATATAAATAAAAATTAATAAAATATAGTTCCTACATCGTTTTCGTAAAAAAAATTGCTAAAAAATTATGTAGTTCGAAATAAAAATTTAACATTTATGGTGTCTTTTTTCGCATAAAAAATATTTTTTGTTTTTTTTAACAAAATAGACATACTTTCATTATTGAATTGAGCTTTGAAACAACAATTCACTGTATATTATTTCAGTGAAACAACATAAAAATTAAAAACGATTGTGTATGAAAGCGAACCTTTACGCTAAGTCAAGTTTTTCAAAAAGCCTATCAGTCTCTCTTGTTATAACGGCTATTGCGTTGATGTTAAACGTTGGTGCTGTTGCTCAAACAACCATATTTTCAGAAAATATGGGTAGCCCTACAGGAACAACTGCTATATCCTCCAATACCTTTCAGAATTCTCCTGGTAATTTAACATATTCTAACGGAGGGCAGACCAATTCAGCAGATTGCAGAATTACTAATGCTAGTTCAGGTTACACAGGTGCTTCTGGTGGTGGTAATGTATATTTTACAACAACCTCTGGGGCCTACGGATTTTCTATCGAAAATATAAGCGCCTCTGGATATAGCGGACTAACTTTAGTTTATTACTATTACAAAAACACAGCTACTGCTCATGTAACATTTTCAGTTGATTATTGGAATGGTTCTGCATGGACAACTTTGGCCAATACAACTGCGAATTTATTTAATGAAGCCGCTACTGCTGCTATAGGATGGTATCAGGCGAAATCTTTGTCATTACCCTCTGATGCACAAATCAATGGATTGAAAATCAGATTTGTAAAAACAGGAACAAACGCAACAAGAGTTGATGATGTCAAATTAACAGGAACTGTTTCATCAACACCTCCAACTATTACAACCACTACAGCATCTTCAATTACTTCTTCTACAGCATCTACAGGAGGTAATGTTACATCAGCTGGTTCAGCCACTGTTACCAGAAGAGGATTGATTTACAGTACATTAAATGTCAGAGATACCAATAGTGTATCCGGTGGAGGAAAAATAATTGATGCATCTACAGGTACAGGTTCGTATATTACTAACCTTACTGGTTTAACTCCTGGTTCTACCTATAAAATAAGGGCATTTGCGGTAAGTTCTGCTGGTGTGGCATATGGGGATAGTTTAACTTTTACTACCTCTGCTGTTTTACCTACCATAACAACCAACGCAGCAACATCAATAGGGGTTTCATCAGCAGTTTCCGGGGGAAATATTTCATCCAATGGAGGAGCAGCTGTTACGAGAAGAGGTTTAATTTATAGCACAGTAAATGTTGTAGATACCAATAGCACATCGGGTGGTGGAAAAATAATTAAGGATACAACAGGTATCGGTTCTTATTCAGTAAATTTAACAGGGTTATCACTCGGAACTACTTATAAAATCAGAGCATTTGCAGTTAACTCTGTAGGGTTATCATATGGTGATAGTTCAACCTTTACAACGCTAAGCGGAACGCCTCCAACAGTCGGATCCTTAACCATAAATGGTATTACCAATAATTCGGCAGTATTGGGTTCAACGGTTTCTGCAGATGGGGGTTCTACATTAACTGCGGTTGGTACTGTTTATAAATTAACATCAGATGTTACAGCAACTGACAATGCTCAGGCGCTATCCTCTGTTCCAAATGTAGGAGATGCTTTCACAGATACAAGATCATCCTTATCTCCTCAAACTTTGTATTACGCAGCAGCGTATGCTACCAATGTGGGAGGTACTTCTTTGGGTGCGGTATCCAATTTCAGAACTTTATCCAATCCGCCAACTACAGCAGCAACCAATTTTTCTGCATCAGCAGCCTCCGGTGAACAAATCAATCTAACCTGGAATGCTGCAAATTATCCTGCATCAGGAGCTAATAAAAAGGGTTATGTTTTATTAATAGCAACAGCTCCAAACCAACCTACTTTAAGTAATTCAAATGGGTCAGCCCCATCAGCAGGTGCCAACACTACTATAGTAAGTTTTAGTTTAAATGGCACTACTACTTCTGCTTCTACTTCGGGATTAACAGGTAACACTACCTACAATTTTGCCTTGGTTCCTTATACATGGGACAGTACAAACGCAAGTACCTATAATTACCTTACCTCCAACATTGCTACAGCGAGTGGCACAACAATCTCCTCAACGCCTACTGCTCAACCTACTAATCTAAGATTCACCAATGTAACATGTAATGGAATGACTGTTACTTGGGACAATGCGATTCCTGCTGTTAGCGGTTATTTGGTTTTGAGAACATCTGGTGCAACTGCTCCTAATACAGCACCAACCTCAACAAATGCCTATTCGTTGGGAGCCACTATTGGTAACGCAACAGTAGATTATGTTGGTTCGGATACAAGTTTCTCTTTATCGTCACTTGTTGATTCTACTGCATACAATTTCAAAATCTATAGTTTTAATGGAACAGGATCAAGTACATCATATTTAACTAACTCTCCTTTAAGTGGAACAAAGTCAACGTTTTCTGTATCAGCACCGGTAATTAACGCAGCTACAAATATTTACTCAAATTCGTTGACTGCTAATTGGGCCACTACTCAATGTGCAAACAGTTACACTTTGTCACTAAGTAATGTAGAGAATTTCGAAAATAGCATGAGTTTATTTACTGTTACAGGTGGAAATTATTATACTGGAACAAACACTGGAGGTTACCCTTCAACAGCCACATTCCAGTCTTCT
>CANFOP010000027.1 GCA_947448685.1 Chitinophagaceae bacterium | reverse complement strand
GTAAAATTCAAACCAACGGCGGTTCAATCATATAATGGAAATATATCCATAAGTGGTGGAGGCGCTACTGCTATTACTGTTGCAGCAGTTGGTTCCGGAGTTAGCGCAACGTCAGTAACAACTGGTGCTGCTTCAGGTATTACTACAACAACTGCAACATTAAATGGCACTTTGGTTCAAGGATGCACTACAGCAACTTCTTATGGAATAGTATATAGTTTGACAAATGGATTTATACCATCAAGTGGTTCATTTACCGCTTCAAGTAATTTGTCGGGTTCATCTTACTCAGCTTCATTAAGTGGGTTAACTGCTTCTACAACATACTATTATATTGCCTATACTATTTCTGGAACCGATACATCGTATGGCACTCAATCATCTTTTACTACCAATACACCTTCTGCAGGGAATGCTTCCATTGTAATCAGTCAGATTTATGGAGCGGGTGGAAATCCAGGTGCATTGTTTAATGCAGATTATGTTGAGTTGCATAACACTTCCAATACAACACAGACTGTTTCCAACTATTCAATCCAATATGCTTCTGCAACTGCAACAGGAACATGGACAGGAAAATCTAAATTACCTTCATTGTCGATACCTGCAGGTGGATATTATCTTATTCAAATGAGTTCAGTTGGTTTGGTTGGATCGCCATTGCCAACTCCAGATTACATTGCAACACCTACAATTTCGATGAGTCAAAGTAATGGAAGGGTTGCATTAGTAAGTGATACAATTGCATTATCTGCTTGTCCAACTACTTCTAATATTGTTGACCTGGTTGGATATGGTACATCTGTTTGTTCAGAAACAGCGGCTGTTCCTGCGATGGATACAATCCATGCCGGATTTAGAAATAATAAGGGTTGTGATGACACCAACAATAATTTGGCTGATTTTACATTAAATACACCATCTCCAAGAAACAGTGCATCTCCGGTATTTATTTGCGGAACATTGCCAACAACACCAACATTAACTGCAAGTACATTGACTTCATTTGGTGGAGTTTGTATCAATACTACTGCTGGTCCAAGTTCTTTCACATTAAACGGTGTAAATCTTACATCAGGAGATATAACAGTGGCTGCTTTAACAGGTTTTAGTTACTCCTTAACTTCGGGTGGTACTTATACTAGCACATTGACGATACCACAAACAGGCGGTACTTTAACCACTACTACAATATTTGTAAATTTTAATCCTACAGCAGTTCAATCTTACAATGGTAATATTTCAATTTCCGGCGGAAGTGCGAATGCGATAAATGTTGCTGCAGTAGGTTCTGGTGTAAGTATATCAAGTGTTACATCGGGTTCGGCAACTGCCATCACAACTACAGGTGCTTCGATAGGTGGAACATTAACACAAGGTTGTACACCAATCAGTTCTTATGGGGTTGTTTACAGTACAACAAATGGATTTACTCCTGCGAGTGGAACATTTGTTGCATCAACAAATCTATCAGGGTCAACTTATTCTGCAACATTGAGCGGATTGGCATCTTCTACTACATATTATTATGTAACTTATGCAATTTCAGGTACTGATACTATTTACGGAGCACAATCATCCTTCACAACCAATACACCTTCATCAGGTGGTGGTACTGGAGTAAAAATCAGCCAGATATATGGTGGTGGTGGATCTGCAACAGGAACATTCAATGCAGATTATGTTGAACTTCACAATAATGGTTCAACAACCATGGATATTTCCGGTTATAAAATTATGTATGGTTCTGCTGCGGGAAATCTAGCAACTACCAATACAAATGCATTTACATTCCCTGCCGGTGTTACTATTCCTGCCGGAGCATATATTTTGGTTGCAACCACAGCCGGAACTGGCCTTGCAAATTTACCTGTAGCTCCTGACTTCACGTTCACATTGAATATGAGCGGAACCAATGGTAAAATTGCTTTTGGTACACCGGATATGGTAAACAACACTACTTATGCATTACAACCAGCCGGTGCTGTTTTAGATTTTGTTGGTTATGGTACCGCCAATGAATCTGAAACTGCTGCTACGCCTGCTTTAAACTCAACCAGTGCTGATTTCCGCAATAATGGAGGCTGTGATGACACCAATAACAACTTGGCTGATTTTACAGTGGCGACACCATTGCCAAGAAATAGCGCAAGTCCTATCAATCTATGTAATGCTGTACCTAGTGGACCAACTTTGTTCGCAGGTACTGTTACAAACTTTGGTAATGTAGCCGTTGGAACTAATTCAAATGCACAATCATTTACTTTGTCAGGCTTGCATCTTACAGGAGCACCTGGTGTGATTACAGTAAATGCACCAACAAGTTTCTTGGTATCGATCGATAATGTAAATTGGAGTTCATCTTTGACAATCAACTACAATGATTCTACTCTTGCCAACACAACTATTTATGTACTATTTGCTCCAACAGTTGTTGGAACCCAAACAGGTAACATCAATATTTCCGGTGGTGGAGCCACTTCAATAAACGTAGCAGTTGCAGGAAACGGAGTTACTACTTCAGTAATTACGGTTTCTTCCATTGCTGATTTTGGAGTTGTATGTATTAACAGCATTGCAGGTCCAAATTCATTTGACATTACTGGAGCAAATTTCACAACTGATAATCTAGTGGTAGGACCATTGACAGGATACACATTCTCAGATAATCCTGCCGGACCATTTAATGCTACATTGTCAATCAGCCAAAGTGGAGGAAATTTTGCTCAAACTATTTATGTTCAATTTAAACCTACAGCAGAAATAAGTTACAATGGAAATATTCCTGTTTCAGGTGCTGGAGCAAGTGCAAATGCTAATGTTGCTGTAACAGGAAGCGGTAAAATTTCTACAGGAACTGTGTTAAGTGGTGATTCTTTGTCTATTTCGCCAAATATTGAAATTGTAGGTGGTGAAATTACAGATTCTGGTTGTACAAGTGTTATTGCTTATGGTATTGAATATAGCGGAATTACGGGTTTCATTCCGGGTACAGGTGTGAAAGTAAATTCAAACAATATCAGCAATAATAAATTTACCAGCAGATTAACCGGTCTTGTGCAAAATTCGGCTTATTATTACAGAGCTTTTGTAACTAACACCGGAGGAACTGCATACGGAGAACAAAAGATGTTCTTTACACCTGCTTTGTCAGACGGATTTACAGTAAATCCAAGTCCGCTTAAAACAGGAGGAAATGTGCATTACACTTTAAGCAATATCAAGCCCGGACATTATGAAGTGAAACTGATTAATGCACTAGGTCAACAGGTATTCCAAAAAGAAACAATTATTCAGGTAAACTTCATGGACGATAATTTTATACTGCCTTCCAATATTCCGGCAGGAATGTATTTCTTCCAAATTGCAAGTCCTGAATTCAGGATTCAAAAACCTATTGTGATTATTCAATAAAAAATAAAAATAGTGTTGCAAAAAAGGGACAGATTTAACTGTCCCTTTTTTAATGTATAAATGTCAACTTGTCAGCAAATTTACATTGGTACTCAATTTGAGTTACAGAGTATAAAATATTTATTATGCAAAAAGGAAATATAAGAGTTCAGACGGAAAATATTTTTCCAATCATTAAAAAGTTTTTATACAGTGAGCATGACATTTTTATCAGAGAACTTGTCAGTAACGCAGTGGATGCTACTCAGAAATTAAAGACGCTTTCATCCATTGGAGAGATGAAAGGAGAGTTAGGTGAATTAAGGATTGATATAACAATTGATAAGGACAACAAAATACTTTCTATTTCAGACAGAGGTATTGGAATGACAGGGGAAGAAGTGGACAAATATCTAAATCAGGTGGCATTTAGTGGTGCTGAGGAATTTTTAGAAAAATATAAAGGTCAAAATGAGGCTAGCATCATTGGACATTTTGGCCTTGGTTTTTACAGTTCATTTATGGTAAGTAGCAAGGTTGAAGTCATCACAAAAAGTTTCAGAGAGGGCAGTGTTCCTGTAAGGTGGGAATGTGACGGAAGTCCAGAATTTGTTTTGGAGGAAACAAAAAAAGATGACAGAGGTACAACTATTTTAATGCATTTGAATGACGAAAGTGTTGAATTTTTAGAACCTGAAAGAATCAGGACAGTGTTGCAGAAGTTCTGTAAATTTTTACCGGTTCCCATCTTTTTTGAAGACAAACAAATCAATAACCCAGTACCTGCCTGGACAAAAAAGCCATCAGAATTAACTACTGAGGATTATCAAAATTTCTATAAGGAATTATATCCATTCAGTGAGCCGCCGTTGTTCTGGATTCATTTGAATGTGGATTATCCTTTCAATCTAACCGGCATTCTATATTTCCCGAAAATTAAACAGAGTTACGAGATTCAGAAAGATAAGATTCAATTGTACAGCAATCAGGTATTTGTTACGGATGAAGTAAAAGATATTGTTCCTGAATTTTTAATGTTGTTACATGGTGTGATAGACAGTCCGGATATTCCTTTGAATGTAAGCAGAAGTTATTTGCAAGGGGATCCGAATGTGAGAAAGATTAATGCACATATCACGAAAAAAGTCGCAGATAAACTGGAAGAGATATTTAACAATGACAGAAAATCATTTGAAGAAAAATGGGAAAGTTTGGGCTTGTTTGTGAAATATGGAATGATGACAGATGATAAATTTCTTGACAAGGCCAACAAGTTTTTTGTAATGGAAGATACCACCGGTAAGTTTTATACCATTGATGAATATAAAATGGCTACAGAAACATTGCAGAAAAATAAGGAGGGTAAACAGGTGGTGCTGTATACTACCAATCCTGTACAACAAGATGTTTTTATTCAACAGGCAAATAAGAAAGGGTATGTAGTTGTAAAAATGGAAACCCTTGTAGATGCATCATTCATCAATTCCATTGAGATGAAATTGGAGAATACACAATTTGTGAGGGTAGATGCAGATATCACTGAAAATTTGATTGATAAAATGGAAAGTAACGACAGTGTTCTTTCCAAAGAAGATGCGGAGAGATTAAAATCATTGTTTGACAAACCATTGGAAGGCATGCATCTGAACGTAGAAGTTAAAGGGTTATCGGAGGATTCGAATCCTGTAACAGCCACTCGTCCGGAATTGATGAGAAGAATGAAAGACATGGCTGCAATAGGCGGAGGAATGGCTGCATGGTATGCAAGTATGCCAGATGAAGTCAATCTTACTGTTAATGGCAACCATCCGATTTTCAAAAATATTCTGAATGAATCAAGTCAGGAAAAGCAGGAAAAAGTGGTTAGAAATTTGGCTGATTTGGCACTGTTATCTCAGGGTTTGTTAACAGGAAATAATCTTACAAGTTTTATCAGCAGAAGTGTGGAATTACTGAATGCTTAAGCCGTATATAATTTTTTAAGTCCCGGTCGCCTATGGCAATCGGGACTTTTTTATTGGAGTGATTGTTTGAAGTCAATTACTTTCATTTGAATGCTGACGTTTCCATTAAATTCATTTTCTTCGAGTGTAAAGGCGATATCGATGGGTTGTTTATTTTGAAGCAGAGGAAATTTGTCTGCCATATTAAACCCTATGCCACTGAATCTGCTGTTGTTTTGTAAAACTTCAAATTTAATATGTTTGTCTTTTAATATTCTGGAGTAACCGCTATCTGTAACATTTTTTACAATAAAAACCGGGTTCATATTATCCGGTCCGAATGGTTCCATCTGAGACAAGATGTTGAAAAAACTGCTGTTGATTTCATTTAAACTTACAGTTGCATCAATGATAATTTCCGGAGTTAGCAAAGACTCATCAATTGTATCAGCAACCACTTCATTGAATTTTTCAGAGAAAGCCTGCAGGTTTTCAGGAAGCAGTGAAAGTCCTGCTGCAGCGAAATGCCCTCCGTAATGCAATAAATACTCCTTACATTGATAAATGGCTTCATACAAGTTAAACCCCTTGACACTTCTGGCACTTCCGGTTATGGTATCATTGCTTTTTGTAAGAACGATGGTAGGTTTATAATGATGTTCAATAATTCTGGAAGCAACAATTCCAACAACGCCCTTATGCCAATGCTCACGGTAAAGGACACACGCTTTTTTATTTGCAAATGACTCGTCAGATTGGATGATGTTTAAAGCTTCCTGAGTGATTTCTGAGTCGATTTCTTTTCTGTCAGAATTGTCTGAATGCAACAGAGAGCCGATTTCCATTGCTTTATTTTCATCTTTTTCTATAAACAACAATACAGCTTTCTTTGCATCATCCATTCTTCCGGCAGCATTTACTCTTGGTGCGATTACAAAAACCACGTTGGTAATGGTGAGTGTTTTGTTTATTCCTCCTAATTTAATCAGTGCATGGATACCAGGAGAGGGGTTGTTGTTTATTTTTACTAGCCCATGAAAAGCAAGGACTCTGTTTTCTCCTGTCATCGGTACAATATCTGCAGCAATGGCCGTGGCTACCAAATCAAGATACATCATGTATGAGTCCTCAGGAAGTTGAAAATGTTCGGCCAATGCGGTCATGAATTTAAACCCAACTCCACAGCCACATAAATCCTTGTAGGGATAATGACAGTCATTTTGTTTTGGATTTAAAATGGCAACAGCATCAGGCAATATGTTTCCCGGCAAATGATGATCGCAAATGATAAAATCAATGTTTAATGACTTTGCATAGTCAATCAATTCAACAGATTTGATGCCGCAGTCCAGGCAAATAATCAAATTGAAATTATTGTCAGATGCAAAGTCAATTCCTTTTTTACTGATGCCGTATCCTTCTGTATATCTGTGAGGGATATAAAAATCAGTATAGTTTTCATCATACAGATGGTTGATGAACTGATAAAAAGAAGCTACTGCTGTTGTTCCGTCAACATCATAATCACCAAAAATCAATATTTTTTCCTTCTTGTTGATGGCCGTTTCAACTCTTTTAACAGCTTTTTCCATATCCTTCATTAAAAAAGGATTGTGAAGGCTTTGCAGAGAAGGTCGAAAAAATGTTTTTGCGGATTCGTAATTTTCTATACCTCTGTTGACAAGAATAGAGCAAATCGTTTTATTTATTTTCAACGATTCTTGCAAAGAGGATGTGGTGATTTCATTGGCAGGAAGCAGGTTCCATCTTTTTTCGGTCATCAGTATTTTCTGTCAGTTGTGAATAGAACAAGTTCTTCCAGGGCTTTTCTTACAGGTGAATCCTGAAAAGAGTGAAGGATAGTCAATGCTTCGTTTTTATATTCTGTCATTTTTGAAGTAGCGTATTCCATTCCTCCGTTTGCCATCACCGTATCAATAACGAATTTAACACTTTGAGGGTTTTTATTTTCATTTTTCAAAATGTAAATAAGACGTCTTCTCGTGTTTTTATCTATGTTATTCAGCGTGTAAATGAGCGGTAAAGTGAGCTTTTTTTCTTTGATATCATTTCCAGTCGGCTTACCTACCTTCTCACTTCCATAATCAAACAGGTCGTCTTTAATTTGAAAAGCGATTCCTATTTTTTCGCCAAATAATTTCATTTTATCTGCAATGGATTTATCTTGAGTAGTGCTGTAAGCGCCAATAGCACAGGCAGAAGATAGAAGAGAGGCCGTTTTATTTTTTACTATTTCAAAATAAATGTCTTCGCTAAGATTGAGGTTTCTGGATTTTTCCATTTGAAGCAATTCCCCTTCGCTCATTTGTTTGACTGCTTCAGAAAGTATATGAAGATGTTCGAAATCACTGTTGGAAGTAGACAATAAAAGACCTTTGGATAACAGATAGTCTCCTACGAGCACGGCTATTTTGTTTTTCCATATCGCATTAATGGAAAAAAAACCTCGTCTTTCCATCGATTCATCCACTACATCATCGTGAACCAACGTAGCGGTATGCAAAAGTTCAATTAAGGATGCCGCTCTGTATGTACTTTCGTTGATTTCTCCGTTCAATTTGGCTGTAAGGAAAACAAACATCGGTCTGATTTGTTTTCCTTTACGTTTAATGATGTATTTCATAATCCGGTCAAGCAAGGGGGTATTGCTTAACATTGACTCTCCAAACTTTTTTTCAAAAGTTTGTAATTCGTTTCCGATAACTTTTTTGATGAAATCCATTGTAATGGACGGCAAGTTACTTTAGAAAATGATTAATATCAAACAATTTCAAATAAAGAAAATATTTATTTTGATTCAGGAATTCAAGAATTTCAAACAGTTTTTGTACTTTTTTGGATGACTTTATTCGGATAGTCAAATAAATAGAAATAATTTTGGTTATTATTCAGTACTTGAATACTTTTGCGAAGTAAATTATTGTATATTTAGAAAATTATTAATCATTAAGTTATGCAAATCAGAAAGTTTAAACTTTTATTGGCGATGATTGTACTCCTTTCGAGTATGTCATTTGCTCAGAGTTCAGGTAGCGGTTATAGTGCGTTTGATTCGTCTGTAATCACTAAAAAAGGTAAGCCCCAACAAAACCAATTTTTGAATCATGCCTACAATTTTCCTGCTAAGCCAAGAGATATGTGGGAAATTGGTCTTTCTACAGGTGCTTTTACCTTGTCTTCTGATGTATCGGCTGTTTTTCCTGTATTTGGATTCTCAGCTCATGTAAGAAAATCATTCGGTCATACATTCTCCATGAGAATGGAATATTTGAATGGAACTGCTAAAGGATTAAACTGGAAGCCGGCTGCAAACTATGCGAAAAACACAGCATGGTCTAACAATGGTTATACCGGATCAAATATCTATTACAACTACAAAAATAAAACACAGGATTTAAGTTTACAGGCGCTTGTTTCATTGAGCAATATCCGTTTTTATAAAGATCATTCAAAAGTTGTTGCTTATGCCGGTGTTGGTATGGGTGCTTCTGCTTATGAAACAAAAATCAATGCAAGAAATGAGTCAACAGGAAACAACTATGTTGATTTGTTTAACAATGTTTCTAACAACATTGACGGTAAATATTCAAACAGAAAAAATGTGCTTAAAGCGCTAAGAGATGGAATGGATGGTACTTATGAAGAAGCAGCTGAAAGTCACAATACAAAAAAAGCAAAATTGGGAAATCAAACCCTTTGTTTTTCTACAACTGTCCTTGCAGGTTTAGAATATAAGATTGCTAAAAGAATCAATCTTGCATTAGAAGACCGTCATACATTTGTTCATGACGATTTATTGGATGGTCAAAGATGGCAAGAGCATCCACAAGGTGATGCTGCTTTAACGCCTAATTTCGATACATACAATTATTTATCTCTTGGTCTTAATTTTAATTTAGGTGCAAAGTCTGTTGAGCCATTGTGGTGGATCAATCCTTTGGATTATGCATATGGTGAGTTGAACAAACTTAAGAAAATGCCTAAAATCACTTTTGATGATGCAGATGGAGACGGTGTTGTTGATCAACTTGATCGTGAGCCTAATACTCCTGCTGGCGCTCCTGTTGATTCGCATGGTGTTTCAAAAGATACAGATGGAGATGGTGTTCCGGACTACAAGGATAAGCAATTGATTACTCCTACTGAGTGTCAACCAGTTGATGCTGATGGAGTTGGTAAATGCCCAGAGCCTGATTGTTGCAAAAATCCTCCTAAAGTGGTGGTTAATGAGTGTCCTGCAAGTTATCCAAGTATTTCATTCAAAAATAATTCTGCTGCTTTAGAGTCAAATGCAAAAGACGTTTTGTCAACCGTTTCATCAAAATTGAAATCAAATCCAACTTGTACAATTACTGTAAATGGTTATCCAGAAGCGTCTAAAGCTTCACAGGCATTGTGTCAACAAAGAACAGATGCGGTTAAAACATACTTGGTTCAAAAACTTGGAATCAGTGCTGACAGAATCACAACCAATTGCGAAATCGGTGGTGGTGATAAGAATACACTTGATATCAAAGCGAACTAATTTTCTAATTACATATTTTACAGAGTGGCCATCATTTGATGGCCACTTTTTTTATACAACAATCTTTTAAAATATCATTGAGATGAAAATTACGTTTCGCTTTTTTACAGAGAATTAGTAAGATTATCAAGTATAGTCTTTGTTATTTTGAAAATACTAATGTGGAAAGTTGTCATTAGAAAATATCCAGATTCAATAAGTTCTGCAGTATTTAAATATCCGTGTAGATAGTCGGAATTATGAGCTATACAACCAGATATTTATCTTCCATAAAAGTTATAAGGATATCATTAAAATAAACATGGAAAATGACTATGATGAATGCAAATAGGAAATACATTAACGGTTGAGTTTGTTTCTGGAAGAATTCTGCATTGTAATTTTCTTTTGATTGCTCTTATCAAAAAACATCATTTTAATTGCAATAACAATCAATAAAACAGCAAATATTTTTTTTATGATTTCCTGAGGTAGGTGAGTGGAAATTCTACTTCCCCAAAAACTTCCTGCAATATATCCAATGGCTATTAAAGGGAGTATTTTAAAATCCACATATCCATGTTTGTAATATTGTATGACGCTTAAAATGCCTACAGGAAACATGATTAAAGCCAATGAAGTGCCCTGTGCATTCATTTGAGAAAAGCCCAGTATGAATACCAGCGCGGGAACAAGAATAATGCCACCTCCAATACCAACTAGTCCGCTCAACATACCTGCGAACATTCCCACTATAACCAGGCTGATCATTGTTTGTACATCCATGTTGTTTGTAGATTTAATCATCAATGAAAAATAATTCAAACAGTTCCGTTTATTAATAAAGAATTGTTTAGGAATAGTCTTATATCGTTAGTTGATCAACTTATAGCCCAATATAGATGCGCCAATTCCAGTAATTATGCTTAGGGAAATGTACAATAGGGAAGAGGTTATTTTGCCTTCTTGCAAAAGTCTTGCATTTTCCATGCTGAATGCGGAGAAAGTAGTAAATCCTCCGCAAATACCAGTGGCAAGAAATGTTTTCCAATTATTATTGATGAATGAATATCTGATGCTTAGTCCAACAAACAAGCCAATCAACAAACTGCCGCTTATATTTATAAAAAAGGTAACGATAAAGGCGTGGTTAGTTTTAAAAATCTGATAAGTCAGCGCTCTCAATGCAGAGCCGATAAATCCGCCTAAGCCGGCGATAAAAATATTTTTAATCATTTGCACTTAATTAATGGGGAGATTGCCCGAATAGGTGTATTTAAAATCAACACACCAGATTTTATTGGATTTGACGATTTTAATTTCCATGGGCTTATTCATGTAGTCGTTGGAGTAGTTGATGATAGTAGTGGAATCATTGATATCCGTATACTTATTTATTTGATAAGATGCTGATTGATAATGTGATTTTTTTTCGGGCGACATTTTTTGATAGTAAAGCTTGAAAGCTTCAAATAATTGAGCGTTTTCTTCATCTTTAAGAAGAAGTGATTTAGCGTCATTGAAATTACCTTTCAGGCTGGCATCAATAAATGCCCTTCCGGTATCAAGGGCAGTAGAAGGCCTGGCCTTTTGATGATTACAGGAAATTAATCCTGATAAAAAAACAATGAATAATAATCTGATGTTTCGCATATGGAAGGATAAAGTTAAGATTCAATTAGATAATAATAAAAGAGGCAAGGATATTCTTGCCTCTTTTATTAAATTATATTTTCTCCTTTTCTTTCATATTTTTCTCATCATCTTTATTGTATGCTTTAATAATGGCTTTCACCAAACGATGTCTGACCACATCTTCTTCATCCAATTCTATATAGGATATGCCATCGATATTTTTTAAAATCCTGGTGGCTTTAAACAAACCACTTTGTTGATTTTTAGGCAAATCAACTTGAGTTGGGTCTCCGGTTATGATAGCTTTTGCATTAGGGCCTATTCTTGTCAAAAACATTTTAATTTGTAAATCATTGGTATTTTGGGCTTCATCTAAAATGATAAATGCATTATCAAGTGTACGGCCACGCATATACGCCAAAGGTGCAATTTCAATTGTTCGGGTACTCATGTAATAACCTAATTTGTCTGCAGGAATCATGTCATCCAGTGCATCATACAAAGGTCTTAAGTACGGATCGATTTTTTCTTTTAAATCACCTGGCAAAAATCCCAAACTTTCACCTGCTTCCACAGCAGGTCGTGTCAATATGATTTTTTTAACGAGCTTGTTCTTTAAAGCCCTTACAGCCAAAGCAACGGCAGTATATGTTTTTCCTGTTCCGGCGGGGCCGATAGCAAATACAATATCATTTTTATCACAAGCGTTTACCATCATTTTTTGATTGGCAGTTCTTGCTCTGACGGTTTTGCCGTTGGGTCCAAAAACCAGCACATCATTGGGGTTTTTGTCAATGAAATTGTCGATTGTTTTTTCATCGTCGCCTCCTAAAATTTGTTCAAGATAATTTTCGCTCATGTGTCCGTTTCTTTCAAGGTACTGAATAAGCAATTGTATTTTATCTTTGGCATCCTCTATTTGTTCGGGTGCCCCGCTTAATTTAATTTGTGTGCCTCTGCTTAAGATTTTCAACAGAGGAAATTTTCTTTTTAACACATCTAATTTTCCGTTGTTAACTCCGAAGAATTCAATCGGATTTACGGTTTCAAGATTAATGATTGTTTCAGTCAATGTCGAAAATTTAAAAATTCAAAAATAAAAAGTAATACTTCAACAAATCCTTTTGAAATAAGTCTGTTGAAAAACCACTAATCAAATATAATTCATAGGACTATTAAATCACACCAATTAATTGTTAACATCCTTTATTAAAAAGTGGAAAAATAAATACTTGTTAAAAGGAGGCTATTAACTTGAAGTTCAGCATTCTTGGGGTAAGTCTATTGGGAAGTGCATAAATATTGTTGGCAAAGTCTTTTATCAATTGGTATGAGATAGTATTTGCCTTATCAATCAGGTTGAAAACTTCAAGGCTGGCCCAGATATTATTAAAGTTATTGAACGGACTGTGGCTTCTTTTAACGGTTGTTTCGCTAAGCATTAAGGCGCTGAATCCTATATCGGCTCTGATATAGGCAGATATGGTAAGTCCATTTCGATATTTTGTACTGTTGGGAATATTGTAAGGCATATTACTGCCGTATAATAAGTTGAAATGCACTTTAAAGTTTTTATTGGTTGGTAAATAATCCTGAAGGAACAAGCCAACAGTGATCAATCTATCAGTTGGTCTTCTCAAATAGCCGATGGATTGTTTAGAGGAATCAACGGCAATCTGATCAGTGCTGGAAGCAGTAATCACTTCCCCACCTGCATTTTTGTATTGGTAGTAGAAATCATTATTAATGTTTTCTCTTGTTTTCATAAGCCCCAAACTAATCCAACTTTCGGCATCTTTGATCAATTCACCGAAAAGCCTTAACTCAACTCCTGTTGCATAAGCCTTCGCATTGTTTTCGCCAAGGTATTTGATCTTTACATTATCCATATCGTAAGGAATCACATCGGTCATATTTTTAAAATAAGCTTCTGTAGTAAGCTTGAAAGGTCTTCCATTGATGTCAGAAAATTGGTAATCCATACCCGCTATCAATTGCAGGCTTTTTTGAGATTTGATGGCTAAGTTTAATTCGCCATTGTATTTTCTGAATTCTCTGTAAAAGGGCGGTTGATTATAAACACCACTTGCAAATTTGAAAATCACATCATTTTTCCAGGCAGGTTTGCAACTTAACTGAAGTCGTGGGCTCACGATCATTTCTTTGTTTAGATCATTGAAGTTATATCTTAATCCAGCCTGTAAAGAAAAATCGCAATTGAACTTCGAAAAATGATGATTGTTTTGAATAAATCCTGCATACTTTTTTATTTTCAAATCAGTTTGACTGTTGATGGAATTGAATAAATTAAAAGACTGTTGATGATAGGGTAGGGAGTATCCTGCTGAGTCCTGGTATTCAAAACCTTTGATTGAATCGGCAATGTCAAAATATTCGATGCTGTTGCCCCATTGAATAAAATTATTTTTCAACTGAAGGCTGCCTCTGTGTGAAAAATTCCAGTTGGAAATATTGAGGTGGTTACGGGCATACTGTCTGTAAGATCCGGCGCCAAGTGGGTTGATGATTTTACCGAATGTACTGCTCGATTTATCAAAATCCCTTTCTCCAAAAATATAAGTACCTGCTATATCATAATTCTCACTTTCCATGTCATTGAAATGACTTGCCAGCCATTTTAGTTTTAATTTTTTTGTCGGGGATTGGATAATTGTTGCACCGGTAAAAAAAGTATGGTAGTTGTCTTTTTCCTGTCCTTCAAAATAAGTATCAAGACCTATGTTTGCTGTAAATAAAGGAGAAAAGACGCCTGCTGTTTTTTTAACTGATTCGGGTATGTAGGTAAATCTTGATGCTGCATATATTCCCAGCAATTCCAATTCAGTTTTGTTGTTTAATTTTAAGTGAATCAAAGATTGGATATCAGATGCAGAGGGAATATAAGAACCCACTGTGGGTTGGTTGCTTAAAATGCTTGTGTTGTTTTTGTTTCTGATTCCAACCAGGTAAGTCGCTTTGTCTTTTTGGATACTGCCAGAAACTTGCAGACCCTGTTCAATGCCGCTTAGATAAGCGGATCCTTCAAATGCAGCAGGATTCTTATACTGTATATCCAGTACGCTGCTCATTTTATCACCATATTTTGCCTGAAAGCCTCCGGTGTAAAAACGAATATTTTTAACCAGTTGAGGATTGATGAAACTAAGCCCTTCTTGTTGTCCATTGCTTACCAGATAAGGTCTGTATATTTCAAAGTCGTTGATGTAAACAATATTTTCATCGTAATTCCCGCCTCTGACGGAGTATTGAGATGTCAACTCATTATTGCTGCCTACGATTGATTTAATAAGGCTTTCCACTCCGCCTGAAGCACTTGGCAGCGTTAATGAATTTTTAGGATCGATTGAAATAAGGCCGGATTCTTTTCTGTCTTTTTCATTTGATATGATGACAGGTTCCAGCAATTTACTTCTTTTTTTTAATCTGATAATGACAGCAGTAGATGCTTGATTGTGTAAAAAAAAGTTTTTTTGAATATCAAAATAGCCGGTATGCGTAAACGTTAGTGCAAAGGCTTTTTCAACGGGACCTTTGATGGTGAATATTCCAAGGTCGTTTGAAAGTATGCCTTTGTTTTGTCCAAGAATGACAATGCTTACATGGCTGATGGGTATTTCATTTTCATCTGTTATTTTTCCGGTAATGGTGCAGAATTTCGACTGAGCAAAAACATGTAAGAAAATGAAGGAAAATAAAGTTGTAAAAATAATTTTCATGTTTGAATATATGACATTCTCATATTTACTCAGAATTAACAAATGAGATTTCGAGTAGATTTTTTATATGCAGCGCTATCAAAAAAATAGAATCAGATAGATTTCAATTTTTCTATAGTTTTAATTGGGTTAGGTGATTTGAAAATAGTATTTCCTGCTACCAGTACATCAGCACCCGCTTCAATAACAGTTGCTGCATTTTCTAGTGTTATACCCCCGTCAACTTCAATTTTCACCTGTAGTAATTGTTCATCTATTAATTCACGCAATTGTTTTATTTTATTGATACTGTGCTGAATGAAAGTTTGTCCGCCAAAACCCGGATTAACGCTCATGATACAAGCAATGTCTATATCTTTAATGATGTCTTTTAAAGAGTCAATGGGCGTATGAGGATTGATGGCAACGCCGGCACTTAAATCAAGAGATTTGATTTGTTGAATTGTTCTGTGCAAATGTCTGCATGCTTCCAAATGTATGGTTATGTTATCAGCTCCTGCATTTTTAAAAGACTGGATATATTTTTCAGGTTCTTCAATCATTAAATGCACATCGCAGAATTTTTTTGTTGAGTTGCAGATAGCTTCTACAATCTGAGGTCCAAAACTAATATTGGGAACAAAGTGACCGTCCATTACATCCAGGTGAAACCAATCTGCCTGACTGTTGTTCAGCATATCGCAATCTTTTTTCAGATTGGCAAAATTGGCAGAAAGTAAAGATGGAGCAATGATGGTCATTATTTAAGATATTTTTATGCAATATACGATAAGATCATTTGTTTTGGTTCGTGTTTTGGTTCGTGTAGACACGAACCAAAACATCTAATGCTTCGGCCGCTTCTTCATTTTCAGGATTGAACAGCAATGCTTTTCGGTATGAGTCTGCCGCCATTTCGGGTTTGTTTATTTTCTCATAACATTTTCCCAAATAATAATAGCCTTCATCATACTTGTTTTTTAGAGTCGTTGCTTTTGTCAGAACCAGAATGGCTTCATTGTACTTTTTAAGATCACATAAAGCCAATGCTTTTTCTCTGTATGCTTCCATGAATGTGAAACTTATAGATATGCATTGGTCAAAAAAAGAGATAGCTTCTTTTTTATTGTTGGTATTGGAGTAATAAAGTCCTTTTATGAATAAGGCTTCTTTTTTATACTCGTCTTTAAATAAAGCGATGAGATTATTGGACAGGGTAAGCGCTTTACTGTTTTTTTGATATGCGTATACAACACCAAGATCAATAAGATCTGTGCTAACAGGAAGAATGTCAATAGCTTTTTCAAAGGATGGAATTGCATTAAGCGTATCTTCATTCTCAAGAAGCAATATTGCTTTAATATGCCATAGTCTCGCGTTTAAAGAATCCTTTTTTATGAAATCATTGGCAACTTTCAAAGCGAGAGAGTCATTGCTGAGGTCTCGGTAATATTGTATTAAATTTTCTTTAAGCAGCAATGAGTCCGGAAAAAGTTTGACGTCATTCAATAATTTATTTTCTGCTGCACTGAAAGAAGTGCTGTCATTTTTATTTGTAATTTTTATTTCATTCTCTGCTGATTGATGGCAAGAAATAAAAAGAGATAGGCTAACACAATAAATAAAAATTACTCGTTTCATTAGATGTGCAATTTAAAATTTAAAATTCAAAAGTGAACTTTTAAACCTTAAACCTTAAACTTTGAACCATTGAACCTTTGAGTTTTTTTAACTTTTGATTTTCTACTTTCTTATCTTTATTGCAAATTAAACCTATGCGCTTCATATTTTTTTTCCTTTTAGTATTGATTATGTTGAATGTTTCTGCAGAAAACAGAAATAATCAAAATGTCAACTTTATTGCACAAGACACAATTCATTTTCCTGGAGAAACACATTTTAAGAATGTAAGACAATTGACATTTGGGGGAGACAATGCAGAGGCCTATTTCAGCTTTGATGGCAAATACTTGATATTCCAAAAGACCAATCCCAAAGAGGGTATCAACTGTGATCAAATATGGATGGGTAAGATTCCCGAAAATGAAAATGAATTATTCAGTCCAAAGTTGGTAAGTAATGGCAAAGGAAGAACAACTTGTGCATACGTTTATCCTGATAATAAGCATATTCTATATTCTTCTACTTATCTGGGTGGAGATGAGTGTCCGCCGTTGCCAGATAGAAGTAAGCATGGCAATAAATATATTTGGCCTATTTATGAAAGTTTTGATATTTTCAAAGCAGATATTGACGGAAAAAATATAGTGCGTTTAACCAACACCGTTGGGTATGATGCGGAAGCCACTATTTCACCAAAGGGAGATAGAATGGTATTTACGTCTATGCGTGACGGTGACCTTGATTTATATACAATGGATTTGAATGGAAAGCATGTAAAAAGAATTACCCACACGTTGGGGTATGATGGTGGCGCATGGTTCAGCAGAGACGGAAAAAAAATAATTTGGAGAGCATCGCGTCCCCAAACATCAGAAGAAATAGAAGAGTACAAATCTTTATTGAAAGAAGGTTTGGTAGCGCCTACCCACATGGAGGTGTGGACTGCCAATGCAGATGGAACAAATGCCAGGCAAATAACCAATTTGGAGCAGGCCAATTGGGCACCTAATTTTACGCCGGAAGGAAAAATTATTTTTTGCAGTAATCATGAATATAAAAGAGGTTTCCCTTTTAATATGTATCTGATTAACCAGGATGGAACAGGATTGCAAAAAATTTCCAGGGATAAGGGCTTTGATGCTTTCCCAATGTTCAGTCCGGATGGTAAGAAAATAGTATTTTGCAGTAATCGTAACAACGGTGGAACCAGGGATACGAATATATTTATAGCTGATTGGGTAAAATGATTGGTTGTGGTTCGTGTCGACACCAACCCTTGAGCCAATAAAACCCTTGAACTTTAACTCTTGAACTTTAAACTCTTGAAGCTTAAACCCCTAAATATGAATACAGATC
>CANFOP010000026.1 GCA_947448685.1 Chitinophagaceae bacterium | reverse complement strand
AGTGCACTTATTTACATTATTTTGCAAACAAAAAGGGCTGATAATCAGTGTTTTAATTGATTATCAGCCCTTAAAAGTGGTGTGGGCCGGGATCGAACCGGCGACACAAGGATTTTCAGTCCTTTGCTCTACCGACTGAGCTACCGCACCATCTTCTCAAATATTAAGTTTAAACAACAGATATTTAAGGGATTGCAAATATAAGCTTCTATATGTTTACAAACAAAAACTTATACTTTTTTTCAAATTAGGGGGTAAAATTCTGGAAGTCTGAATTTAAAATAAAAGGATAGTAATCATATTATTTCATTTCCAATAGTTTAAAAAACTGATCCAATTGAGGTAATATTACAATTCGGGTTCTTCTGTTGTATGACCTGCCCTCAATTGTACCGTTGTTAGCAATTGGTTTGTATTCGCTTTTTCCTGCAGCAGTCATATTTGCAGGGTTTAATCCATATTGATTTTGTAAAACCCTTATGACAGATGTCGCTCTTTTTACACTTAAATCCCAATTATCCAATAAAGGATCTTTTTTAAACGGAACGCTGTCTGTATGTCCCTCTACCATAAATTCAATATCTGGCTGATTCTTTAAGACAGTGGCCACTTTTCCCAACACTTCACTTGCTCTGTCCGTGATGTCATAACTACCACTCTTAAAAAGCATTTTGTCTGAAATATCTATATATACCACTCCTTTGTCAATTTTTATGTTAATGTCTTTGTCATCAATATTTCCCAATACCCCTTTTAAATTCATTACCAATGCCATATTCAATGAGTCCTTTCGGTTGATGGCTGATTGAAGATTTTTGATGTAGACATCTTTTTCACTAATATTTTCTAATGATTTTTTGATGCTTTCTGCCTGTGAACTGGAAATTACAGATAAATTTTCCAATTGTTTCAAGGCCTGATTATTGTTTTCTTTCAAGTAATCTATTTGTTTTCTTAAAGAAGAAATCTCTGCATTCAGTAAGTCTTTCTTTCTGTTGGATTCAATATTTAAATCAGTACAGTTTTTTATATCTGATTGAAGTTTTGTATAATCATTCTGTAAAACTTGATATTGAATTTGCAAATTATCATAACGAAGTTTCTCGTTACGCATCGCTTTTTTTGTTACGCATGAACTTAATGTCGCAACAGAAAATATGAATACTAATAAATAATGGATGTGCTTCATGATTATACATAATTGATGAAAAGTAAAAATATCCAAACTGCCGAACACAAAATAAGATTGTCGTCAGTTATTTATTTATTTGAAGTTGAATTTTTATTGAGTCTTAAGACTGTGAAAGCAGCAATTAATTCCCATACTCACATAAAAACTTTATGCGCATCAGCTTTAACTGCTCCCAATTGAAATTACCATCAGCTAATTCTTCCTGAGCTATTTGTAAAGATGATGTTTCACAACTTTTAAAATACTCCATGATCTCTTCTTGCTCGTATTCATCCACCATATCATTGATGGCATAGGTTAAATTAAGTTTAGTTCCACTGGCAACAATCGTTTCCATTTCTTCCAGCAGTTCATCAATACGTAATTCCCTGCTTTTTGCGATGGTTTCCAGCGGTATTTTTTTGTCTACGTTTTGAATGATGAAAATCTTATTGTTATTCCTGTTGAGCACACTTTTCATTACAAAATCATCTGGTTTGATGATATCGTTCTCTTCTACGTATGATGAGATAAAATCAATAAATGGCTTTCCATAACGCGCAGCTTTTCCTTTACTCACCCCGCTTATTTTTTCCAAATCAGCCATAGATGTAGGATACATGGTTGCCATATCTTCCAAAGAACTCTCTAAAAAAATTACAAAGGGAGGGAGATTTTTTTCTTTGGAAACTTTTTTCCTCAGGTCCTTCAATGCATTTAAAAGTTTTTCGTCCAAAGCACCTGTGCTTGATATCGCATTGGCACTTTCTTCATCATCAGCATTGGCTTCTTCAAAAAGGTTATTAAGAACAATTTTTAATGAAGTTGGTTTTTTGGAAAATGCAGTCCCCTTCTTGGTGATTTTTAAAACACCATATTCTACTATGTCTTTTTCCAATAAATTACTCAGCAACATTTGACGAATCAAGCTATTCCAAAAATGTGATTCTTTTTCATTGCCGCAAGCAAAAACATCCAAGGCATCATGTCTATACATTTGCACTTGCTTGGTGGATTTTCCAGTTAGTATGTTTATCAGGTAATCTATAGTAAAATGTTCTCCAAGTGCATGGATGGTTTTTAAAACAGTTACCGCTTCAACTTTTGCTTCAATTTTTTCTTTGGGTTGCAGGCAGTTGTCACAATGACCACAACTCTTGCTGTCATCGTATTCTTCACCGAAATAATACAGCAGGGTTTTTCTTCTGCATACACTGCTTTCCACATAAGACAGGGTTTCATTTATCAGCTGGGCTCCTACTTCTCTCTCACTCAGCGGTTTGTCTTTCATAAGGTGTTCCAGCTTTTCTACATCCTTGTGAGAATAGTATAATATACACTTTCCTTCCATTCCATCCCTTCCTGCACGCCCGGTTTCCTGATAATAATTCTCAATCGTTCTTGGTATTTGATAGTGAATCACAAATCGCACATCTGGCTTGTCAATTCCCATTCCAAATGCAATTGTCGCTACGATTACATCCACGTCTTCATTCAGAAACTGGTCTTGTCTGGCGGCTCTTAGTTTTGTATCAAGTCCTGCATGGTATGCAACTGCCTTTATTCCATTAGCCATCAGCATTCCCGCAAGATCTTCTGTCGTTTTTCTGTTGAGTGTGTAAATGATTCCACTTTTTCCCTTGTGGCTGTGTATAAAACGAACAATACTTTTGTTGGTTTGATCAATGCTTGTTTTGGGCTGAATTTCGTAATACAGGTTATGTCTGTTAAAAGAAGATACAAAAACGGAAGGTGTTCTTAATCCCAGATTTTTTATGATGTCACTTTTTACTTTTGGGGTAGCCGTTGCCGTTAGTGCAATGATGGGTGCATCAGGTTTGATCAATTCCATCATTTCTTTCAATCTTCTGTATTCTGGTCGAAAGTCATGTCCCCATTCACTGATACAATGTGCTTCATCCACTGCAAAAAAGGAAACATTGATGGATTTGAAAAAGGTAATATTATCCTCTTTAGTCATTGTTTCAGGAGCTACATACAGCATCTTTGTTTTTCCACTGAGCAAATCATCTTTCACCGTTTTTTGCTGACCCTTGTTTAGTGTACTGTTTAAAAAATGCGCCACATTGTCTTTACTGCTGTAACTTCTTACCAGATCTACCTGGTTCTTCATCAATGCTATTAACGGAGACACTACAATGGCAACGCCCTCTTTCATCATAGCTGGTAACTGATAACACAAACTCTTACCACCGCCTGTTGGCATTATGACAAAAGTATCTTTTCCATCTAATAAGGCTTGTATGATTTCTTCTTGAGGACCTTTGAAATTATCAAAACCAAAATGTTTTTGTAACGCTTCGGTCAATACACTCGTATCGTTCGTTTCAGAAGTGTTTGAAGGGATAATAGTTTTTTTGCTTTTCGCCATGTCGTTCACAGTTGATATTGAAAATAAGGGAAGTGCGATGTATGTATAGACATCCTTATTTCATAGCAAACGAAGTTAACCTAAAAAGAGGAATATTGCAAGACATTGACAAGCATTCCGAATCATTTAGGATAATATTACATACCCAACCTAAAACATGAAGCCACCCCTTTCGGAGTGGCTTCCATCGATGGAGTCATTAATTTACCTTACTATAATATTTTTTGCGGTTGTTTTTTTAGCCTCTTCTTTCTTGGGCAATGTCAAATGCAACACGCCATCTGTATAAGTGGCTTGAATATTGTCTTTGATAACATCTTCCGGAAGCGAAAAACTTCTGCTGAATGAAGAATAGTTGTATTCTTTTCTTGTGTATTTATGCTCTTTTTCTTCTCTTGATTCTTCCTTTTCAGAACTAATGGTCAGCATATTTCCTTCCACTCCAATATGAAAATCTTCTTTTTTCATTCCCGGAACAGCAATTGAAAGTTTAAAATCATCTTTTGATTCCGTAATATTAACAGCAGGTACAGTTAATAACCTATTCATTAAATTGCTTCCTCCATCAAACCATTCATTCCATGGTTTAAAAAAATCTTCAAATACAGCCGGTAATAATGTTCCTCCATTTCTTGTTAATGCTTTTGTTGACATAGTTGCCTCCTTGTTTTTTGATTAATTATAAATATCAGTGCAAATCTATTGGTTTGTAAATCGGATAAAAGTATCGGTAATCAACTCAAATGATGAGTGTTGTCAGAATGAAATGAAGTGTATATTTTTTTATCATTATGACCATCAAAATGCATAGCCAATACACTTCCTTATGTCAACTGCTATTCGTCATCTGTAAGCCTTTGTAGGAAAGTTAATATTGTTTTTTTGTGAATAAACAATTAATGAAATCATGAAACTGAATCATCTTTTTTTTCTACAAAAAATACTTTTTGTCAAACGAATAATTTTATTCATAAGTAGTAATGCTTTTTTATTAAATACACAGGCTTTTACAGTCTGTAAGACAGGATTGTATTCTATGTATTTTTCACTACAATCAGGTGTTGACAGGAATTTTAAAAAGTCAGAGGACTGTAAAATAGTTGAAAATCTGCGACCTCAAAATATGAGTAATCACAATAATCAACCACAGGATTCTCATATTGTAATTTCATTAACCCCTAATCCCACAAAAAATAATTTTAGATTGCTGGTTTCAACCGCTTTAGATAAAAAATATTTACTGAACACTTATGATGCATCTGGAAAAAAGATTCAAACCATTATCACAAGAAGTAATCAAGTTATTTATATTGGAAATGATTGGAAGTCGGGGTTTTATTTTGCAGAAGTTATCATTGACAAAAAAACAAAACGATTCACAATCGAGAAATTTAATTAAAATGAAAAGAGGTCGGTATGAAATTTCGTACTTTTTAATGCAAATATTTCTGTTTGTAAATTAATTGTTTCGCTCACTTAATTCCAGCCATCTCATTTCTTTTTCATCCAAAAGTTGGATTATTATACTAATTCTGTCTGCAGCAGCTTGTAATTCCTCGTAGGATAGATTGGAACTCATTTTTTGTTCCAATAATTGTTTTTCTTTTTGTAACTGGGGCATTTCTTTTTCAATTGTTTCCAGTTCATGCTTTTCTTTGAAAGACAATTTTTTTATAGTTACTTTTTCAGTAGAAATTTCAACAGGTTTTTTGATTTCTTCTTCAATGGGCTTCATGATTTGTTCAGTCTTATTTTGTAATAAGCCTTTGGAAAGTGCATCTCTGTATTGAGAATAATTGCCCGGAAAGTCTCTGATGACGCCATCTCCCTCAAATGCAAATAAATGGTCTACCATACGATCCATAAAATATCGGTCATGGCTCACAATTAGAATACAACCAGGATATTCTAACAAAAACTCTTCCAAGGTTCTTAATGTTTGCAGATCCAAATCATTGGTGGGTTCATCCAACACCAGAAAATTGGGATTTAAAAACAACACACTCATTAAATGAAGTCTTCTTTTTTCACCACCACTTAATTTACTTAGCATTGTATATTGCTGTTCTCCTGTGAATCCGAATTTCTCCATAAACTGACTGGCCGAAATCTTACTTCCGTCTGCTAATGGGAAAAATTCAGCTAAGGCTTTTACATAGTCGATTGCTCGCTTATCTTCTTTGTAAATAAGACCATCCTGACTGAAATTGCCGAAGACTACAGTATCTCCATGATTGATTTTTCCGCTGTCAGGTTGTTCTAGTTGCAATGCTATTTTAAGAAAAGTAGATTTACCAACGCCATTTTTTCCAACTACTCCTATGCGTTCTCCTCTTTTAAAAGTATAATCAAATCCCTTCATGATGGTAAGGTCTCCGTAACTTTTATTGACTTTTTTCATTTCAAGAATTTTGCCACCTAATCTCGTCATCTTTACTTGCAGACTGACTTCTGCAGTTTCTTTTTGTTGTTTAACCCTTTCTTCTACATCTGTAAACGCATCCTGACGGCTTTTGCTTTTGGTAGTTCTCGCTTTTGGTTGCTTTCGCATCCATTCCAATTCTTTTCTGAAAATGTTTTTATCTTTTTGTAACTCACTTTGCTGTATTTCTAACCGAAGGCTTTTTTGTTCTAAAAAGTAATCGTAATTCCCTTTATAGATAAAAACTTTTTCATCATCTATCTCAATAATTTCGTTGCAAACGGCATCTAAAAAATATCTATCATGGGTTACCAGCAATAAAGTGATTTTTCGTGCATCCAGGTATTCTTCCAGCCATTCAATCATGGAAACATCCAAATGGTTAGTTGGTTCATCCATGATTAACAGACATTTACCCTCATGTAATTCAGACTCTATAAGGGCTTGAGCCAATGCTACTCTCTTTTTTTGCCCGCCACTGAGATTTCCGACTTTTTCATTGAGTATATGCAGATTCAGCTTGCCCAGAATTTGCTTTAAGTCACTTTCAAAATTCCACGCATTTAAATCATCCAATTGCGACATCAATGTTCCTAGTTCATCATGATTATCTGATCCCTTTTCAAGAAAAGTTTCATAATCTTTTACCGCTTTGATAACAGGATGATTAAGACGAAGTACATTATCCCAAATGGTTTTTTCAGGATCAAAATCATTGTCTTGCTGGAGCATAACTGTTTTGATTTCTTTATGAATCCAAACAGTCCCGGAATCAGCGGTTTCCAGCCCTGCAATAATCTTCATTAAGGTACTTTTACCAGATCCATTTCTGGCAACCAAGGCAATTTTATCACCTTCTTCTATATTGATAGTGATGTTTTTAAATAAAGTTCTGATCCCGAAAGATTTACTGATATTTTCTACTGAAGCATAATGCATAAATGCAAAGATAATCTCAGTTAGCCCAGCAGACAGATAAGTTTTTGTTGTATTTGTCTGATAATCAAAAACTGAAATGGGCTCAAACAGCTTCTATATTCTTCCAAACCCTTGAAAACAAGCAAAAATTAGTACCTTAGCACACTGTAATTATAGTGTAATATTATTTCGAAAAAGAATATCAAAATGAACACATTAAAGACATTTGCTATAACAATATTGTTTGTTGTCCTGCTTATTTCTAAAGGAACCGCACAAACATCCTTGTTGGAAATAAATGATATGTCTAATGTCAATATAGACAAATACAGCGACGCTCAAATTTCTTCCTTGCTCAACAAAGCAAAAGACTTGCAAATGGATGATGAAGAGATTGTCAATTTGATGAAGGACAAAGGCTTGTCTGACAATCAGATGTACAAATTAAAAAATCGAATTGAAAAAATCAGAAAGTACAAGAATGATTCTAGCAAGGATAAAGACAAGGAAGATGCTAAAGAAATGGACAACGAAGATTCTGAAGATGAGAATGCTGATAAAAAAGAAAGTGAAAATTCCGAGAGGCATTATGATAGTTTATTGTATAAACTTAAAATGAAAGACAATAAAAAGGAATTGGAGATTTTTGGATCTGAGTACTTTCAGAAAAACAGTCTGGTTTTTGAACCCAATTTAAGAATAAGCACTCCTTCAAATTATATTGTTGGTCCGGATGATCAATTGATAATCAATGTGTTTGGGTTAAGCGAAAAAAAATATTCCGTACAGGTAAATGAAGAAGGAGAAATCTACATACAGAATGTAGGACCAATCAATGTCAATGGTTTGTCCATTGAGCAGGCAACGGAAAAAGTAAAGGCAAAACTGGCATCCACCATTTATAATGCAATTAAATCAGGGCAAACACAGGTTCAGATTTCACTCGGAAAAATTAGGAGTATACGCGTCACCGTTATTGGACAGGCAAAAAAACCAGGTACCTATACAGTATCTTCCTTAACAACTTTGTACAATATTCTTTATTTGTGTGGAGGTCCAGGTTCTATGGGGTCTTATAGAAACATAGAAGTGATTCGTGGAAATGAGGTAAAGAGAAAAGCAGATTTGTATTCATTTTTGATTTACGGCAATCAGAAGGATAATATTCTTTTGCAGGAAGGCGATGTTATCAGAATTCCATATTATGGTAAGCAAGTAAAAATAACGGGCAATGTTAAACGAGAAGCCAAGTTTGAAATGCTTGAAAAAGAAAGCTTTCAAAAACTGCTTGATTATTGCGGAGGCTTCAACGAAAAAGCATACAGGTCTGTGGTATCAGTAAATAGAATAACTGATACAGGAAAAGTCATTATAGATTTACCAAAAGAAAAGTTTGAATCATTTACTTCTGAATCAGGCGATGAGTTTTTGGTTGGAAAAAACAGGGAACAGTTTTTAAACAGGGTTTCGTTGACAGGCTCAGTGGTAAGGCCCGGCAACTACGAATTGACATCGGATCTTACATTGCTCACACTGCTAAAAAAAGCCGGAGGATTTATTGAGGATGCTTATACCAAAAGTGCATCTATTTACAGATATCAAAGTAACAAAGTCCCAACAATGTTGAATGTGAATCTTGATTCTGTAATGACGAATCAGGCAGATATTTTTTTATTAAAAGACGACTCTATATCTATACATTCCTTATTTGACTTCAGAGACAGCATGTATGTTAATGTAGAAGGAAATGTAAGAAAGCCGATGACAATCAAATGGAGAGAAGATATGACGCTGAGAGATGTTATTTTGATTGCAGGTGGGATTACGGAATCGGCTGATTCTACAAAAATTGAAATATCCAGCAGGATTAAAAATGCTAATATCAGCGAAAAAGACCACCCAGAGGCAGAAACAAGACTGGTAAGTCTGTCAACCAATGTGACACTACAACCCTACGATTTTATTGTTGTAAAAAGTTCTTCAGGATATGTTCCACAGCGTTCTGTAATGATAGTTGGAGATGTTAAAATACCCGGTAAATACATACTTCAAAAAAGCGGTGATAAACTAACGGATATCCTTAAACGAACAGAAGGTTTTAAAGCGTCGGCAGACAGCAGTTCTGCTACTATCAGAAGAATTATCAAATCTAACTTATCGGTAAAAGAAAGAGAGGTGATGTTTCAGCGGTTACTCAACGTAAACAACGACAGCATCATATCCAACAAAAAGTTGCGCAATGAAATTTATAAAAGTTATGAATTGATTAGTGCCAATATTGGTCAGGCAATGAAAGACCCGTCCTCACCTGACAATCTTGTTTTAGAAGATGGAGATATCATCACTATTGAAAAAAACACCAATCTTGTAAAGATATCGGGTGATGTATATTACCCTACTATTATTCCATTTAAAGAAAAACGCAATGCAAAATTCTATATCAAGCAAGCCGGAAATTTTATGCCTTCTGCCAGAAGATCGGGTGTTTTGGTGATATATCCCAATGGGAAAGCCAAATCAATAAAAACGTTTTTGTTTTTCAAATCATATCCAACGGTAACTTCCAGGTCTGAAGTTTTTGTTCCTCAAAAAAATAAAGCCAATCGCACTAAAATTACTGCCAGCGAATTGGCTGTAATTGTTTCTGCATTGGGCGTCGTGGCAAATGTTTACATAGCTGCAAAAAAACTATAAGTGTTTGAAAAATTATTGAATTTAAACATCTAACAATGTTACAAGAAAGTACTACGAAAAGCAATCATCCCGACATCGAAAAAACAGATGATTTATCAGGCGATTTTGCTTCAAAGTCTTATCAGATGATATACAAAAGAAGATGGATTATTTTTTTGATGGCGTTGATAGGAGCTTTAGCAGGATTCTTTTATGCACAAAAAAAATCTGTTGTTTACGAAAGCCATCTGACTTTCTCTTTGGATGAAGGAGCAAGTGGTTCAGGGTCGGCTGTAAGCGGATTGGTAGGGCTTGTTGCCCAATTTGGTTTAGGCGGCGGCGGTGGCAACGACATGTTTTCTGGTGATAATATTATTGAGGTTATCAGAAGCAGAAGAATCGTGGAAGCAGTTCTATTAGGTACAGACACCATCAATAACCAGTCGAACATATTGATGAATGAATGGATTAGAATGAAGTTGAAACATGTTAAATCAGCCAAACAGCAAGAATTTCTTTCCCGAATCAATTTTTCGGTCGGCTGTCTGAAGGATCAATTGAAGTACGAACAAGACAGTCTTTTGTATGAAGTTTATCAGGATATTCTCAAGCATCATTTAGAAGCGTCGAGACCGGACAAAAAATTAAATATCTATCAAATTAAATTCAAGTCAGATAACGAAAGATTTACAAAAGTATTTACTGACAGAATTCTATCTGCCACAACAGCGTTTTATACCGAATTGAAAACCAAAAAGAGCATGGAAACGCTTAATGTGCTCGAGGAAAGAGTTGCCGCCATAAAAAACAATCTGGGATCATCGCTGGTTTCAAGAGCGGCAACGCAAGATGCAAATATCAATCCTGCCTTTGCAAAATCACAAGTGCCGATTCAGCAACAGCAACTTAATATTCAGGCTTATGGAGTTGCTTACGGAGAGTTATGTAAAAATCTTGAGTTGGCAAGATTTCAATATTTACAAAATGTACCGCTTTTACAAATCATTGACAATGCAGATTATCCAATGGATGAAATAAAGCCCGCAAAATTGAAGTATATGTCATTGGGACTTTTGTTGTTTGTTTTTGTATCCGTAATGTTGATTTTATTTATTACTCAATTTAAGAATAGCATTGCCAACAAAGCGTAAGAAACATGAATAGCAATCTATTTCTTTCTGTTGATGATATTTATGCTTCTGTCATACTCATTTTGTTTACTTTTTTATTTTTAAAATGGGTCTCAGTCAAATGGATAAAAAACAAGCAAATTTTTCATTTATTTTTATTCGGTTTTTTTCTGAGAGTAATTGGAGTAATGGCTTCTGCCTATTTTAATTTATACATTGTTAAATCCGACAGCACTATTTATTTTTCTGCGGCAAAATCAATTTCAAATGCAATGTCCAGTTTAGACTTTAGCGAGTCTATTAAAATTTTCTACACAGATTTTTCAGATTTGCCTTTTAAAACGAAGTGCTTTTTTTCCAATACAGAAGCATTCAATTGGATTTACAATGACAATAAAACGCTTATTCACATCGCTTCAATTATATCTTATTTTACTTTTGATTCCTATGTTGCCATATCGTTTTTTTTATCTTTATGGGGTTATGTAGGCACGTGGCTGATTTATCATACACTCTCAAAAAAATTCCCTGACTCTTCTGTACTGTTGTTTATTTTTATCATTGGCTATCCTTCTATGTTTTTCTGGACAACAGGATTGATGAAAGAGCCAATTTGTATGGGGTCTATCGGAATATTGTTTTTTCTACTGTTCGATACCTTACATTCAAAGAGAACAATGTTTGGATTTGTTTTTTTAGGCATCATATCAGCGTATTTGTTGTTTAAAATAAAAATGTATGTGTTTTACTCTTTTCTGCTTTCTGTTATTGTTGCCTATATTCTTTACTATGCTCAGAAAATATACAAGGCTAAAAAAATTGTTCTTGCAATTTCATTTTGGACTCTAATTGTATTTTTTTTCTTTAGCGTATATTATTTTCTTGGAAATTTTTTGATTTCATCTTTTATTGAAGATGCTGCCGACAATTTAATCAGTATTACAAAAGCACAACTTGATCAGGGAGGTTCAAGTTATGATATTGGACAGCCGAACTTGAATGTAGTAAGCATCATGAAATATATTTTAAGTTCAATCAATGTTACTTTATTCAGACCTTATTTATGGGAATCTTCCAAACCACAACTTTGGTTTTCTGCCTTGGAAGGGTTGGTTTCATTGCTAATGATTTGTTATTTGTTTTTTAAAAAAAGTGTAAGGAAAACATTTTCTTTATTAATATCAAATCCTTCTCTTTTTTTCTCATTCATATTTACAATTGTATTATCTGCAGTAATAGGTGGAATTTCTTTCAATTTTGGTACATTAATCAGGTATAAAATTCCGTTACTTCCATTTTTCTTTGCATTAATGCTGATAACTTTTAAGAATAAATCAATAGACAGAAAAATTAAATGGGTAAATAAAAAAATAGTTACTAATTAATTTTGAAATTGAAAGAAACAATTCTATCTATTCAATTTCTTTATTGAAAAACAAATGGCCCCGATTAAAAATAAAAATATTGTAATTCGCTTCTTCCATTCATCAATTCTGTTGATGCCTGGCTTTCTATATGCATTTTTTTCCTTGGCAATTTCGAGCAACCGTTTTTTTTCCGCTAAAACTGATAGTAATATTTTGTTGCTCAATATTGCACAACTGCTGTCTTTCGGAATAACTGTAGCAAAATACGCAGCTGACCAGATGCTTTTGTCGAAACTTCAATCCGGAGAAAGAACTTCATTAAGAAATTTTTTCATTAACAGAGTTTTTCCATTTACGGCATTTTTTTGTCTGATACCTCTGTATTCGTATGGATGGATGACATCACTCGTGTTGCTTTTATGTATTCCCATTGAAGTTTATGTAATAGTTACTGTAATTGAATGTAATATTTCAAAAAAATATATTAAAGCACTGTTTATTAGTTTGCTTGGCTATCCAATGATTTTTCTGATTTATATCGTCTGCTCATTTACATACCATTTACATCTTGCTGAGATTCTTCTCATTTTTTTATTAGTGTCTTTATTGAAATTCATTCTTATACAATTTGTTAGAAAAAATAAGTATCAACCAAAACTCAGAAATGATATTTTAGTTACTGACTCAATGGTGCCGGTACAGCAGGCAACCAACTATCTACTTTTTAAAGCAGATCAGGTAATAATTGCATCCAATATCTTGCATTTATCATGCTTTACACTATCCCTGCCCATAGACTATTTGTTTTATACTAAATTCATAGAATTGTTTTCTGGAATCATTACTTCATTGGCACCCATGATTGCTGGAATCAGTATCAAAAAAAATCCGATACTTCAGTTGTTTAAAAACAAATTATATTCAACGCTTTGCACAATAGCCATTATTATTCAAATTGCTGCAACATTTTTTTTATTGAAAAATCCTGACAGACTTCATATATTAATGCTGATTCCTTTTATATTGGCAACAATATTGATTGTTCCTGTTACGCTCATCAATTTTGAGTATTATCGAACCAATAATCTGAAAAAGGCTAATTTGTCAAATGCAGCCAGTTTATTGATAGGCATTGTTTTATTAACAGCAAGCATATTATTAAAATCTCCATTGTTGTTTTCATTTATTGTGCCTCTTCAACTGCTGTTTTTTGTTTTTGCTTACCGTTCTCCTTATGTTAAATAATCGTTCTGATTTTCATTTATATACAAAATGGATATACTAACTTATTCATTGCTTTTACCACTCCTTTGATTAGTTTTTAATATTATTTTCTTTCAAATATTTCAACAGATTGTATTCAAAATAAGATCTCTTATTACTTTCGATCCTGGAAATAAAAAAATGAGTATGAACAATCACATAAAAAAACTGGCAGATACCATTGCTCCATATCGTGAAAAGATTATCCATCATAAAGTTTATTCACAAATAAAAAGTATCCATGAGTTGAATATTTTTATGAAGTACCATGTTTATGCAGTATGGGATTTCATGTCTTTGCTGAAATCATTGCAAAATAATCTTACATGTACAACTTTACCTTGGTTTCCTAAAGGATCGGCTGATACAAGATTTTTAATCAATGAAATTGTGGTAGGAGAAGAGTCTGATGTAGATATGAATGGCAATAGAATGAGTCATTTCGAACTTTATTTGGCAGCGATGAAACAATCTGGCGCAGATGAAAGCAATATCAAATCCTTTATTAATGTTTTAATAGAGGATAAAAGTATGGAGCAAGCTTTCGATATTGCTAATGTTCCCGCTCAGGTTAGAAAGTTTGTTAATCAGACATTTAATGTGATACATACCAACCAACCTCATATTCAGGCAGCAGTATTTACATTTGGCAGAGAAGATTTGATACCGGGAATGTTTCATTCAATCATCCATGATATTCATAAGAATTTTCCTGATTCCATTTCAATTTTCAAATATTATCTGGAAAGGCATATAGAAGTCGATGGAGACCATCACAGTCATCTTGCGCTTGATATGACTGAGCGTTTGTGTGGTGATGACGAAAAAAAATGGAGTGAAGCCACTGAAAATACAATAGCATCACTCCAAAGCAGAATATTATTATGGGATGGTGTTTATGATGAAATCATGTCAACAAAAAATTAATCATTTTATTTTCTGTTACCATCGGAATCAAGTTCAATGATTTCGTATTCGAATTTTTGCAAACCAGGTAGAATCTTTTCCTTATCACCCACCAGTAAAATATTCATTTTATTGGTCTGCAACCATTTTTTTGCCAATGAAGAAATGTCCGATTGGCTGATGTTTTTTAAAATCTCACTTTGCGCATCAATATAATTCCCTTCTAAATTGTATTCAAGCAGTCTTGCAACAAAGCCTGATTTTTGTCCGGGTGTTTCATATTGAAGAGCATCTCTTTGTCCAACCGCACTTTTCATAAATGCAATTTCTTCATCAGTAATTCCGTCAGATACATAATTGTTTATTTCTTTTAAAATTTCTGTCAAAGCGCTGTCTGTCGCATTGGCTTTTATTCCTGAACTGAACAGGTACTCTACTGCATATTTGTTTCCACTGAAACTTGACCTCGCACCATAGGTCCATCCTTTGTCTTCTCTCAAATTCAAATTCAATCTGCTGTTGAAGTTGCCTCCCAAAACATAATTCATTAAATCTGCTTTGTAGAATTCGCCTGTTAAATCATAAGGCAAATTCACCACTTTGCCGATTCTGAACTCAGTTTGTGCAGCTTTCGGAACATCAACAATGTAGATGGTTGTTTTTTCAACAGGTGGTGCAGATGGAATTTTCGGCAATTCAATTTTCTTATTTGAAAGTTTATTTATGAATGATAGTTTTGACATAATATCTGATTCTGTGACATCTCCTACAATAACAATCTTCGCATTGTTACTGGTCATGTATTGAGTGTAGTAATTCTGAATATCTGCAAGTGTAATGTTCTTAACCGATAATTCTGTTCCATTGTCATCCATCCCCAAAATATTCGAAGAGCCATAATTGATTTTGTCAATCACATTGCTGGCAATAGTAGAAGGCTGAGATTTGGCTTGTTTGAAACTTTCAAGCGTTTGCTTTTGAATACGATTAAATGCGTCTTGCGTGAAACTTGGCTGCAATAATCTTTCTTCCAGCAGCGCAAGTGTTTGATCTATATTTTTCTTCAGTGTCTGACAACTGAATCTCATTCCATCTATCGTATTATTTACGCTGATGCTACTTCCAAGTTTTTGCAATGATACACTCATTTGTTCAGCTGTATGATTTTTGGTGTCTTCATTCAGCATATCCGCAACAAAACTTGCCAATCCAATTTTGGAAGTATCATTTGCCTCAGATAAATGTCCGCCAGGAATGGTTATAGAAATGTTTACGATAGGAAGTTCATCATAAGATGCACCGATTATATTGGCTCCGTTTGCAATTTTCTTTTTCCAATAGGAAGGGATCTTTACAACAGGATTAGGACCTGATGATGGCATTTTGCTTCTGTCAAAATTATCTTTTCCTTTCGTATATACCAGACCGTTATATCCATAATTTGGGCTTGTGTAATGACTGCTGTCTATTGTATAGTTGTCAGCCATTGCAGGTCCGTTTTTATCTGATTTCGTCAAAATACTTACTGTAACACAACCCTTGTTTTTGATATATGTATTATACACCCTCATTACATCTTCTTTGGTAACTGATTGATACATTTTAAGCATCTCGCCAATTTTATTGGCGTTTCCGGTAAATGTTTGAAAAGCAGCAAGCTGTGAAACTTTTCCAGAAACACTTTGTAATCCATTGATGTATTGTGATTCAATGCCTCCTTTGAATTTTTCAATATCTTCTTCTGTAACTCCACGTTGTTCAAAGGCAGATAGCGCAACTTTGTACAAACTATCCATTTGAGCCAATGATTTTCCTGGCAAAGGAACCAGTTGAATGGAAAAATCTCCTGATAATTCAGACAATCTGCTGCTTGCGCTGGCTTGTAATGCTTTTTGTGTTTTTACTAATTGTTGATATAAAATAGATGTTTTTCCCTGGCCCAAAACCTGTGCAAGGCAAGAAAGTGCCGCCATATCTTTATGGTAATTAGGAATAGTTGGATATGTTTTTACCAACATAGGCACTCTTGCATAATTATCTGTGTAAGAAACATATCTGTCATTGCTTAATTTTACATCAGGCAAAATCGTTTTATTTACTTCCGGGCATTTTTGGATACTTCCGAAATATTTCTCTACCAATTTAATCGCATCTTTTGATTGAAAATCACCACCAATGGTCAATGTAGCATTATTGGGTCCATACCAGCGTAAAAAGAAATTTTTCAAATCCTGAACATTGACCCTGTTAAGATCTTCAACATATCCTATTGTTAACCAACTGTATGGATGACCATAAGGATACAAGTTTTTGTTGGTAAATTCTCCAACAAGACCATAAGGTCTGTTATCGTAGTTTTGTCCACGCTCGTTCTTTACTGTACTTCTTTGCACTTCGAATTTTTGCTGTGTTACTGCATCCAGAAAAAAGCCCATTCTGTCGGCTTCCAGCCAAAGGATTTTTTCCAATTGATTGCTGGGTACGGTTTCAAAATAATTAGTTCTGTCGAGGTTGGTGCTACCATTTAAAGTACCTCCTGCAGCTGTTATGATTTTGAAATGCTGTTCATCTGCAACATGGTCACTCCCCTGAAACTGCATGTGTTCAAAGAAATGCGCAAAACCACTCTTGCCAATTTCTTCTCTTGCACTTCCTACATGGTAGGTAACATCCACATGAACAATAGGATCACTGTGATCTTCATGAAGTATTACAGTCAAGCCATTTGGAAGCAAATATTTTTCATAAGGGATGATGATTTCACTCCCTTTTTTCTCAACTTTTTCAATCAATTTTGATTGACCAAAAGAGTTACTCCATATCAACACGAAAGACACAAGAAACAGGTTTATTTTTTTCATAAGTAAAATTTAGTGCTCAAAGTAACAAAAAACAATGCATAAAAAAGCCGAGATGAACCACATCCCGGCTTAAAATAATATTTAGTAAGAAGTATTAATTCCTTTTGCTTATTTTAGAAAGCAAACGCAGCATTTCCAAATAAAGCCATACAAAAGTCACCATCAATCCAAAAGCGCCATACCATTCCATGTATTTTGGCGCTCCTAAGTTTGCGCCTTGTTCAATCATATCAAAATCAAGGATCAGGTTAAGGGCTGCAATTGTTACAACAAACAGAGAAAATATAATACCAAATGGGCTTCCTTCACTCAAAATAAAACTCATTTGATTAACGTTGAATGCCTGTAAAATCATTACGATCAAATAGAAAATACCAATACCAACCGTGGCTGTAATTACAACTGATTTGAATTTTTGCGTAGCATTTATGATTCGAAAACTATATAATAGGTACATGGCTACACCAACTCCGAAAGTCAGTCCCACCGCATTGGTTACAAGTCCGGGATAAGTAGCTTCATACATGGCTGAAATCGCGCCAATAAATAAACCTTCCAAAATTGCATACAATGGCGCAAGATATGATGACCACTCTCTTTTAAAAGTGATGACCAATGCGATTACAAACCCACCAATTGCTCCTCCTAAAATCATGGGCATCAAACTGGAACTGGTACCTTGTGAGTCTGCAAATTCTTTCCAAGAATAAAAAGCACTTCCCATCAGCATCAATAACATAAAACCGAATTTATTGAGAGTCCCCTTAATGGTCATCGCATTTTCATTGGTCATGTTGTAAGGAATAACCGTATCTCTGAATTTCTTTTCTGAAAGGGTGGGGTTGCCCGATTTGAATAGTGACATAGTTTTATAATTTTTAATAAAGTTATTGAATTTTAGATATAGTTCATCCTCTGCTGTTAATTTTTAACTTTTTGCTTCATAACTTTGCAACATGGATCAACTAATGGCTCAAATTGAGCAATACAAAAAGGAAATACTGGATATTGCTATCAGCACAAAAGATGAATTGGAATCCTTTAGAATCAAGTACTTAGGGGTAAAGGGTGTGCTGAAATCCATCATGAGTGAAATGAAAAATGTGCCTGCAGATAAAAAGAAAGAAGCAGGTTTGATGCTTAATGATTTTAAGCAAATGGTGGAAACGCATTATCAGGAACATGTATTGAATTTTGAAAATGCAGGAACTGAATCATCTGACAAACCTGATGTTACTTTACCTGGACAGCCTTTAACAATAGGCACGCGTCATCCTATCAGCATTGTACATAATAAAATTGTATCTATTTTTCAAAGACTGGGATTTTCTGTAGCTGAAGGTCCGGAGATTGAAGATGACTGGCACAATTTCACTGCATTGAATCTTCCGGAAAATCATCCTGCGCGCGATATGCAGGATACATTCTATATCAGTCAAAATCCCGATTGGTTGCTTAGAACACACACCAGCAGTGTACAAATTAGAGAAATGGAAAAGGGTGAACTGCCTTTAAGAATAATTTGCCCGGGCAGGGTTTATAGAAATGAAACCATCAGTGCAAGGGCGCATTGTTTTTTTAATCAAGTAGAGGGATTGTACATAGCAGAAAATGTTTCATTCGCTGATTTGAAACAAACGCTGTACTTTTTTGTAAAGGAAATGTTTGGAGCCGATGTCAAAGTTCGTTTCAGGCCATCTTATTTTCCATTCACAGAGCCAAGTGCCGAAATGGATATCAGTTGTCTGATTTGCGGAGGTGATGGTTGCAGTGTGTGCAAAAAAACCGGATGGGTAGAGATTTTAGGTTGCGGCATGGTACACCCTAAAGTACTGGACAATTGTGGTATTGACAGCAATAAATATACTGGCTTTGCTTTTGGTATGGGCATAGAAAGAATTACAATGCTTACCTATCAGGTTAAGGACTTAAGGCTATTCAGTGAAAACGATGTGAGATTTTTAAGACAGTTTACAACTGCGCTGTAGAAATTAATTGAACGATTGATTCATTAAAAATGGAAACCGATTTTTAATCCGATATTAACGTTGAATATACTTTGTTTGTAAGAAGCGATACCTTCCAAATATTCTGTTGAATTGGTGCCATAATAGTATTTGGTACCAGTTACATTTCTAATTCCCAACCCTACTGAATAGTCTAAGGTTAAACTTTCGCCAATATCATGGTAACCGAAAACTGCCATTAAATCAGAGATATTTTCATGCTCTTTTTTTAAGTCTCCTTTGAATGCATAAGACCCTGATGACGTAGATACAACTCCGGGAATATTGAAATTATAGCGATAGAAATTATACGAAGCGCCAAAATAACTTCCATCAGGAGATTCGCTGTCAAAATAGAGTCTAGGTTCTACAGAAAAGGCAAAACCAGTCTTTGCAACCCTGTTGGTAAAAATAAGCGGAGCATCAGCCTGGTCTATGTATTGGTAGTCGTCTCCCCAGGGGTAATTGATTTTGATCGGGGTTTCGCTTGTTTGTTGAAAAGCAGAACGAGTGTAGTTTCTCGAAGTAATACCAACCCCTCCTTGAACGGTAAAGAACTCATTGATTACTCTTTCATAAAATACTGGTATTACACCAGAAACAAATCCTAATGGAGCTATCTTAATGATATTTTCTTCATCAGATTTTTTCTTTTTCTTTTTTAAAGACGTCTCCTTTTTTTCTTTTGAACTAAAAACTATTCTGATAGT
>CANFOP010000025.1 GCA_947448685.1 Chitinophagaceae bacterium | reverse complement strand
GGCAGTGAATGGCTCGATTTGTTGCTGGATTTTGATAAAATGATTCATGGCGGCATGTTTGGCATATTGAATTGGTTATTTATGATTCCCTTCTCAAAAGCCGATTTGAATGCATTATCAAGAAAAAGAATATTTATTTCAATAACTATCGCCACCTGTTGCTGGGGCTATATAACCGAATGTATTCAATTATATGTGCCGGGAAGGAGTTATGATTTAGTAGATTGGGCAGCAGATTGCATTGGGACAATTACAGCCTATATTTTATTAAAAATATATACCAATAAAAAGAACAACAAAGTTTAATTAAAAATTGCTCCTGCTACAAATACCTGAAAACTATTCACTCCAGCCCTAAATACACTTGTTTACACGCTCTTAACTACTTAACTTTGAATTATGCTTAATGTTGATAATATGGAGTACAATACTACTCGAAACCATTTGATTATGAAGGAATATGGCAGACATATTCAAAAAATGGTGGAATATTTACTGAAAATTGAAGACAAAGATGTTCGTCAAAAAAACGCAAATACTGTCATTGAATTGATGGGTTTCTTGAACCCTCATTTGAAAAATGTTGAAGATTTCAGGCATAAACTCTGGGATCATCTTTTTTTAATCAGCGACTTTACTTTAGACGTTGAAAGCCCTTATCCTATTCCAACCAGGGAAACACTAAAAGCCAAACCTGAAAAACTTCGCTACCCAAAAAAATATCCAAAATTCAACCATCTGGGAAAGAATATAGAGCTGGTAATAGACAAAGCATTACACGAACAAAATCCTGAGAAAAAACAAGGCTTTGCAAATTCCATTGCATACTATATGAAACTTACGTATAGTAATTGGCACAAAGAATTAGTTCATGATGACAATATTCAAACTGAACTAAGTTCGATAACCAATGGAGAATTAGAATTCAACAATCGTCCTTTTGTAAAACACAGAACAGACAATAGATCTGAAAGAGATGATTACTCATCCGGAAGCGGAAGAAATCAATACAGACAGAATTTTAGCGGCAGGGATAATAATCGTGGGGGAAGAGACAGCAGAAGTGGTAACCGAAATAGTAATGGAGGAAGAGATAACAGAAGCAATAGAAATTTTAAAAAACGCTTTTAAATCATAGCAAGGTTCTTATTCTAAGAAGCAAAACGCAATTCATAAGTTCCTGCATAGGCACTTAATGAAAAATTATCCAATATGAGTATTTTTGAAGTAACTGGCGGACAAAAACTTTTTGGGGAAATAACTCCACAAGGCGCGAAAAATGAAGCCCTTCAAATCATCAGCGCAGTATTACTTACAAAGGAAGAAGTTATTATCAACAATATTCCGGACATTATCGATGTAAATCTTCTTATAGAGTTATTGAAAGAGATTAATGTAGAGGTTAATCGTATTGACAGACATACCTGTAGTTTTAAGGCTGACAACATTGATATTGATTATTTGCAAAGCGATCAATTCCATAAAAAAAGTGGAAAGTTGAGAGGCTCTGTAATGCTTGCCGGTCCTTTGCTGGCAAGATACAAAAAGGCTTATTTGCCTAAACCCGGAGGAGATAAAATCGGAAGAAGAAAATTAGATACTCATATCATAGGATTTGAAAAATTAGGTGCCAAATATTCCTACAACGAAAATTCGAATTTTTTTCAACTGGAAGCGCAGGAATTAAAAGGTGGTTTTATGCTCCTGGATGAGCCAAGTGTTACTGGTACTGCGAATATCTTAATGGCAGCTGTATTGGCAAAAGGTACCACCACTATTTATAATGCTGCCTGTGAACCTTACATTCAGCAATTATGTAAAATGCTGAACAAAATGGGCGCTAAAATCAGCGGCATTGGCAGTAACATGTTAATTATCGAAGGGGTGCAGGTTTTAAATGGCACTCACCATACCATGTTGCCTGACATGATAGAAGTAGGAAGTTTTATTGGATTGGCTGCTATGACACAAAGTGATATCACCATTAAAAATGCAGGAGTAAGTGACCTTGGTGTGATTCCCGAGAAATTTCAGCAGTTAGGAATCAACATTGAAATAAAAGGAAATGATATTCATATACCTTCTCAGGACCTTTATGAAATCCAAACCTTTTTGGAAGGAGGGATTTTGACCATGTACGATCATCCCTGGCCCGGATTAACACCGGATTTATTAAGTATAATTTTAGTGACAGCCATTCAAGCAAAAGGAAGTTTATTAATACATCAGAAGATGTTTGAAAGCAGATTGTTTTTTGTGGACAAACTAATAGAAATGGGTGCTCAGGTGATTTTATGTGATCCACACCGTGCCGTTGTAGTTGGTATGGAACGTCAGAAAAAACTTCGAGGCATCACAATGAGTTCTCCAGATATCAGAGCCGGTGTGGCTTTACTGATTGCGGCACTGAGTGCAGAAGGAAAAAGCATCATTCAAAATATAGAACAAATAGATCGTGGCTATCAGTTTATAGATGAAAGACTAATAAAACTAGGCGCATCTATAAAAAGAGTTCATGCTCAATAATTTTGATAAAAATCATTCTCATTTCATGTCTGTCAAACATCAGAAAATATTAATCATCACCGCACCCTCTGGTGCCGGTAAAACTTCTATCACCAAATTTCTGATGGATGCTTTTCCTGTACTGTCGTTTTCTGTTTCAGCAACAACCAGGAATGCCAGAGGTGCTGAAAAAGACGGCGAGGATTATTATTTTATTTCCATGGATGAGTTTAAATCAAAAATCAAACAAAAAGAATTTGCAGAATGGGAAATGGTATATGAAGGAAAATATTATGGCACATTGAAATCCGAATTAAAAAGAATCTGGGCCTTGGAAAAAGTCCCCGTTCTAGATATTGATGTAAAAGGCGCCATACATGTTCAACAGCAATATCCTGAAAACACTTTGAGTATTTTTATAGACCCCCCTTCAGTACAAGAATTGAAAATTCGATTATTATCAAGAGGAACCGAAACGGCTGAATCTATTCAGGCGAGAGTCAATAAAGCTTCTTATGAGATTTCATTTAAAAATAATTTTGATAAAATAATAGTCAATGACAATCTTGATAAGGCTTGTGTATCAGCCGCTGAGATTGTTTCCATCTTCCTGAATTCCTGAATTAAATTTAAAACAAGATGGATTCTGTTCTATTTCATTAATTTTACGCTATGGATTGGATAGCCCTATTTTCATTATTTTTTTCATTGATCCTGATTGGTTTTTTATCGGGGTTGGAAATAGCATTTATTTCTGCCAATAAACTTTCAATTGAATTGAATAAAAAACAAGGTACCATTTCAGGAAAAACCTGGGGGTATTTTTCAGAGCATCCAACAAAATTCATAGGTACTGTTTTAGTAGGACTGAACATAATTTTGGTTATTTATGGTTTACTCATAGGTGATATGTTATATCCAATTTGGAAATGGATTGAAAACAAACTCCCTTCTAACGCATCTGGTTATTTGAATTTGATTCGTTTGGTAATTGAAACCACTCTCTCAACAGCGATTATTTTATTGATTGAATTTATCTCAAAGGCTTTCTTTAAAGCAAGAAGTAATGCCATACTTAAATCAACTTTTGTAAGTTCTTTTTCAAGAGGGTTGTACTGGCTTCTGTCTGCAGCATCTTCACATCTGGTAAGCCTTGCTGAATGGATATTGAAATATATTTTCAATATTAAAATAACTTCCAAAAAAACTGCATTCAGCAAAGTTGATCTGGAGCATTTTTTACAACAAAGCAAGCATCATGAAGAAGAAGAAGACAAAGAAATCAATAAGGAACTTTTTGAAAATGCTCTCTCTCTCAGTGAAATCAAATTACGTGAATGCCTTATACCCAGAAAAGAAATTGAAGGGGTTGATGTCAAATTTGGACTTGAGGCAATAAAAACCAAATTCATTGAAACCAAACTGAGCAAGATATTAATTTTTGAAAATAATGTTGACAATATACTTGGTTATGTTCATCATTTGGACCTTTTTAAAAATCCTTCCAATGTAAAAGACATTCTCCATCCTATTCCTGCTGTTCCTGAAACAATGAGTGCTACTGACTTAATGAATAAGTTCAGTAAGGAGAGAAAAAGCATCGCTTGGGTAGTTGATGAATTTGGCGGTACAGCCGGAATTGTCACTATGGAAGACCTTTTAGAAGAGATTTTTGGTGAAATTGAAGATGAACATGATGTCCCAGAAACATTCATCAACAAGCAACTATCAAGTAATGAATATATTTTCAGCGGCAGATTGGAATTGGATTTTATTTCTCAGAAATATAATATTTCGTTTGACGACAATGATGATGCTGAAACCCTATCAGGTTATATCATTCAGCACAATGAATCCATTCCCGGTGCAAAAGAAAAAATATTTGTAGGTAATTTTGAAATTGACATACTCAATGTAACTGATACCAGAATAGAAACGGTAAAATTGAAAATATTGAAATAACAAAATCTGTTTAAAAGAAAAGTCTTTCTATATTTTCAATGTTGAAATATACACGCAACGCTCACCAATAAATGCTAATCAATTATTCAGATGACTATCGCTATTGAAATTTCAGGTACAGATGATTTCTACTACCATTGTTTCAAGAATATCGCGATTATGCATCCCGAGCACAGATTCATTTTTATTTTTACAAATGACATCCCATACAATAGGCGTACTGCCAATAATATAACGTATGAGACCCTTGGAAACAAATGGCTCAATTGGATCAGCGTGAAGTTTTTACACAAACGGAAAATTCTCGGTATCCTCAAAAGAAACAACGCAAGATTTTATTTTTGCTCAGTGATCTGGGCAGTGAATAGTGAAGAAATAAAAACAGTTGTATACCTCAATGAAAAATTTCTAACAAAAAGAAATAAATATTTCGAATTGCTAAAAAATTCGTTTTGGTTGATTGCAGAAAATGATTTCATTAAAAATATTTTAAAAGAAGAATACCCCTCCATAAACGATAAAACAACTGTAATCCCCTATGGGACTGATATTTGTAACCCTTCCGATGAGTCAAAAAAAGAAGAGGTAAAGAAAACAATCTGTTCAGGAAAAGAATATTTTTTATTGGAAGGAACCAATTGCGGAACAGATACAATCATAGAGGCTTTAAAATCCTTCTCCTATTTTAAAAAATGGCAACAATCGGGTTTTAAATTAATCATCAATATATCGGAATCTCAAAAATCTGAAATTTCATCTCTTATTAAAAGCTACAAATACAGAGAAGATATTGTTTTAATGATTGTGGGAAAAGAAATATTTGCTGAAAAAGATCTCATTTCGAGCGCCTATGCATTAATATTCATTCATTCCACAATCCTGAATCTTCCAAAAGTATTATCAGGCTTTTGTTTAAAAATACCTGTGGTGCTTTTGGAAAATGATTTTATACAATCATCCTTCAATGATAATGCTCTATATTATAAGAAAAGCGAACTGTCTGAAAAAATGATTTTACTTTATAAAAATGAATCTCTCAGGAATGACCTCATTCAAAGGGCTTTTCATTTTTCCGAAAGCATTTCTTGGGAGAAAATTTCGAAAAAAATATGGAACGAAATCATTGAAAAGAGTCAGGAATAAAGATATTACCTTTGTAAAAATAAAAACAAGATGCAAAAATCAACCATAACGATAGATGTGATTTTAGACCCGCATAAAATTCCTGAACAAATCAATTGGCAGGCCAGTGACAGCAGTGCGGATATGCAGCAAAAATCCAAAGCAATGTGTCTTGCTTTTTGGGATGGGGCAGATAAGTCTGCTTTAAGAATCGATTTGTGGACCAAAGATATGATGGTCGATGAAATGGGAGATTTTTTCTACCAGATGATGATGACAATGGCAGATACTTTTCAAAGAGCAACCAAAAACGAGGGATTATGCACAGAGATGAAGGATTTTGCAAAAGGCTTTTACAAAAAATTCAGAGATGAAATGATGAATGAACAATCTAAATAAATAATACAATTATGGCACTCGAACAACAAATAATGGCGGAGATGAAAGACGCCATGAAATCAAAAAATGAAGCAGTTTTAAGAGCACTAAGGGCCATCAAGGCGGAAATCATCAAAGCAAAAACAGAACCGGGAGCATCCGCTGAACTTGACGAAGCGACCGAACAAAAATTTTTGCAAAAAATGATGAAACAAAGAAAAGATTCTTTAGAAATCTTTGTTCAACAAGGAAGAGAAGATCTTGCAGAAAAAGAAAGGGAAGAGATGGCCGTAATTGAAAAATTCCTTCCGAAACAACTTTCTGAAGATGAAATCAAAGCAGTTGTAACAGCCATCATACAAGAAACTGGTGCTAATTCTCCTGCTGATATGGGTAAAGTGATGGGGGTTGCTTCCAAACAACTGGCAGGAAAAGCTGACGGAAAGACAATCAGCTCAATTGTAAAGCAACTTTTGGGATAATACTCACCTCATAACAGATAGCTTACGTTTCAATTTTTTCGAACAATGTTTATTGACATAATCTTTGTTTCATTATTGCTGGTAGCTTTTACCAAAGGAGTAAGAAAGGGTCTGATTCAGGCTCTTTTCAACACCATTGGGTTTTTAATTGGCATTGCTGCTGCAGTGAAACTGTCTGCTGTACTCGCCAATCATCTTTCAACAGATTCACACTTGAACGGAAAATGGCTTCCTTTTCTTTCTTTTGTATTGGTTTTTTCGGCTGTTACATTAGCAGTTAAGATGGCAGGTAAGCTATTTGAAAAAACAAGTGAATTATTAATGATCGGGTGGCTGAATAAATTAGGCGGTATTTGCCTTTATATTGTCCTTTACTCAATTATTTTCAGTGTTATACTCTTTTATGTAAAGCAATTGGGAATAATTAAAAAAGAAACCATTGACAGTTCCGTCTTTTACCCATATTTGGCTCCCATTGCCCCTGATACAATTGGGGCCATCGGAAAAATAATTCCTTTCTTTAAAAATATTTTTGAACAGTTGCAAAATTATTTTGGTACTGTTTCAAATAAATTATAGCATTTTTATAGTATTTATCGTAATTTTAAGCCGATAGTCTCTCTTTGAGACAGTAAAGTAAATCAGCATGAGTTATTCGATAAAGCAAGACGGAAAGTATAAATTCATAGAAGAAGGTGAAGGAGAAGTTCTTATGCTTTTGCATGGTTTATTCGGTGCATTGAGCAATTTTAAGGACTTAATTGAACACTTCAAGCAAACTCATAAGGTGGTTGTGCCGATGCTGCCACTACTTGATCTCGATCTGCTTCATACATCTGTAGGCGGACTTCAAAAGTTCCTGCAAAAATTCATTGAGCATAGAAATTACAATCATATACACCTGATGGGTAATTCTTTAGGCGGACATGTTGCTTTGGTTCATGCTTTAAAAAAACCTGAAAGAATAAAAACACTCATATTAACCGGAAGTTCCGGCTTATTTGAAAATGGAATGGGCGATTCTTATCCAAAAAGAGGTGATAAGGAATATATCAGAAACAAAACCGCACTTACCTTTTATGATCCTGCATTGGCAACTGAAGAATTAGTAAACGAGGTTTTTGAAATAACGAATAACAGGCTTAAAGTAATAAAAATTATAGCTCTTGCGAAAAGCGCTATCCGCAATAATTTGGGAGAAGAATTAAACCAAATAAAAATTCCCACTTGCCTGATTTGGGGTAAAAATGATACAATTACTCCACCTTTTGTTGGAGAGGAGTTTCATAAACTGATTCCAAACAGCGAGTTGTATTTTATAGACAAATGCGGACATGCCCCCATGATGGAAGTGCCTGATGAGTTTAATAAAATCCTGGGAGATTTTCTAAAAAAATATCAGGGCAATTAAAAACTCGATTCTTATTTTTAAAAAATAATGAATTGACCGATTTTATCATTCTTAATTCATTGGCAAATGCTTACATCGGAATTAATCAATCAAAACATGCCGAGATTGATATTGCAAGATTCTGTTGCAAAGGCCAAGCAATTAATCAATGATTATAAACTGACTCACCTTCCTGTAGTTTCAGGAAACAATTTTTTGGGCATTATAAGCGAGGATGATTTGCTGGATGTTGAAGAAGAGAAAATTCCAATTGAGTTGATTCAGGAAAACTTAATGAATATTTTTTTGTACAATGATTTGCATTTTCTGAATGCAGTAAATTTCTGTAATCAATATGAATCAAACATTGTACCAATAGTAACCCGTTCCAATGACTTCATAGGAATTATAACTTCCATAGATTTACTAAAAACAATGGGAGACTTTGCTGGTGGAAATGAAATAGGCGGATTGATTATTTTAGAAATGGAAAGAATCCAATTTTCCATTTCAGAAATTAGCAGGATAGTGGAAAGCAATGATTGCACAATCCTTCACTTAAACACAACTGTAAGCCCTGTTTCAGGAATGCTTTCAGTCACATTACACCTTAACAGAAAAGAAATCGCTGCCGTTGTTTCGACTTTTGAAAGATATGACTACGAGGTGAAATATCATTTTGGTAATCACTCCTATGAAGACAAAACAGATATCAATTACAAAAATCTGATGAACTATCTAAACCTTTGATTAATTACTTCAATTTATCACTACAGATGTGATCTTCACTAGTATAAAAATGTCTTCAAAAATATACTTATCGCTCATTGCAGTTTTGTTTTCAATTACATCATCAGGGCAAAACAATAAATTACCGGTTGTAGACTTTACAGATTTCCGGAAATTCATTTCAGTTGATAGTTTAGGAGGTTTTCAATTAGTTGAGATAAATATTTTGGGCAATAAAAAAACCAAAGACTACATAATATTAAGGGAGATGAATATGAAAGTGGGGGATACGATTCAACCATCTATGTTGTACGAAAAACTATTGCTTTGTCAAGAAGCAATTTACAATACAAACCTGTTCTCATTTGTTCAGATAACACCGGCCATTGTATCAAATCATAGATTTTCAATCAATATCAATTTGACTGAAAAATGGTTTATCTATCCAATTCCGCAATTTCAAATCATTGACAGAAACTTTAATGAATGGTTGAAAACATATAAAGCCAATTTTAACAGGGTAATATATGGCTTGAGATATACTGATTACAATTTTTCCGGCAGAGCAGATAAACTTAATATTATATTCCTGAATGGTTATAGCAGATATTTTTCATTCGGTTATTCGGAACCCTATAGTAATTCTAAGTTAAATCAAGGATTTTCTGTAGGTGCAGGTTTTATTCAATACAAAGAATTTGCATACAATACAAATAGTAATAACAAATTGGTATTTTATAAAAAAAATTATTTTACAAAAAGCAATTTTTTTGTAACCTCATCCTTTTTAGTTAGAAATGGTTTATACAAAAAACATTTGTTTGGTTTTCAATATAATGCAACAAGCGTTTCAGATAGTTTTGTTATAAAAAAATTCAACCCTAATTATTTCAATGACAGTATATCTAAAATTGATTTTCCTGATTTTTCATATTCATTTGTATATGCAAAAACCGACAATATTAATTATCCGCTTAAAGGCACTTTGCTAAGCATTAGCTTAGTTAAAAGAGGATGGGGAATAAATAAAGGAATCAATATGCTATCTGCAGATTTCAGTTATAAAAAATTTTACAGTCACAAAAGCAATTTTTACAGCAGTTTTCAATTTTTTTCTAAAATAAAGTTGCCCTTCTATCAAGCATATATCAACCAAAGAGCCTTAGGATACGGAGAATACAATCTGAGAGGGTTAGAATACTACGTTGTTGATGCTGTTGCTTCGTCAATTGTTAAACTGACTTTTAGTAAAAAAATTCTGCAAACCAATTTACATTTTCCCTTTAAAAATAAATTTATCTCTGCCATACCCCTTTCAATATATGCGAAAACATATTCTGATGCAGGATATGCATATAATAAAAAAGACTTTGCTACTCAATTGAATAACAGACTACTATATACGGGAGGAGCTGGATTTGATATCATAACACTGTACGACATGAAACTAAGCATTGAATTCAGTATTAATCAAATGAATGGAATGGGACTATTTTTGCATTCCAGAGGTGTATTGTAAAGAATTAAAAAAGGCTAATTTTGTATGGTAAACATAACAGTTGATACCATTAACTGTTGGTTTACATTACTTCTATTAAAAATTCAAATTTTGTCCATCCGAAAAAAATAATATGTTTAGAAAATATGTACGTAACAGTCTTAGGATGTAACTGTTGATACAACAAAATAAATCACAAATGAAAATAGCTATTTACAGCAGGGGTATTGAAAATAATCAAATCAAAGATATACATCAATTGTTTGAAGAGTTGATTAAAAATGGAGCAGAACCTGTTTTTTTTCAAGACTTTTTTAATCAATTCTATTCAGCAGTTAATTTAGAAAACAATTATTCTACTTTCAATTCTTTTGAAGATTTAGATGAATCTATTGATTGTATGATTAGTCTTGGTGGAGATGGGACATTGCTTGATACGGTTACACTGGTAAGAAATTCAGATATTCCCATTTTGGGAATCAATTACGGACGACTGGGTTTTTTGGCAAATATCGGAAAAGAAGAAATTGCCTCTGCAATCGATGCAATAATAAACAGAAAGTATGTATTGGATAAAAGATCTTTACTCCATCTGGAAGCAAATGTTCCTTTGTTTGGAGAAACACCCTATGCACTTAATGATTTTTCGATTCACAAGAAAGACATTTCGCCGATGATTAAAATACATACGTATTTGAACGGAGAATTTCTGAATACCTATTGGGCAGATGGATTGATTGTTTCTACTCCTACCGGATCTACGGGATATTCCCTCAGTTGTGGCGGACCGGTTGTTTTTCCTGACAGCAGTAGTTTTGTAATAACGCCTATAGCCCCTCACAATCTTAATATTCGCCCTATTATCGTGCCAGATAACACCATCATCTCATTTGAATTAGAAGGAAGATCAGACGGATTTGTATGTACACTTGATAGCAGAAGAGAAATTATTACCAAAGAAATTCAACTTGCTGTTAAAAAAGAAAGTTTTGATATCAAACTCATCAGAATGAATGAAAATAATTTTTTACAGACTTTGAGAGAAAAACTAAGTTGGGGTCTTGATAAAAGAAATCAAACTGTATTATAAAACTGAATATTCAACAATGCCAAACAAGTCAGTAAAAATAAAAACAATACTAATTATCTATTGGTTTTTATTGCTGTATGTTTTAGCCGCACTTGTCTGGTGGTTTATCGCGCTGAACCAACAAAACATCCAAATGAATGAGTTTAAAATTCAAAGACTTGAAAAAAACAACATTCATTATGCTCAAAAATATGCAGCTATTGTTGATGAGGAAAAAAGGAAAAAAGCCCAATATGCAGGAGAAGGATTTATATTTTTATTACTCATTTCTGCGGGAGCCATATTTCTGTTCAGAGCCGTGAACAAACAACTTAAAACAAGTATTCAGCAGCAAAATTTCATGATGGCCATCACACATGAACTAAAAACTCCGATAGCCATAACCAAATTGAATCTGGAAACACTTCAAAAAAGAAAACTTGATGATACACAACAAGAAAAATTGATAGGAAACACACTACAGGAAACAAACAGAATGAACGCACTCTGTAACAATTTACTGCTTTCCTCTCAAATGGAGGCTGGTGGATATAAATACACAAATGAAAAAACAAATTTCAGCGAATTGATCAATAATTGTTTTAATGATTTTTTATCCAGATACCCACAAAGAATTTTTTTGAAGGGTATAAAAGAAAATATTTTTGTTTCAGGTGATTTTTTTCTGTTGCAAATGGCAATCAACAATTTGATTGACAATGCGATTAAGTATTCCAACAAAGAAACACCCATTGAAATATCTCTTTTTGATAAAAAAGATACTTGTGAACTTCATGTCATCGACCAGGGATTGGGAATTGATAACAGCGAAAAAATAAAAGTATTTGAAAAATATTATCGTACCGGATCTGAAGCCACTCAAAAATCAAAGGGTACGGGCTTAGGACTTTTTTTAGTTAAAAAAATAATTGACACCCACAAGGGATTAATTAAAGTGGTGGACAATCATCCCAAAGGTTCCAGATTTATACTTGAATTAAAAACTGTTGCTTAATCTGTTATGTCAAAAAAGTTATCGATATTGCTTGTAGAAGACGAGGAAAATCTCCAGGAAGCACTGAAATTAAACTTAGAGTTGGATGGATACGAAGTGACCGCATGCCTTGACGGAGTTTCAGCTTTAAAAATAATACATCAGGAACATTTTGATTTGATTATTTTGGATGTCATGTTGCCCGAACTGGATGGCATATCAGTTTGTGAGTCAATAAGACTACAAAACTTACCGATACCTATTTTAATATTAAGTGCCAAAAACAGCAGCGCTGAGCGAGTATTAGGTTTGAAAAAAGGTGCTGATGATTATCTGACAAAGCCATTTAATTTGGAAGAACTTTTGCTTAGAGTTGATAAGTTAATTGTGAAAAGCGGAGCTATTTCTTCCAAAAGCAGTATTGCCGACACTTATCAATTTGATGACAATATTATTAACTTCAATGCACTGGAATGTATAAATGGAAAGGGAGAAAAAATCAGTTTAACTAAAAAAGAAGGGATGTTGCTGAAGTTATTGATTGAAAATAAAAATGAAGTGGTTACCAGAGAAAAGATACTTCAGGCAGTTTGGGGTTACAATGTATTTCCAACCACCAGGACAATTGATAATTTCATACTTAGTTTCAGAAAGTATTTTGAAGCAGATACACGAAACCCTGTCTATTTCCATTCAATCAGAGGAGTAGGATACAAATTCACCTATCATTAATTTTTCTACAAATCTCCTAACTGTGGACGCATTACAATTTCTTCAACCACTGCCTGACTGGACAATTTAGTTGAAGCAACAATCATTTCAGCAATATCATTTGCTTCCATGATTCTTTTATTACTATTGTCAAAATCTCCCCAGGAATCAGTAAATACAGCTCCTGGAAAAACGGTAGTAACTTTTATTCCATGAGATTTCAATTCGTGGCGCAGATTTTGGCTAAATCCATTCAGCGCAAATTTACTCACACTATAACCTCCTCCTCCTTCATATGCTTGTAAAGAGGCGATGGAGCAAATATTGAAAATATGTCCTTTTGCATTCTTTATCATAGAAGGTAATAATGATCTTGTTAAATGATATGCGCTATAGAAATTCAGATTCATCATATCTTCCATAAATCCATCCGGCTCATCCATACAGTTCCCTGGCTTATATATACCTGCATTGTTTACCAAAATATCTGGTATCCCTGTGTTCAGGCAAAAGTCCGATAACTTTTTTATGTCTTCTGTAATTGATAAATCAGCAAAAAATATTTTCACTTCAACAGATGGATAATTTGTTGCAATTTCTTCTTTAGTTTTTTCCAAAGACTCTTTAGTTTTGGCTGCTAAAATCAAATTATAGCCTTCCTCGGCAAATTTTTTTGCAATTGCTTTTCCCATACCTCTGCTTGCACCTGTAATAACTGCCAACATAAAATAAAATTTAAGGTCTATTGATTAACTTCGTATTTAATGTAAATATAAAGATCATCTTACAATCAAAACAAGAATGAATAAATACGAACACCTTTTTTTTGACCTTGATCATACATTATGGGATTTTGACAACAATGCCAAAGACAGTATGATTGATATCTTTCATGAATTTGAGATGAATAAAATTGCAACCGCCGATTTCAATGCTTTCTATGAAAAATATTCTGAACACAATAAATTGCTTTGGGACAGGTATCAAAAAGGGTTTATTTCTGCCGAAGAATTAAAATGGAAAAGAATGTGGAGGACCTTACTTGACTTTAAGGTTGCTGATGAGGTTTTGTCAAAAAATATGGGTAAACGATTTTTAGAAATACTGCCTACCAAACAATCAGTTTTTCCTTACACAACAGAAATATTAAAATACTTATCTGAAAAAAAATATCAACTGCATCTCATCACCAATGGGTTTGAAAAAACACAATGGAGTAAAATAAAAAACAGCCGTATTGATCATTTTTTCACTCATGTCATTACTTCAGAATCCAGCAACAGCATGAAGCCTGAAAAAGAAATTTTTCAATACGCTATACAACAGGCAAATACCAATGCTGCAAAATCTATTATGATTGGTGACAATCTGGAAGCCGATATAAAAGGAGCCATCAACTTTGGAATGGATTGCATTTTTGTAAATCACATCAATGCTGAAACAAATTTGAATCCCACCTATACCATAACCCATCTAAAAGATTTGGAAAGTATATTCTAAAAAAAGAGCCTCTTTAATAAGAGGCTCATGAATAAAAAAATAAACTTAATTACTCAGGTTTCATTTCAGCTGTTGCAGCTTTTTCTTTTTCTTTATCTTTATTGCAATGCATTCCTTTTTTGCAACAAGTTTTTCCTTTTGCACATTTTTTCTTTTTGTCTTTGTCTGTGTTAGCAAATGAAACACCACTAACTAACAAAGCTGCAGTAGCTAATAATAATACTTTTTTCATTGTAATAGTTTTTTAAGATTAATTGTTACTTCAAATTTAATAAATGAAAATTACATTTCAAAACATCAAATTGTATAATTAAATGAACGCAATGATATCTACCCCTCCTTTTACGGGCTGATTGAGTTGAACATTTACTTTAGTTCCCACTGGAAGCAACAGGTCTACCCTGCTTCCAAACTTGATAAAGCCCAACTCTTCGGTTTGTTTTACTTTTTGGCCAACTTTTAAATAATTAACTATTCTTTTAGCCAAGGCGCCGGCAATTTGTTTAACTAAAACCTCAGTATTGCCCTTTTTTAATACAACAGAATGGCGTTCGTTTTCTGTAGAAGACTTTGGGTTCCACGCTACTAAATATTTGCCTTTGTGATATTGATTATAGACCACATCGCCATCAATTGGATTCCTGTTTACATGTACATTAGCCGGACTCATAAAAATTGATACCTGCAGTCTTTTTTCTTTAAAATACTCTTCGTCGTACATTTCTTCTATTACCACAACCTTGCCATCACAGGGTGATACAACTGCGTTTTCCTGAATGGTCAATTTTCTTGCAGGTATTCTGAAAAATGAAATCAGAAATAACCAAACAAGAATAGAAAGCAATAAAAACGAATCACTTATCCAACAACAATAGGAACAAGACAACCAAAAAACAATTGTATTTAATATTGCTAACACTAAAGCAGAAATGATAATGGTTGGATAACCTTCCCGATGTATAGTCATAAAAATATTTTGTGTGGCAAATGTACAACGAAGCCAATAATATAAATCAGTATTAAAGGAATAATTTGATATAGACCCACACAATTGGTGTTGCAATCAATAAGGAATCAAATCTGTCGAGAAATCCTCCATGACCTGGCATGATGTTGCCGCTATCTTTTATCTCAGCCGTTCTTTTGATTTTACTTTCCAACAAATCTCCCAAAGTGCCAAAAACCCCGCAAATAGCAGCAATGGCAGTCCAATGGTACCAGTTTATTATTCCTGCTGGCTTAATTATGATGCTTAATAAAGTAATAATGACTGTACTTACAATAATTCCGCCAATAGTGCCTTCCCATGTTTTTTTGGGAGAAATAATTGTCAAAGGTGTTTTGCCTATTAAAGATCCGATAATATAGGCTCCTGTATCATTTATCCAGATGGAAAAGATAATGCCAGCGGGTATCACTGGAGAAAAAACGTTCTCTCCTGATAAGGAATGATTTCCAAGATAAATCAATCTGTACAACGGAAGGACTATGTAAGGTAAAGCCAATATTATATATAGCGAGATATTCTTTTTGGTAATCATGCTCATTATCTTGATAAACTCGATGGTACAACCTAGCATGATGAATATGAAAAGACTGTTGAACAGAAAAACATTTACAAAAAGTCCGCTTAGCATGATTGCCGCAAATACAATGGCAGTTAATGTTCTTGTTTTAAATGTTTGAAGATTGAGTGCCAATTTAATAGTTTTAGTTAAATACAAATATCCTGAATGGTATAGTTTTGAGCAATTAATATTTCTACTGATTGAAGTTTAGTTTGTTGTTAGTATTTATCAAATCGGAATATTTTGAAGCCATTTCATTGTTTCCTTTTCTTGACCATGCCTGAGAAAGCAATTGATATACTTTAGGTGTTTTAATTTGAAGTTGTAAAGCCCTGTTTCCGTAATAAATACATTCATCATCATTGCCTCTTAAATAATTCACTACCTCCAGATTGGTTATCGTCATTTCGTTTGAAGAATCCGCCTCATATGAGCGAGTAAAATAAATGGCGGCGGAGTCATATTCTTTATTAGACGCGTAAATGGAGCCCAGATTATTCAATGCGAAAATTTGTCCCGGTGTTGCAGCCAATGACATTTTATAGTATTTGATTGCGTTTGCCGTATCTGATATCATTGAAAAAATGAGTCCGACTTTATAGGATGCATCAGAATTGTCAGGGAAAATATCCAGGCTCTTTTTATAGTATTTGATAGATTTTTGTATCAATTCGTTTTTTACTTCAACATCGTTTTCTTTTTCTGCTAAATTCATGTATTCACTTCCCAATGCAGCATTCGTCCTACTGCTTTTGGGTGCATTCTCAGCTCCTGACTCAAAAAGTGAAAAATTATTTTTCCAATCACCGCAACGAACGACACTCATGCCTGAAAATATAAATAACACTACAAATACAATTCGGGTAAACATTTTCTTTTGCACGCCAGAAAAATCGGACAACTTGATGTTAAAAATTTCACTTAAAACAAACACCACCGCCAATGCGAATGCAAAAGATGGAACAAACATAAAGCGTTCAGCCAATGTGGCTCCATTCATCAATAAAAGATTGTTTGTTGGAAGAGAGGTAATAAAATAAAATAGAATTGCAAAAGCAATCTCCGGCTTTTTGGTAAAATAAATGATTGCAACAAATATCAAACAGGCATATATTATCAAACCCATCCATGGTAGTATATCTGTCCAGCTTACAAGTGGTATTTGGTTAAATGAGTAGTCCCAACTTAAAGGCCATGGAATGAACAACAACTTAACATAATAAAACAAGATTTCCATTTTGGTGGCAAATGTTTGAGCAATGCTTGTTGATCCTGCCAAAACATTGTCCAATGTCGGAATTTTCATAGTATGTGGTGTTCCAATTCCATTATACATAGCGAATTGACGCATCAATAAATAAATGGCGGCACTCAGCAACAATGGTAAAGACTTTATAATAATTGGTTTTACTTTTTTATCAACAAACATAAAATAGCTGAGCGGAAGTATGACTACAAAAGCGATTGCACTTTCTTTGGAAAACATAGCAAAGAGCAAAAACAAAGCAGCTGATATCATTCTTGCTGAATTATTACTTATAACTTTTTTGGAAGGCAAGAATTTGATCCATGCCATGAATCCAAATAAGGCAGCAAGCAATTCGTCCCTACTTTTTATACTCGATACTACTTCAGAATGAACAGGATGTACTAAAAACAACAATGCAATAAAAGCAAGCATTACTCTATGCACATCCGGAAATAATCTAAAAAGTAGTGTATATAATAATTGAACAATGAGGATGTAAAGCAATACATTGACAAAATGAGAAGATGATGCTGAATTGTCAAACATCTGTTTGTCTATTGCGAAAGAAAGAAGTGTAAACGGACGATATGGCTGAACACCCACAGAGCCATCAAATTTATTCATACTTCCATAGGAAAAAAAATCGGTAAACCCAGCGAGACCCTTTTGAACAGATTCATGTTTTTGGTAAAAAATATCATCATCTAATGTAAATTCAAAGCCAACAGATTGAATATATAATACTATTGCAAACAGTGCAATCATGATTCTAATAGAGAAAACACTGAACCCTATTGATGATTTTTCTGAAACAACAGTTGCTTGTTTTAACTTCTTTTTATTTTGTTGCATGTGTAAAAGAGTTTTTAATCTTCTACTAGTGTTACTAGTAACAAAGAAATCAATGTAAATTAGGTGATTAATCTAAGAAAATGGAGATGCGGTGTTTTCTGATGTCAGCAGCGATTGTTCTTGGGCAATTATCTTCATTCTGTTTTTTTTAGTGTACTTGTTAAGAAATTTGAATAAAGCAAATATGATGAATACTGCCAGGACTCCTAGCCACCAATCTACTTTTGCGTCTAATTTACTGATATCTATTTTTGATTTACTAATGCTTAAAGCATACATCTGAGATACCGCAATAGCATTATTCAAAAAATGAGCGATTGTATTGATCCAAATATTTTTGGTTTGATGAAACATCCAGCCCAAAACAAAACCCAACACTATTCTGCTCAATAAAAGATAGACAGACATATGAATGATACTGAACACAACTGAAGTAACAACAATAGCAATCAAGGGCTTTTTCCACCACTTTACAAGCAACGTTTGCAATGCTCCTCTGAAAAACAACTCTTCAAAAAGTGCAGGGAAAAAAGCCATAATAATCAACGCAAAAATAAAATCTCCCAAGCCATTTAAATGGCTTAGCATAATTATCTGGTCGTTATATGCATTTTCTAATTTTTTGGCAACATTATCCAGGTTTGGAAAATGCACAACTATTTTTTCACTTAGTTCCTGCAGCGGACCCGCCATGATATTGGCGGTAAAGATGATCAGAAACCCTATCAAAACCTGGTAGAAATTAAAATATTTATTAAACCCCAACCAAAAGAGTTTCTTTCCATTGCACACAAAAGAGTATAATAATGCAGGAATAAAAAACATACAACAAGTGCTTAACACCTGCATTACCCTTACCGCTCCCAGGTTTTTAGGATTTTTCATCGCTTCCAACATCGCATCACCCATTTTATCTAAAGGAGTACCCGGAGGTGCAATTTGAATCCCAATCATCAGTTGCAGTATTGTTGTTAATATCAAGCCCAATCCTACAAAACAAAAAATCATTCCCAATTGACCAAAACCAGAATAACCTTTATTGCTTTTATATTGCATACACAAAGTATTAATTGTAATTTTGCAGTGCAATATACAAAATTACTATGCCCAAAATAGGCAATATCATATTACCTGATTTCCCTTTACTGCTTGCTCCAATGGAAGATGTGAGTGACCCTCCGTTTAGAGCAGTCTGTAAAGACAATGGTGCCGACCTGATGTACAGTGAGTTCATCAGCAGTGAAGGTCTTATTCGAGATGCCATTAAAAGCAAGCAGAAACTTGATTTTAGTGAAGAAGAAAGACCATTTGGCATTCAGATTTTTGGTGGAGATGAAGAAGCAATGGCCATGAGTGCGAAAATTTGCGAAACCGTAAATCCGGACCTGGTAGACATCAACTTCGGTTGTCCGGTTAAAAAAGTAGTTAGTAAGGGCGCTGGTGCGGGGGTATTGAAAGATATTGATTTAATGATTCGTTTAACCGAAGCTGTTATAAAAAGCACTTCGCTCCCTGTTACTGTAAAAACCAGACTTGGCTGGGATGAACATTCAAAAAATATTGAAGAAGTTGCTGAAAGACTACAAGATATTGGAGTGAAGGCTCTTGCTATTCATGGAAGAACCAGAGCCCAACTATATAAGGGAGAAGCAGACTGGACTTTGATTGGAAAAGTAAAAAACAATCCACGCATGCATATTCCCATTTTTGGAAATGGCGACATAGACAGTGCGCAAAAAGCGTATGAATATAAAAACAGGTATGGCATTGATGGTATTATGATTGGAAGAGCGGCTATTGGATATCCCTGGATTTTCAGGGAAATAAAAGCTTACCTGAAAGACAAAACAATTCTGCCTTCTCCTACACTTGAAGAAAGAATACAAGTATGTAAAAAGCATCTATATAAATCCTTGGAATGGAAAGGGCCAATTGTTGGAATCAATGAAATGCGCAGACATTATACCAACTATTTAAAAG
>CANFOP010000024.1 GCA_947448685.1 Chitinophagaceae bacterium | reverse complement strand
GATTAGAAGAATACCATTTACCTCCAGTTACCGTTGATGAATATATAACATTCGTAGCATTTGAACATATCTCGCTCGATCCACTTAAAACACCTGTGCTTGGAGCAGTGGTAATAGTAATAGTCCTAGTGGCTCTTGCTGTTGAGTCTGAGCAAGCACCAGTACCTGTTACAGCATATGTTATGGTTGAGGTACCTCCTGATATTGGGGTAATCAAACCTGTTGAGGAGTTTATGGTTGCCACAGAAGTGTTAGATGAAGACCATATACCTCCTGAAGATGTTGATGAGAAAGTTGTTGTGGTATTATTTGAGCAAATATTTTGGTCACCACTCAAAGTTCCTGCCTCAGGAGCATTGGGATTAATAGTAATATTTGCTGTAACGAAACTATCGCATCCATTTACGGAAGTTAAACTGCGTGTATAGGTACCAGAGGCAGTTACAGTGGTATCAATACCCGGTGCCCATTGAATCTTATAACTTACACAACCGGAAGCGCTGAATGAAGAAGATAACGCGGAAGCAGGTCCATCAATAGTGAAGGTTCCTGTACTGGCTGAGCAAGCATTGGCTCCCGAGCCAGAAACAATTGAAACACTATGTTGACCGGCCGAAAGGTTATTGATTGTGAAAGGGTTGCTGGAGTAGTTTACATTTGTACCGTTATCTAATGAATAGGTTCCGGAAGCTGATGAGCCATAACCAGAAAGAGTAATGGTTGCAGTACCACTATTCACACCAAAACATTGCGATGCAGTTTTTGTAACACTTGCTGAAACATTGCAAGTATTCAATGGAATATTCTGGCTACATGTTTTGGCAGTATTGAAGTTGAAGTTGGTATCAGAAGTTGCGGTGTAGTTTATCGGGGTTTGAGAAATCGCACAGTTTGCCTGATTATATGCAGTTACAACCGTATTAACTCTGTTGGTGTTTACACTAAAACTAAAAATATGACGACATCTCGAATTAATTCTGAAATCTACAGTGTTGGTTAACCTGTATGTGCCAATTCTGGTACCGGGAGATGTACAGCCATTTTTAGTGCTGCTTATAAAAGTTCCACTCCCACAGCCTGGTCCAGACCTTGCACTTTGACTTAGAAATTTATATATCGTTGTATCTCCAAGACCAAACCCAACTTTTAGTGGTGGATTGTTATTTGTGATGTTTGCGCCAGAAGGACTTTGTGCACTTAACAACTCAGTTGTATTCGGTACATAAGAAACTGATATAGTTCCACCATTGGCAATAGATGTATCATATCCAACAGCAAACTGGATAGCCGCCATTTCAAATGGATCTCCGTTAGGACTAGAGTTGAGAATATATACATCAAACTGATAGACTTTTGAAGAAGTCTGTAACTCATTGGTTACATAAAGTTTGTATCGACCTGTAGTTTGCGACTGTGATTCAAAACAAATCAACACAGTGAAAATAATCATGAATAATTTTCCGAAATTGGTAAGTTGTCTCATTATATATTAACTTTTCTATTTATCGTGTAAAGATATTGAATTTTAAATTTAACAAAGAGCAATTTAATTATTTTTGGCACCAATTTTCAATGAAAATGGAAAAAATTCAAACATCCATAATAATCTGAACCCCATAAACAATATTTTATCTTCATATTCCCCATTTTATAAAATAAAATATAGAAATAAAGAAGATTGACTTTAAAAAATACTTTAATTTGAATAGCACTTTTAATATTAAAATATTTAACATTTTAACTTAGCTGCTGATTTTAATAAAAAAATTGATTTTTATTCCTCTCTTCCTATAATTACAGAACCCTTTTTCCAATTTTCATTCAGTGAATCAAGGGTAGAAATATCTTGTGCGCTAAAAATTTTTTTTGAAAGTGATTGAAGTTCAGGCTGACCTGCGTTTATCCATGCCGTATACCAAAATGAAGCAACTGCATAAATGGATTGCCTCATTCTCCTTTCTATCATCCCATTCAGCTTTTTATTGAACGCTACAGTAAATGCGGATGAATACTGCTTTACAATAAGTCCATTTCTTTCTTCAAAAGCATATTTTTTATCCTCGGGAAATTGCTTTGTTAGTTCTCTTTCAAATATTAACACACTGTCCGAGGCCTTGGCGCTTTCTAATATTCGGCTCCAGATAAAAGATGCAGGATCGTTTAAATAATCAGCCTTACCTATAAAAAAATCAAATTGTTTTTCAGCCAACAGCTCGGGCACTCTGCTTTCCCAAAAACCATGTATTCCTCTTTGATTTGTCAACTGACCGTTATGGTTAGACGAAGTATGTAATGGTACATGTGCATCTGATACATAATGACCAATTTCGGCACTGTTTTTCATAATGTCAACAAAATCTTTTCTTATAAATGCATCCGTCAGACGATGCAGCATCACCTGTATATGCCAAGGTACAATGCCATGCTCCAAAATGCTGTCTTTAGAGAATTTAGTAACTGCTTCATTCCATTTTCTGGGAAGTAACGTAAATGGATACACGCCGTAATGATCAATATCTATGTAATGCCTTGCGCCTTCTTCTTTCACCGCATATCTTCGTTTATCAGGATCTGTGGCATGCATTTCAAGAAATTTGATATTAGGTTTATACAATACCATCATCTCAGGCGGAAGCAAGAAAACTGCATAATAATTTATTTTTCCATGGGCATAAAAGCCCCAACAGTAAACGGCTGGGGAAAGTAATAATGCAATTGCAAAGACAAAAATATTTTTATACATCGTGTTCATTAAAAAATGAACACAATACTAATTGATCTATAATAAGATTTAAGGGGAATATTACAGTTGGATTTGGAGGATTTACCTTTCGGTAAAACAATCTTTTTTATTTATCATCATCATCTATACTCGTTACACCTCCGCTTACAGTAAACTTCATCGTTTGAGAACTGCTGATATGTGTAATTTCCTTTACCCTGTTTTTGGGAATGACATAAACATTACCTGCTACAGAATAAGCCATCGGAATGTACACAGCAACGTAATCTTTCAATCCGAACTCTTCCATATCTTCTTTGGTTACAAAGCCTATCCTCCATACGTCATTGTCATCTACATTAGCTAAAACATTGTGTGTGAACTTCTTCTTATCACCCGCAAATGCCTCAAAAAAATCTCGCGTAGTGGAATAAATATGCTTTAATCCGGGCAACCTTTGCATCAGTCTGTCTAGAAAAACTATAATCCTGTTTGAAATAAAAAAATAACTGAAATATCCAATCAAAATAATTATTAGAATGATAATCAAAAATCCAAGGCCGTAATTCTGCACTTTAACAACTCCGCTTTTATCTGTAACAGTAAATATTGGTAGTAGGTTATCAATCGAACTGACTACCGAAAATAAAACGTAGAAAGTTATTAAAACTGGCGCCATTACCAGTAATCCCTGTAAAAAATACTGCAATAATTTTTTGTATTCAAAGGTATTTTTCATGCTTGCTCATTTATTTACAAAATTAACCAATTAAATAACTGAAATATTTACAAATACTTGCATTCTGGATGTAAAATCTCAAAATCCATGATGGAATTATGATAAATATACCCAAACAATCAAACAATTTAACTTCTAGATTGTAATAATACACAATTCTACAACCATGCACTCATTTACCATCAAGGATCTGGAAAATTTATCAGGCATAAAAGCTCATACGCTGAGAATTTGGGAACAACGCTATCATTTTTTAAAACCTCACCGAACTGATACTAATATAAGATATTATACGAATGAAGAGTTGAAAATAATTCTTAACATAGCACTGCTGAATAAATACGGATTCAAAATATCTCATATTGACAAAATGAGCGAGCAGGATATAAGAGACAACATCCTTCAATTGAATCACTTCGAAGCTCAGCAAGAAAGAATCGTTAATGAGTTGATTCAACACATGGTAGAACTTAACGCGCGCGAATTTGAAAAGACATTGTCAAAATTTATCGCTGAAAACGGCATCGAAAAAACCATTACTCAGGTTATTTTCAAATACATGGAAAAAATAGGTGTGTTGTGGCTTACCAACCATATCAACCCCGCTCAGGAACACCTTGTGACCAACATCATCCGACAAAAACTAATTGTAGGAATTGAAGGAACCGACAGTACCATCAGCATCAATAAAACGGTTTTATTATTTCTTCCGGAAGCCGAATACCATGAATTAGGCCTTCTTTTCATGTACTACCTGCTTAAAAAGAAAGGAGTGGACGTCATTTACTTAGGAAGTAATGTACCCCTTTCAGATGTTGCCTATGTAGTGAAAGTTAAAAAACCCGATTACTTATATTGTCATATTACCAGGCCGGGAGCAAACTTCAATTTCGACAAATTTATGGGCGTTATTTCTAAAAATATAAGTGAAATACCCTGCATTATTTCCGGATTACTTGCCCAGAATTATGAGAAAAAAATTCATCCACCCATTATATTTAAAAGAAATATTCAAGATGTTATGAGTTTTATATATAATTTGTAGAGCTTTTTTAAAATATAGTTCAACAAATCCTTTTTTTAGATACCATTTTTGTTTAAGTTTACATAATAAAAAATTAAACAAGATGTCTACTAAAGAATTCGAAAACATTTTAATCTCCCATGTTGATTTCTTAAAGCCCTTTGCTTTTACACTCACAAAAGACAATGAGTCTGCAAAAGACCTTACCCAGGAAACATTATACAGGGCATTGGCCAATAAAGAAAAATATCATGTAGGTACTAATATTAAAGCCTGGATGTACACCATCATGCGTAATATCTTTATTAATGATTACAGAAAAAAAAGCAGACAAAATGTAGTATTTGACGGAACACCCAATGATTTTCTGTTGGATCACAATCAGGGAGCGGTATCTAATCTTGCTGAATCTGGCATCAAACAAAAAGAAATAAATCAGGCAATACATAATCTTCCCGATATTTTTAGATACCCTTTTATATTATACTTTGAAGGTTATAAATACAATGAAATCGCAGAATACCTTCAAGAACCACTTGGTACCGTTAAAAGCAGGATACACTTCGCCAGAAAATTATTAAAATCAGCCATTACCCGCTAATTATATCTTTTCAATTCATTTATTTTTTAATACCTTTCATTCGTGAAAAAAGCCATTGTAATAGGAAGTGGGTTTGCAGGGATGTCTGCAGCCTCTTTTTTGGGAAAAGCGGGATGGGATGTAACCATTCTTGAAAAACAATCAATGCCCGGAGGGAGAGGAAGAAAATTCTCAAGTGATGGATTCACATATGATATGGGTCCAAGCTGGTATTGGATGCCGGATGTTTTTGAAAGATATTTTAATTGCTTTGATAAAAATGTTTCAGACTATTACCATCTTATTAGGTTAGACCCATCCTACAGGGTATATTATCCGGACAATCACGTGAACATTCCGGCAGATTATGACCAATTGAAAAAACTTTTTGAAGATATTGAAACAGGCAGTTCAATTAAATTGGATGCATTTTTAAAAGAGGCTGCATACAAATATGAAGTTGGCGTAAACAAACTCGTACACAAGCCAGGCAGAAGCCTGACTGAATTTTTGGATATTGATCTCGCAAAAGGCCTGATAAAACTGGATGTTTTCGCCTCCATGAAAAATCATGTTCGCAAATATTTCAAACATCCTAAACTGATTCAACTGATGGAGTTTCCGGTGTTGTTTTTAGGTGCGCTTCCCTCGGATATTCCTGCGCTATATAGTTTGATGAATTATGCTGATATTAAGTTAGGCACCTGGTATCCGAACGGAGGAATGTATAACATAGCAGATGCGATGTATCATTTAGCCAAAGAGTTGGGAGTCAAATTTCATTTTAACTGCAATGTGAAAAAAATTGAAGTAGCCAATAATCAAGCAGAAAAAGTTATTGCTGAAGAAAATGGCGCTCAGGTTGAATTTGAAGCAGACGTTGTAATTGGCGGTGCAGATTATCATTTTATCGAAACTTCCCTTCTTGATACAAAATATCAATCTTATAGTGCTGATTATTGGGATAAACGAGTGATGGCTCCTTCTTGTTTGATTTATTATGTTGGGCTTAATAAAAAATTACGAAACGCCACACACCATTCTTTGTTTTTTGATGTAGACTTTGATATGCATGGAACTGAAATTTATACAAATCCTCAATGGCCCTCCAACCCTTTATTTTATGTAAGTGCACCTTCCGTAACGGATGATTCCGTAGCACCTACAGGTTGCGAAAATTTATTCTTTTTAGTGCCGATCGCAGCAGGATTAAGCGGAGATGATGAAAATTTAAGAGAAAAATATTTTGAAAAAATTATTACCCGATATGAAAACAGAATTGGAGAAAAAATTACCGATTCCATCATCTTTAAAAAATCATACGCTGTAAAAGATTTTAAAGAAGACTACAATGCTTTTAAAGGCAATGCTTACGGATTAGCAAACACATTGATGCAGACATCGATACTAAAGCCATCCCTGAAAAGTAAAAAAGTAAACAACTTATATTATACCGGACAACTCACTGTTCCGGGACCTGGCGTTCCACCTTCATTAATCAGCGGGGAAGTTGTTGCAAAAGAAATTTTAAAATACCACAATACAATAAAATGATCCAACTCTATCATGATGTAAGCGGCGAATGCAGCAAAATTACAACAGAAAGATACAGCACTTCTTTCAGCAGCGCGATACAGTTATTACACAAAGACCTGCACCAACCTATTTACAATATATACGGATTTGTTAGACTTGCCGATGAAATTGTAGACAGCTTCCATGAATTTGACAAACAACTTCTGCTGGATAATTTCATACAAGAAACTTTTTCTGCTATCAACAATCAAATCAGTCTGAATCCCATATTACATAGTTTTCAGCAAGTTGTCAATCAATTTAAAATTGAAAAAGAATTGATTGATGCATTCTTTGCCAGCATGAAAGCCGATCTGTCAAAGGTTTCATACAACGAAAAAGAATACCAAGAATATATTTATGGAAGTGCGGAAGCAGTCGGATTAATGTGTCTGCATGTGTTTTGCGATGGAGATAAAACTGTGTATGAAAAATTAAAACCTTTTGCACAAGCCCTGGGTGCCGCTTTTCAAAAAGTAAATTTTCTACGGGATATAAAAGCAGATTCCGAAAATCTTAAAAGAGTTTATTTTCCCGGAATTGATTTCAACAACTTCACTGCGGCCATGAAACAAAATATAGAGGAAGAAATTGAAATGGATTTTCAAAAAGCATTCGAAGGGATATTGATGCTTCCTGAAAAAGCTCAGTTTGGTGTATATGTTTCATACAAATATTATATCTGTTTGTTCAATAAAATGAAATCTGCAAAGCCTGACAAACTACTGACCGAAAGAATCAGAATACCGGATTATTACAAAGCTTTTATTTTATTGAAAGCCAGACTTAGAAATCAATTCAACATTTTAGCTTAATTATTTTTAATGAATATAGAAGTGATATTGGTAGATGAACACGACAGAGAAGTGGGATTCATGGAAAAAATGGAAGCTCACAACAAAGGCCTTCTGCACAGAGCTGTCAGTGTTTTTATATTTAATAAAAAAGGTGAGATGCTGTTGCAGCAAAGAGCCAATTCAAAATACCATAGCGGTGGTCTTTGGTCTAACGCTTGCTGCAGTCATCCATTTCCTAATGAAAATGTTTCCAATGCTGCTAAAAGAAGGCTCCGTGAAGAAATGGGATTTGATACTGACCTTCAGTTTGCATTCAGTTTCATCTACAAAACAGTTTTTGATAATGGCATCACCGAATACGAGTTTGATCATGTGTTTGCAGGAATTTATGATGGCGAAATAAAACCTGACCATACTGAAGTGAAAGATTACTGCTACATGAAAATGGATTCAATCGAAGATAGTTTGATTCAACATCAACACAAGTACACATCCTGGTTTTCAATTGCTTTTCCCAAAATAGCCTCATTTCAAAAAATAAACAGAATAGGTATTCAACAACAAGATGTCAACTAAACATGCAATCATTATCGGCAGTGGAATAGCAGGTATGGCAACTGCCATCAGGCTTGCCTGCGCCGGATATGAGATAAGTGTTTTTGAAAGCAATCAGTCTCCCGGAGGAAAATTAAGTTACTTTGAAAAAGAGACATTTAAATTCGATGAGGGCCCTTCATTATTTACACAACCACAGAATATTGAAGATTTATTTGCACTGGCAAATGAGCCTATTGAAAATTATTTCAACTACTCCAAGACTGAAGTTGCCTGTAATTATTTTTTTGAAAACGGAAAAAGAATAATCGCATACACAGACAAAAAAAGATTTTCGAAAGAATTGGCTGAAAAATTGAATGAGAATTCTGATGCCGTGGAAAAATATTTATCTGATGCAGAGAAACTGTACAATAAGATTGGACTTATTTTTTTAAATCATTCATTGCATAAACTGTCAACATGGATGCACAAAAGGGTTTTGCATGCATTGACGGCGCTAAAAACCTCCTACTTATTCAACACACTACATCATCACAACACTAAGAACCTTTCTAGCACTGAAGCTGTACAAATATTCAATCGATTTGCTACTTACAATGGAAGCAACCCCTACAAAGCGCCGGGAATGCTTAGTTTGATTCCACACCTTGAACACAATCAGGGGACTTTTTACCCCAAGGGCGGAATGATCAGCATTACGAATGCGTTATATCAACTTGCACTAAAGAAAGGCGTACAATTTAAATTTAATCATTCTGTTGAAAAAATTATTCAGGAAAATAAAAAAGTGAAGGGTGTAGTAGTAAATGGCGAACATATTTTTTCTGATTTGGTCATTAGCAATGCAGATGTTTACTATACCTACAAAAACCTGCTGAATCATTTGCCTAAAGCAACAAAATTAGCCAAACAGGAAAGAAGCAGCAGTGCATTGATATTCTATTGGGGCATCAATAAAGAATTCAGTGATTTAGGTTTACACAATATTTTGTTCAGCAATAATTATAAAGAAGAGTTTGATTGTCTTTTCATTAAGAAAACTATGAGCAGCGACCCGACAATATATATCAACATCACATCAAAGATGGAAAGCGAACAGGCTCCGGAAGGTTGTGAAAATTGGTTTGTGATGATTAATGCACCTACTAATAATGGACAAGATTGGAATGAAATGATTGATGAAACAAAAAAAAATGTGATTCAAAAAATAAACAGGATCTTAAATACCGATATTGAGCAATTGATTAAAACAGAAACCATACTGGATCCAAGAAGCATTGAGAAAAAAACCGGCACTTATAAAGGATCTTTATACGGAACAAGTTCCAATTCTCCTTTTTCCGCATTTTTTCGTCCTGCCAATTTCACATCGGATATCAATGGGCTTTACTTCTGTGGTGGTACAGTTCATCCTGGAGGAGGCATTCCGCTTTGTCTTAAAAGCGCTTTTATAACCAGTGAACTCATCATTAAAAATGAAAAATAATCACGGACATATTTTTTTCATGGGAATGAATAAAATTCAATTTGCAACTTTGATTGCAATTGTTTTTCATTCCATTGGACTGATAGGAATATTGTTTTTTAACAGAGGTCTATTCATTAAAGCATCTGCAATAAACATGATCCTGATGCTGTGTTTGATTTTCTTCACTCAAAATAAAATCAACAAGTCTTTTTTATTGTTCTTTGTATTTACTTTTTTATTGGGAATCATACTGGAAATAATTGGCACTAAAACAGGCTACCTTTTTGGTAGTTATTCTTACGGGAATGTTTTAGGACCGACCATTGCAAATGTGCCCATCATCATAGGTGTTAACTGGTTTATTGTAATATTTTGTTGCGGCACAGCCATTCAATTTTTCATGAATGCTCTTTTAAAAAGATTTGCCGGTGCTCCAATAAACTCATTCATAAAAAAACTATCGCTGATTGTGGACGCTGCAACTATGGCCTTGATTTTTGATTGGCTGATGGAACCTGTTGCCATACAATTGGATTACTGGAAATGGAATGAGAATGGAAGTATTCCCATCTATAATTATGTTTGCTGGTTTATTATCAGCGCATGTTTTCTTTGGATATTTCAACGTTTGGATTTCAATAAAGACAATAAATTCGCAGTAAATTTGCTCATGATCCAAACCATGTTTTTCCTTATTCTAAGAACATTCATATGAATACAATCATTTTTATCTCAATTGTTTTGCTGACATTTTTTGTAATGGAAGGCATCACCTGGCTGACACATAAATATGTTATGCACGGTTTTCTATGGTATTTACATGAAGATCATCATCAGCCGTCGCCTGGTTTTTTTGAAAAAAATGATGCATTCTTTTTGATATTTGCTGTTCCCAGCTGGTTGTGTATCATGTATGGTTTACAAGACAAGATTTACTGGATGGCGGCCATTGGGTTTGGAATAGCATTGTATGGGCTTGGCTATTTTATTGTACATGAAGTGATTATTCATCAAAGATTCAAATGGTTTAGCAGAAGCAATAATACCTATATCAAAACAATCAGGTGGGCACACAAAATGCATCACAAACATTTAGGAAAGGAAGAGGGTGAAAGTTTTGGAATGTTGATTGTTGCAAAAAAATACTGGGACAAAGTGAGAAGAGATCAACAAATAAAATCTCAAAAAGCTGACTAATTTTTATTTATAAACATCATTCTATTTTGAATTCTCACTACACCTATTTTTTCATTCTGATTGGCTCTTTAGCCGGACCCTTATTGCTGAGTTTTGATAAGAAAGTGGCATTCTACAAAAAATGGAAACCGCTCTTCAAATCAATGTTATTACCCGCTCTTTTTTATATCGTATGGGATATCATTTTTACCAAAAATGGTGTATGGAGTTTTAATCAGGATTACATCACAGGAATCCACATCGTCAATTTGCCTGTTGAAGAAGTGCTGTTCTTTTTGGTTGTACCCTACTGCTGTGTTTTTATTTATGAATGTGTACGAGTATATTGTCCGAACATAAAAAATACAGCGTTTGGAATTTTAGCATTGAAATTAATCGGTATTTCACTATTAATAACTGCGATATTTAATCATGATAAAGACTACACCTTTTTCACTTTCTTCTTCAATGGCATTTTCATATTTATATTATTGAGGTCTAAGTCATACTTTAGCAACTTTAATATTAATGCATTTCTTATTTCTTATTTAATAATGCTCATCCCTTTTTTAATTGTAAACGGCTTACTGACTTCTATTCCGGTAGTGGAATACAATGACAAAGAAAATCTACATTTTAGAATCTTCAGTATTCCTTTTGAAGATATATTTTATGGAATGTTGCTGATTATGATGAATGTGGCAGGGTATGAAAAGATAAAAAAATAATTTAAGTCGCATTCAATATTTCCTTTTTCGCTTTTATCGAATAAACCATCGGAATTTTATCTTCCAATTTATTTATCCTGAATTTTCCAGGTGAAACTTCTATGGTGTGTCTGAAACAATTATAAGGAGAATAATTGAATTCTTCCATCGAAACAATTTGCATTTGATTACAGACAATGCTATTGATTACCTCTCCCAGTCCATGATTCCACATCACATACTCTTGGGATAAGTCAGCTGATTTTTCTGCATAAGTTCCATTATATGTTTCAATGATGGGTCCTGTGTTAGAGTAATTGTAACCAATTTTTTCAAACTCATCATCAAACATCCATACAACGGGATGAAATTCAGCAAATATAAATTCACCTCCGGGTTTTAAATAGCTGGCGATTATCTCAGCCCATTTGTCTAGATCAGGTAACCAACCGATTGTACCATAGGAGGTAAATACGATGTCATAATGTTTATTAAGATACTGCGGTAAATCATAGATGTTACAACAAATGAAATCTGCCTCGAGCTTTGTTTTTTCTGCCAATTCATTTGCCAATTGAATGGATCTGTCTGATAGATCGATGCCAGTTACATGGGCTCCCATTCTCGCTAATGACAAAGTATCCTGACCAAAATGACATTGAAGGTGTAAAATACTTTTGCCTTTGACGTCTCCCAACAAATTCAATTCAATGTCGTTAAGTGAATTTTTTCCTTTGATGAATGATGCTACATCATAAAATGCTGATTTGAAATGAATATCTGCTTTCTTATTCCATGATTGTTTGTTGGTTTGAAAAAAATCCATTGATATCAAAATGTATTATTGATTATAATTGGCGGGAAATTAATTTTTCAATGTACCATTCCAGACTTTCTTTCCTTGTATTCTTCTTCCTACGTACATAATCAAAACAAACAAAAAGAAGAGAGGCCCTGTAAATCCGAATAGTGCAACATATTTAGTGCCGTAAAATCTTTCCATGGGTCTTCTCAGTCTTTCAGAAATGATGTACATACTTGGAACCATGATTAAAGTAAGGAAGAACGCAAAGATTAATCCGAAAATGATTGTCCAGCTTAATGGACCCCAGAATACCACACTATCACCACCAAAGAATATATGAGGATTAAAATGCTGAAAGAAAGAAACAAAATCAATATTGAATCCAACTGCCAATGGCAATAACCCCATAATAGTTGCAACAGCAGTCAACAAAACGGGTATGATTCTGATCTTCCCGGCAGTGATGGCGGCCTCTCTTGTTTTCATGCCTCTACCCCTCAATTCGTCCGTAAACTCTATCAATAAAATTCCATTTTTAATTACGATGCCTGCCAGTCCGATGATGCCTACACCCAACATGATACTTGCTATCGTCATTCCTGTTATGGCATATCCTAAAAAGACACCAATGATGGAAAAGAAAATTTCGGTTAGTACAATAAATGGTTTACTTAGCGAATTGAATTGCAGAACCAGTATTAAAAAAATCAATCCCAACGCAATGCTCAATGCCATACCTAAAAAGCTGTTGGTTTCTGCCTCTTGCTCTCCTTGTCCGGTTTGTCTGATGGTGATATCACCCGGAATCGTTACAATCGATTTGAATTTTTCAATTTTTACAGCCAGTTCTTTGTTTACTTTGGCAGTCATAGATGGATCCAGTACGTTCGACTGCAACTGAATGGTTCGCTTAACATTCTTTCTAAGAATCGCTCCCGAAGTATTGGTGTAGTCAATGGTGGCGACGGAGATGATTGGAATAGATTTTATTCGCATAGTATTCATATCCATGAAGGTTATGCGAAGATTCATCAAATCGGTTATATTGTTTCTAATCAGGTCATTGTATCTTAATTGGATTTTATACTCATCTTCCCCATCTTTTATTTTACTGACTTCCTTTCCAAAAACAGCCGTTCTTATTTCCATACCAATCTGACCTGTACTTAACCCTTCTGACATAGCTTTTTCTCTGTCCACTTTAATGGTAATTTCCGGGCTATTGAGATCCACATCCAATTTTAAATTTTCTACCCCTTCCACTTTATTGGTATCGAGATAATTATTCAACTGTGTAGCAATCTTTGCTATCTCTTCAAATTTATCTCCCACTACTTCGATGTTAACCGGAGGATCTGTTGGAGGGCCAGCATCTTCCTGTGTTACCTGTATACTGGCACCGGGAATGCCCGTCATCTTTGATCTAATTTCATCAAGATAAGGTCTTGTTTTTTTACCATTTCTTTTTTCATACTCTACAAATGAAACCTGTATTCTTCCCAGATTAGGCTGAATGCTTCTGTTGTTATCTCTTGGATTATTTGCACTATTGGCTACATTGGCAATTACACTTTCAACAATACTTCCTTCTTCACCCGGTTTCTCTTTTTCCAATACTTTGAAAACCCTTTGTTCCAATAAATGAGTAACGCTGTCAGTTGTTTTAACACTGGTGCCGGGAGGCATTTTCAAATAAACATAAATAAACTTGGGATCACCACTGGGGAAAAACGTAGCCTTATTTCCTCTTGCCATCAACAAAATTATTGATAATGGAAAAAGCAAAAACAACGAAACTACAGACCATACAGGTCTTCTACCTTTTAATATCCACTTTAACAATGCCTCATAACTATTCATTAAAGCAGGCAAGAGTTTGGTTTGAAAGGTATGAATGATGTCTCTGAATACATATCTGTTTAGTACAGCCAACAGCATCATAAACAACAGGAAATTGGCAAATCCATGAGATCCTGTCAAATGAAATAAGAGAGCGAATACAATAGCAGTCCAAAACCACCATTTTTTAAACAGCAGATTTTTCGGTTCTTCATGTTCTTTGCCTTCAGGCTTCATAAAGCTAACAGCAAAAACAGGGTTGAAAATAAAAGCAACAATTAGTGAAGCGGCCAACGTCAATATAAGCATCGTTGGCAGGTAGATCATAAATTTACCAATGATCCCTTTCCAAAAAAGCAGCGGAAAAAATGGAGCAAGCGTTGTGGCTGTTCCGGCTAAAACAGGAATAAACACTTCACCTGCGGCTTCTTTAGCACTTTTTATAATGGGGACTTTTCCATTACTGTAAATTCTGTGCGTGTTTTCAATTACCACAATAGCATCATCCACAATAATTCCTAATCCAAACAACAACGCAAACAACACTATGAAATTCAAAGTAACGGAAGTGCCAACAATAGAATCTGCAATTGGCAAAAACATGAATGCTACGAACACGCTGAGTGGTACGCTTAAAGCAACAAAGAAAGCATTGGTAACACCCATAAAAAACATCAGAATAATCAGCACCAAAACAAAACCAATGATAATAGTATTTACCAAATCATTGAAAGAAGTGGCTGTTGCTTTACTTTGGTCTCCGGTAATGACCACTTTCAAACTTGGAGGCAGTTCTTCCGAAGCCTTCATCTTCTCCACAATATCTTTTATTTTTCCTGCTGCAGTTATTAAGTTTTCGCCTGCGCGTTTAATGATATTGATGGTAACAACATTTTTTCCATCGAGCCTTGCATAACTGTCTTTTTCTTTAATGGTGTCTTTCAGTTCGGCAATATCTTTTAAATAAACGGTTGCTCCTTGTGCGCTGCTTTTTACCAAAATGTTTTGAAGATCGAGTGCGCTGCTGAACTGACCTTTAACTTTCAGTGTTCTTTTCATGTCACCTACCTCAATCAAACCTCCGGTTATATCATTGTTTTCGCGAGAAATGGCATTTTCAATATCCATAAAACTGATTCTGGCAGCCTGCATTTTATATGGATCTACATTTACCTGTATTTCTCTTTCGGGCGCACCCACAATTTCTGCTCTTGTTATTTCAGGAAGCTCTTCAAATTTATCCTGTAACTTATCTGCAAATTGTTTCAATTTAACTCCATCATAATCACCACTCACATTCACGAACATGATGGGCATTTCACTGAAAGCAAACTCCTGTACATTGGGTGAAGAAGTTAAGTTGTTGGGTAAATCACTTTGTGCCTTATCTATCGCATCTTTAACTTTCTGCTTCGCAATTTCAGTTTTAACATCAGTGTCAAATTCTACAATAATCAAACTGTAATCTGTTTGAGATGTGCTGGTAATTTTCTTTACCTTGGCGCCACTGATACCTTTTAATTGTTTTTCTATGGGTCGTGTTACCAGATTCTCAATATCTTTAGGAGAATTACCTGCATAAACAGTCGTTATACTGATAGTAGGCACAACAATATCAGGAAACTGTTCTTTGGGCATTGTATTGAATTTATACAAGCCATAGAGACTGATCAAAATTGAAATGATATAAACGGCCGTTCTATTGTCTATTGCCCAACTGGTAAGTTTGAATTCTTTAATCTTTTCTTTTACTACTTGAACAAGATTGTGCATAATATAATTTTTACTTTTTTCATATAGAATACTCTACATGTCTCTGCTGATTGTTCTTAAATAAAATCCTTGCTGTATTTATTAAAATGATGAAACAGGAATCTATTCGTTGGTTTTAATTATTTGACCCTCATATAAATTTTGATAACCTGCCGTTATCAACTGTTCTCCTCCATTCAAACCTGACTTGATTTCTACCAAATCTCCATATACTTCACCCAGAACAATTGGTTTTCTGGTAGCGATGAAAGAGCCATTGTTTTTTTTCTCCATGATGTAGACATACTTTTGTTTCTCATCACTTTGTACGGTATTTACAGGAATCACTACAGCCTTTGCAGCGCTGTAATCAAGAATTTTCATCAATACTGATTGATTGGGTTTTAAAAGTGGTTGGGTGGGGATTTTAGCTTCCGTTACAAACCCTCTTTGCGTATTCTCAATAGTTTGTCCTATCAGCGATATATTGGAATGAATGACTTTGCCAAGATCAGTTACCTCAATCACAACAGGCGTTCCTTTATGAACTCTTGTAATATAATTTTCCGGAACATTGGCTGTTGCTTTAAGATGAGAAGTGTTTACAATTTTTATTTGCCCCATACCTCCAAACAATTCACCTACTTTGACCATAACAGTTTCGGCCACTCCGTCCACGTCGCTGTATACACTGGTTGTATTTAATTGTTCTGCAGTTACTTTTATTTGTTCTTCGGCTGATTTAAGTTGGCTTTGCAATGTTTCTACATTGGTTTTGGCACTTATCAATTGTACTTCTGTCCCTACTCCTTTTTGCCAAAGTGCATTCTGACGATCGTAAATGTTTCTTGCAAAACTTAGTTGTGTTTTAAGGGCTTCTAACTGTTGTTTGGCTGCAGCCATAGATTGACGAATAATGGCGTCATCCAATTTCAAAAGAAGTTGACCTTTACGAACAATATCACCTTCCTTTACAAAAATTGATTTAACCTGTCCGCCCATCCCTCTGGGGGATATGTAAGAAATGTTTTCAGCATCAATTTTTCCACGAAGATCAATATAATGATCAAATTTTTGAACAGCAACAGTGGAAATTGCTACCAGCTTTGCATTGGCCTCAGTGGAATGATTCGAGTCCAGTTTATTGATATCTTCCTGCAGTTTTCTGATATCATCTTCCAGTTTATTTTTTTGGGTTATCAACTTTTCAAGTGCTGATTTTTTTTCATTGATTAATTGATTGCCTTCTTTTTGATTGTTTTTGCAAGAAAGTACAAACAACACTGCAATCAGAATAATGATTTTATTTTTTTTCATTGTTGATTCAATTATTTATTTTCAAATGATTGTTCCTAATTAATTATTTTATTGCAATTTTCCTATTGCCTTTAAGTAATCGATTTTTGCTATTACGGCATCATATAAAGCACTGTAGTAATTGTTTTGTGAAACTTTCATTTCAGTTTGTGCATTGTAGATTTCCATATTGCTTCCCAAGCCCTGCTCGTATTTTAATTTTGCAGCATTATACACTGATTCTGCCAAGTTTGTATTTTTTTTCTGTGTTTCAAGTGTTGTCAATGCAGATGACAATTTCAAAATGGCATTGTTTGATTCCATTTGAATTAACTCTTCCAGTCTTTTTTTATTATTCTCAGTTTTAGCCAAATCATATTTTGCTTTCTGTATTCTTGCATTACGGGCATTGCCGTCAAACAATGGAAGTGACAATTTAAGTCCAATCAATGATGTTGAAAACCAGTCTCCGCTGGAAAAAAATGTAAAATCATTTCTTTGTGCATTTTTCGAATACGAGCCAAATGCCGCTATAGTAGGTAGTTTGCTTAATTGATATCTTTTTATATTAAACTTTGATAATTGTAGTGCAGTATTAAGTTGCTGGTATTCCTTTCTGTTGTTAAAATTCATACTGTCTTGCGGAACAATTGAAATAATCTGACTTTCATTGATAGAATCTGTTAAAACAAGGATATCTTTCTGCGGCATGCTCATTAAAAATTTCAGCGCTGCATTTCCTATCTCTAATTGATTATTAATTTTTTCTTTTTCAGTTTTTAAATTATTCAGTTGAACTTCTACCTTGTCAACATCTAATTTTTCAGAAAAACCATTTTTAAATATTTCTTTTGTATCTGTCAGCAACTTTTCGAATCGGTCAATATTAGCATCAATACTTGTTACCTGTTGTTTGCCTACTACCATCTGATAGTAAAGCTTCATTACGTTCACCTTAATTTGTTCATTGGTAACTTCAGCGGATTGTTTGGCCAATGTAAGTACTGAATTTCTTGCTTTCAAACCAATAAAAATCTGGCCATCAAAAAGAATCTGGGAGATATCAATTCCTCCGGAAGCTGTCCAGTTAGTGCCAAATTTAGCAGGCAAGCTGCCAAATCCATTGGAAGGAAATTGAATAGGGTTTCCGCTTCCATTTATTACTCCGTTATCTACCAATACTTTGTAAACAGAAGGTGAAATAAAATCGGGCAATGTTGTAACCGGAATATCAAAGTAATGATTCATCCCTACACTACCGTTTACCTGAGGTAAAGCCAAAGAGGTGATTTCCCTGTTGGATTGTTTTTGAATTTTAATATCCAGCAACGCATTTTTTACATCGGTTGCATTTTGCATAGCGTAATCCACAGCCTGTGCTACTGAGAATTGATACACTTTTTGAGAAAAAGTTATTTTATTGAAAAGCAGCATTAACAATAACAAAATAGATCTTTTCAATGAAGGAAAATTCAATAAATGCATTTGATTATTTTATTTTAGACTGAAAATATTTAAGCGTTAGCTTGTATCCCTTCTGTGAAACAATTCCAAACAAAAAATGTTTGGACAACTCTTCGGCAATTTTTGCAAGAGGTTGTTTTACGGTTTGATGGAAATCAGGATGGAAGGGCAATACAATGGATTCTAATCGAAATCTTGTAGTGATATCAATATTAATATCCTCTCTGTATAATTCTTCTTTTATTCCCCTTTGGATGTTGTTCCTGATAATTTCATACAGATAACTGTTTTTGTAAGATTTGAAAATATCAAACCCCTGAGGATAATATTTATGCAAATCAAATAATATGGAGGGATTCATATGATGAAATAACTCTGACATCAGTTCCATCGCCAGGAAAATTTCATGAACTGCATCTTTTGATTTTACTCTGCTTTCATCACAGTTTTCACGATTAGAACGGAGAATTTCAGAAACAACCGCAATAACCAAGGTTTCTTTATCTGAAAAAAACTGGTAGAGTGTTTTTTTACTAATGCCCATTTTAGAAGAAATATCATCCATGCTGATACTCTTCAATCCATACTGCATGAACAGGTCATGCGCTTGCTTTCGAATTCTGTCTTTATGGTCGTTTGAATATTCCATTTGAGCAGCAAAACTATGGAAACTTTTTGTGAATTAAAAGTTTCCTGCGTATTTTTCTGCATTAAAAATTCTAAGAAACAGGAAATAATTATTGATATTAATTTTGATGAGGACTGGCAGAAAATAGTTGCAATAAAGCATTATTTTCAATTAACTGCATATCTAATGCGTCAGTAGCTCCATCTGCGTTACAATCTGACACATTATATCCGAAACTAAAATTAAACGCATCGTTTTCTACATTTGCCATATCGAAAATATCGATTGTTCCATCTTGATTTACATCACCGGAATATACAACATATACTCCACCAATATTTTTCATTGGAGCGTTTATTCCGTTACTATAAGCCTTGTCTAATCCTGTCGTAAAATCATAATTCACTGAATTAACAAGTCTTATATAATTAGAACTCCAAATCTCTACCCCATTTCTGCATTTAAAATCAATATAAAAACTATCACCGATTAAAGGCGAATTAAATAAAAAATCAACCATCCCATTATTACGTAAAATACCTTTTTTAATGACGTCGGGCATTAAATTATTCAGATGATTAGGCTTCCATAAATTTAATTCTATAGAATCCGATTCATCTGTTTTATTACTTATACCAAGATTGTATAAATTTGACTCCATCATTCCTGCGCTTGTGTAAAGGCCTTCTATAAATATTTTTAGATGTAAAGTAGCATTGCAATTTGTATTGATCAAATTCAATGTTGCAGAAGAATCACATCCGGCAGCATTTGTCAAATGAATCGTATATGACGCACTTGTTGTATATGTTTTGCCATTCCAGTTGTAAAATCCACAAGTTGAAACATTGCTTGTTGAAGTGGTTGTTTGTTTGATTGTTAAATTTAATGTTGCAGAAGAATCACATCCGGCAGCATTTGTCAAATGAATCGTGTATGTTCCACTTATTGAATAGGTGTTGCCATTCCATATGTATGAAGAACAAGCAGAAACATTACTTGTTGAGGTGGTTGCTTGTTTGATTGTCAGATTTAATGTTGCAGAAGAATCACATCCGGCAGCATTTGTCAAATGAATCGTGTATGTTCCACTAGTGGTATATGTTTTACCATTCCATATGTATGAAGT
>CANFOP010000023.1 GCA_947448685.1 Chitinophagaceae bacterium | reverse complement strand
TATCTTTTAATTTGGGAAATACATAAACTTCACCATCTCTTTCTGCCTGATGAGTTCCATAACCTTTAGCCCCGGGGAACATCAAAGACCATGATTCACCAATGCCATAACTCCACATAAATGCATAGTCTTTGGTAAGCCCAACTGTTTTGTCTGATTTAACCTTGTTTGTTTTATCTGTGTTTTTATCCATAACCAACATTCCTGCACGCTTCGATTCTTTGGAATAATCAAATGTTGTGTATAATGACAGCAAGTTGGCTGCGATACCAATTATAGTGGCCAATACTAATAGCCCTATGGATTTAATAAATGGGGTGTATTCTTTTTTTGATACGAAGAATATCAATTGTGTAAATACAAAAATTCCCAATATCATGAAAAGATAGTAGGTGATTTGCTGATGTGCTTGAGCAATTTGTAAAGCGGTAAAAAGCGCTGTCAGTGTCAATCCAATTAAATATCTTCTTTTAAATAGCAGGATTACGGCACCTAAAACTGCAGGAGAATATGCCAAAGCAAGCATTTTGGTGGCATGCCCAGCGGTAACAATGATTGGGGAATAACTGCTGAAAGCAAATCCAAGTGCTCCTATAACGGCAGCATGAGGGCGTAAACCTATACAAATACATAGAAAATAGAAACAAATACATGCCAGGTAGAAAAAGTTAAAAGGTTGTGGAAGCCCTAATTGCATTATTTTATCGAAAATAATTGTAGGACTCCAGTCTCCTTTCATAGCAATTTGATAATTGGGCATACCTCCAAACATATTGGTATTCCAAAGTGGCAAATGACCATGATCTTTTTCATATTCTAAAGACTGATGAGCCATTCCCATCCATCCGGTTGCATCACTTTGCTTCAAAATAACACCAGATTCAAGAGCTGGTTTGCAAAAAATCACTGTAACCAACAGAAAAATAATCATTGCAATCAGATGTGGCAGAATACTCTTGAGTTTAATTGAATTCATAAGTTGACTTTTATTTTTTTAGCGAATTTTATTTTTGGAAATTGAAATTGAAACAGTGTGTTTAATAAATATATAAAGATTATAACTTTTAATTTTTTTAATTAGATTGGCAAATTAATACTAATTTTTAATAAATTACATCCTTATACTGCTTTACGGTAAGTGTTATCCTTTTAATCTTTAGAAACCTCAACCAAAACAGGTTAAAAACATTCAATAATTATTGACAAATTCGAATAAAACAGAGATTGTTTTATTCGGTCTGTTCAAATCGCTAAATAGAATTTCCTTGATTCTTGTTCAGCAATTTGATTACAATTTAATTATTGTCTAAAAATTATTTTTTCTGAGTTCAATAAAATTTAAAAACCGATTGCGTGGAATGCTTAATTAAATAACTATTGTATTAGTCAATTTGATTTATTGACAGATAGTTTGTGCTGAAAAATAAAGTTGTTATCGCAATTGATTTTTAATGAATAAAATTAGTCAGGCACGTTTCGATTGACAATTTGAAGATGTTATGTATAAAACAGTGATAATTGAAAATGATGTTAAACAGTTGTCATTACTTAAAAGAATGATAAGGGACAACTGTCCTTTATTAGATGTTGCAGCTTATGTAACAGATGTAAGGTCAGTAAAAAAAATACTGAATGATACAAAGCCCGAGTTGGTTATTGTAAATACAGCAATAGCAAGTTTGCCTGAATTTAAATTTATTGAAAGTAAAATATCTGTTGATTTTGAATGTATATTTATTTCAAAGGGAATAAATAATTCACTAAGAGACAATAAAAATCATTCTGTTGAATATTTGTTTAATCCTATAAAACCAAAGGGTCTTCAATTGGTTATTAAAAAAGTTATTCAAAAAATACTTGACAAAGCCTTTGCCACTCAAAAAGACTTGATTTTACACAATACAATAGCAGTTTCTAATAATTCTCTTCAAAAATTAGCGATTCCTACATTTGATGGTTTGATTTTTATACATTTGGATGATATTGTCAGGTTTGAATCTTATGGAACATACACTTATATATATACTGTCAAAAAAGAAAAAATCATTGCTTCCAGAAATATCAAAGAGTTTGAGGATATTCTTCCTAAAAATCAGTTTTTCAGGATACACAATTCTCATCTGATAAATATCAATAGATTGATAAAATATAACAAAGGCAGGGGAGGAACCATTACTATGGAAGATGGAACCCGAATTGAAGTGGCCAGCAGGAGAAAAATTGATTTTTTAAACCTCTTTCAACATTGACTGAAAGATCTTTGTAATTGTTTTTGCTTCAATTTTTTAAAACGACCATCTAATGCAAGATCTACTTATACGATTATATTTCTCTTTTTTAGTGTATTTTCAAAAAATAAGTAAATCAATTTTGTATAGGTTAAAAAATTATTTACTTTTGCCTTTCGATTAAAAATGGTGGTTGTAGCTCAGTTGGTTAGAGCACCAGATTGTGATTCTGGGGGTCGTGGGTTCGAGCCCCATCATCCACCCAAAAGGTCTTCTTTATAGAAGGCCTTTTATTTTTTACCTGATTCTTGGTGTAGGTTAATACTGATTAACAAAAGATTATTTATTGTAATGATAGGTATGACACTTTTCACGGTTTTTTTTCCATTATTTTTACATTATGCAAAAAATTGCAGCCATAATTATGAATAAAAAATTTTTCCCTGTCATTATTTTAATGACTGCAGTAGGTTTATTTATTGCTTTTAACAGTATGGGACGTCCGGATAATGATAATCCAAAAGCCAAATATGCAAAAGTGCTGAAGAATGTTTGTGTCATGATTGAAGAAGCACATTTCAAACCTAAAAAAATAGATGATGTTTTCAGTAGAGAAATGCTGAAAAAGTTTACCAATGACCTCGATGATGAAAAATCTATTTTTATTCAGGAAGATATTGATTTGTTTAAAAAATATGCAACAGTAATCGATGATGAGATTCATGGAAAAGAACTGGAATCATTTTACACCATTAACAGTATTTATTTGAAACGATTGAATGAGGTATCATTGATATATCCTCAGATTTTATCGAAGCCATTTGATTTTTCCAAGGATGAGAAAATTCAAATGGATCCTGATAAATTGAATTATCCCAAAAATATCACTGATAGATATGAGGTTTGGAGAAGAAAATTGAAATATAATGTGCTGGCCAAGTATGTTGACTTGCAAGAAGAAAGAGAAAAAAATAAAAATCAGAAGGATGCTATTTTTAAAGCAGATTCAACTTTGGAGAGAGAGGCAAGAGAACAAGTTAGAAAGCAGATGGATCGATATTTTACCACCAAAAAAAATCGTGAAACCCAGGATGAAAATTTCAGCACTTTTGTCAATGCGCTAACCAGCATGATGGATCCTCACACGGATTATTTTCCTCCTGTTGATCTCAGGTCATTCAATGAGTCTATGAGTGGAAGATTTTATGGAATAGGGGCTCAACTAAAGGAAGATGATGGCAGAATTATTATTACAAGTTTAGTTGCAGGTGGTCCTGCATGGAAAAGCGGTGAATTAAAAGAAAATGACGAAATCATAAAAGTTGCTGAAGGGGACAATGAACCTGTGGATGTTACAGGATATGCAGTATCTGATGCAGTTAAACTCATTCGTGGAACGAACGGTTCTGTTGTTAAGTTGACCATTAAAAAAATAGATGGTACTGTCAAGATTATCAGTTTGGTAAGAGAGAAGGTAAATACAGAGGAAATTTTTGCTAAGTCTGCCATTATAAAAAATGATGTTTATAAAATCGGGTACATTTACCTGCCAGAATTTTATGCTGATTTTGAAATGTCCAATGGAGCCCGATGTGCAGCGGATGTGGCCAAGGAGATAGAAAAATTAAAACAGGAAAATGTGGATGGAATCATACTTGATTTGAGAGGGAATGGTGGAGGTTCACTCTATGATGTTGTTCAAATGGCTGGGTTATTCATCAATAGCGGGCCTATATGTCAAGTGAAAGGCAGAGATGAAAGTCCGGAGGTATTGCCTGACAGAGATCCATCATTGCAATATGACGGACCGTTGGAAGTTATGGTGGACGGTACAAGCGCATCTGCCTCTGAAATATTTGCGGCAGCCATTCAGGATTATAAAAGAGGTTTGATTATAGGCAGTAAATCTACATACGGAAAAGGAACAGTTCAGAGAAATATTCCCCTTAATGGAAAGTTTGACATGTTTGCCTCAGACAATCCAACTGATGAATTGGGAAGTTTAAAATTGACCTTGCAAAAATTCTATAGAATAAGCGGAGGTGCAACTCAACTGAGAGGAGTGACCCCTGATATAGTTTTGCCTGACAGGTATGATTATCTTAAATTCAGAGAAAGAGACAACAAATATGCACTGGGTTGGGATGAAATACCTAAAGCTTCTTATAATCTTTGGAATTCTACTCCTTCAATATATGATTTGGTGCCTTCTGTAAACGAAGAAGTTTTGAAAAACAAAAAATTAGATAGTATAAGAAACGATATCAAATGGCTTGAAAAATTTATCAATAAAGAATATTCGCTTAATATAGAAAAGTATAAAGAAGAACAGAAGCAGTTTAAAATGGTAAATAAACAAATGGATGAGTTGATGAAATTGTCTTATTCAATCAATTTCAGTAACCTTATAGCTGATACTGCCAAGATTAACAGCGCTGAAGATAAAATTGAAAAGAATAAGCAATGGATAAAAGTAAGGGCTAATGATATCTATATTGATCAGGCTGTTAAGGTAATGGATAAGTTAATAATCAGTACAAGGAAACAATAATATCAATGATTGAATTTTATTGCATACTTACTTAAAATCTGTATGGTGCAGGATGAAAATAATTTAGTGCTTGTTCAAAAATTATTTTCTACATTAAAAATCCCGACTATGTTTAGTCGGGATTTTTATAATCTTGAGTTGTAAAACTTTATTTTGATTTAACTGGCTTCTTTGGAAGTACTTTTGATTTGGTTGGTACAACTGTTTGACTTTTGCTTAATTCATCAGCCATTTTAATGGCTTCAAATGCATTGGCAAATGCTCCGGTTCTGGATAATTCAGATAAAGATGTTTTAGTTGTGGTTCCGGGAATATTCACGACTTCTTTAGCTATAACCGCAGACTTTTCAATGATGTCTTTTAATTGCTTTGCTGTAAGGGTAGGATAGTATTCCAACAGCAATGACGCTATCCCTGCAACAACGGGACAAGCCATACTTGTACCGCTTGCATTGCCATAAGTGTTTCCGCCTGGTATAGTTGAATAAATACTAACACCGGGAGCAAAAACATCCACTTCTTTTTTGCCATAATTGCTGAATGCAGCTGTAAGTCCGCCATTTTTTTCATCACCGCTTGCACCAACAGTTATAACATTACCTGCGCGACCTGATCCATTCTCAAAAACAGGATTAGGGAAATTGTCTGCAGTATCAATATTTTTCGCATCGTTTCCTGCAGCATGGACAAGTAATACACCTTTTTTCTCGGCATATTTAAAGGCTTCATCTACCCATCTTTTTTCAGGAGAGAAGTCTTTACCAAAACTCATGCTGATGATTTTTGCCCCATTGTCAACTGCATATTTTATGGCATTGGCAATATCTTTATCATGTTCGTCGCCATCAGGTACTGCACGAACCATTATGATACGAACGTTGTCTGCAATCCCATTAATTCCCAGATTGTTGTCTCTTGCTGCTCCGATAATACCTGAACAGTGAGTGCCGTGAAATGGGGTAGACGCCATGATATCATTGTTGCCATAGTATTTGTCATTAATGTTTGATTCATCATCTTTTACAATATCTCCACGATAATTTTTAGGTGCAGTTGTGGCTGCTTCGGCTTTCCTTAATTGGCCTTCCAGTTCATCCAGTAATTGTTTGTTACTGATCTCATAACTGTTGTTTGCTTTACAAATACTTAGTATGAAACTTTTTGTTTTTTTAGCCTGAGGGTCTGTAGTGTTATTGTTTTGTAAATCGTTGCCATTGTATTCTTCTTTCCCTGTTTCTTTTCTTAGTATTGAATCACCGGATTTTAATCCCGGATACATGTTTTTAATGAAACCAACTTCCATTTCATTCACCTCACCTACAACTTTTTCTTTTGCCTTTAAATAAGTTTCATAAGATTTTTTTTGCTCAGTTTTCAAACTGTCTGGGTTGACTTCCTTGCCGTCCCATGTTGTTTTCAATTTATGATAAACTCTGGCCCCTTCATAACTGTCTTCTTTAACATTTTTTCCGTCTTTACCACCAATGAAATTCCATCCGTGTACATCATCCACATACCCGTTTTTGTCATCATCTTTACCATTTCCTGGAATTTCTTTAGGGTTGGTCCAAAGTATAGGCTTCAAATCTTCGTGTAATGTGTCAATCCCACTGTCTATAACGGCAACGGTTACTCGCTTGCTCTTTAATTTTTTTGATTTGATGAAATCATATGCTTTGTCGAGACTGATTCCATTGAAGCCTGTCTCTGTTTTATCCAATTGATACCAGTTGTTAGGTGCTTTTTTTTCGCTGCCCGTTGAACTTTGGGCCATGCTGCCTGTACAGATGAACATGCCGGCAAGCAATAATTTGTAAGTTTTATGCATATTGTTTTTTTAAGTTGAAAAATACAGTTCAATTATGAGAATTACCTTTCATTGAAAATGATTTCACAAAAAATTACAAGTCAAATTTTATACCCTGTGCCAATGGCAATCTGTCCGTATAGTTAATTGTGTTTGTTTGTCTTCTCATGTATACTTTCCATGCATCACTTCCGCTTTCTCTGCCACCTCCTGTTTCTTTTTCACCGCCGAAAGCACCACCGATTTCTGCGCCTGATGTGCCAATATTGACATTGGCTATGCCGCAATCGCTTCCCGCATGCGAAAGGAATTTTTCCGCCTCTTTTAAATTATTGGTAATTATGGATGATGAAAGTCCTTGTGGAACGCCGTTTTGCATAGCAATGGCTTCATCCATTGTTTTGTATTTCATGATATAGAGGATGGGTGCAAACGTTTCATGCTGAACAATCTCAAACGAATTCTTTGCCTCCGCTACACATGGTTTAACATAGCAACCGCTTTCATATTCTTTCCCTTTTAAAACTCCACCTTCTACTATGAATTTTCCACCTTCCAACTTGCATTTTTCAATAGCATTCAAATACATTGATACAGCATCTTTATCAATCAAAGGTCCCACGTGATTTTTCTCATTAAGGGGGTTGCCTATTTTGATTTGCTTGTATGCATGTACAATTTTCTCTTTGAATTTGTTGTATATTTTTTCATGAATGATAAGTCTTCTTGTAGTGGTGCAACGTTGACCAGCAGTACCTACTGCTCCAAAAACTGCAGCAGTCATGGCGATATTCAAATCAGCTTCCTTTGAAATTATGATGGCATTGTTTCCTCCCAGTTCCAGTAAACTTCTTCCCAATCTTTCTCCGACAGCTTTGGCTACTTCTTTTCCCATGCGTGTACTTCCGGTTGCAGATACCAAAGGCACTCTCGTATCATTACTCATCCATTCACCTACCTCTCTTCCTCCTGTAATAAGGCAACTTACGCCTTCGGGAACTTGATTTTTTTTGAAAACGTTTTGAATGATTTTTTGACAAGCTACACCACACAAAGGAGTTTTTTCACTTGGCTTCCAGATAGATACATCGCCGCAAACCCAAGCCAACATGCTATTCCAGCTCCATACTGCCACAGGAAAATTGAATGCGGAAATAATGCCTACAACTCCCAGTGGATGATATTGTTCATACATTCTGTGTCCTGGACGTTCACTGTGCATGGTAAGACCATGTAATTGTCTTGATAATCCAACTGCAAAATCACAGATGTCAATCATTTCCTGCACTTCTCCTAATCCCTCTTGTAAACTTTTTCCCATTTCATAACTAACAAGTTTGCCTAAAGGCATTTTGTATTTCCTTAATTCATCGCCAATTTGACGAACAATTTCACCTCTTTTTGGAGCAGGCCAAAGTCTCCATGTTTCAAATGCTTTTTGCGCTGTTTTTATTGCGGTTTCATAAGAAGACTTATCAGCAGCAATAACTGATCCAATTAGTTTCCCGTCAACAGGTGAGAATGATTGAATGGTTTCGCCTTTCGTTTTAAGCCATAGTGATCCTGTAGATACACCATTATTTTTGGATTGAATTTGAAGCGTTTTTAAAAAGTCCATTGGTGATTTATTTTAGTTATTAAAAATGCAAATTTACATACAAAGAATACTATTACTGCAATTGATAAATTCTCAAAATTTAAATGAAATCCCTCCGCTAGTCCATCTCCCTGGCATTTTACTTCCCAATAAGTCACTGTAATTAATATCGCCTATATTATTAACAGCAATAAAAGCACAGAATTTGTTTAAATGATGTTGTATTTTCACATTCATGAGCCAATAACTTCTGCTGGTAATAGCATTGATGGATGAAGCAGTTTGAGGATTTCTTTCTTTATAGACACTTGTAATGTTTATATCTGTTTTGTTATATGTCAAATTGATTCTTTGTTGAATTAGCAATTTTGCATGAGATAAAATATAATAAGAAGGGATAGAATCGCTTGTTTTCGAGTCAAGTACCAGAAATGCATTATTAAATGAAAAATTCATTTTTTTTAATTGTAAAAAATAATTTATTTCAAACTCCAAACCTTTGGTATTTACTGATTTGATATTTTTAGCGAAAGAAAATTTTCCGTTTGAATCCAAATTTTGATTTCTAGGTATATCTTTAAAAGCTGTGTTTACAAAATCAATTAATTGATTTTGATCTCTATAAAAACTTGTACCAGATATTCTGAAATGTTTGGATGAGAAGTCCATTCCGACCTCATAGCTTAATGATTTTTCAGCAGTTAAATCAGGATTGCCAATACTGCCGCCTCTTACTAATGGCTTATTGAAATTATTGTATCTTTCTGTGAAATCCGCAGCTCTAATAGCTTTCCCAACTCCACCTCTAAATAAAATGCGTTCAAATGGTATTGATGCATTGAGTTGGGGCAGAAAATTAAAACCATAATTTTCATCTGCAATGAATCGAATGCCGGGATTGAAATTTAGTTTATTTAATTGGATGGATGATGATCCGAATAATGCAGCATGATTATTAGAATGATTTCCTCGGTCGTTTGAGCGTATGTTTTTTTGTTCTACCATCAATCCATATAAGAAATTAAAGTTAGAAGATAATATACCATGATGTGCATATTGCAAATTGATTATAGACGAGTTATTTTCATTAGCTGTAGAAGAGGGGTTATAGAGGTAATAATCTTTTGATGATTTAAATACAAAGTCAATTTCATCAGTTTTTTTATTGGTCGACTTTTTAAATTTGGCATGGTTCCACAAGGTTTTTATTTTTTCAATGGCCGTATCACTTTTAAATGTGGTATAGAAATTTTCGGCACTAAAATCACGATAATCAAGACTGCTATGTATCATGAATTGCCATTTTTTTCTGATGGTTGAGGAGTAGCTTCCTGAAAAAGTATTATTACGGAAGTAGCCTCTGTTTCCCGATCGTAACAATTGACCTTCAGCATTGTTTGACAGGGCACCAAGATTGAATTGATATTTATTGTTTTTTTTATGATAACCTGAATGTGCATTCAATAAACCAAATTCTCCAAACCCAACAACCGCTTCAAACTTCTCTTTAGTTGAAGTTTCTTTATTAATGAATGTTTTACTTATTATATTGATAACCCCACCAATAGCCTCCGATCCATAAATAGCAGCGGCCGGTCCTTTAATGATTTCAATTCTTGCAATTTCCGAAGGTGTTATGGGAATATATCCGGAAAAATGTCCGGTAATTGGGTCATTTAATTTCATTCCATCCATTAATATCAAAACCTGTTGAAATGTGCCTCCTCTAATGATGATATCAGCCTGAGAGCCTGCAGGGCCTCTTTGTTGTGTTTCTACTCCGGCTGAGTATTTTAACAATTCATCAATTGATAAAATTGGGAATTTTTCAAACATGCTTCCATCAATAATTGTTATGTTCTTACCACTGATGCTATTTTTTTGAAAACTCCGACTATTTGTAATGTTTATATTCTCAAGTGTGCTTATTTCCTGACTAAAGCAATTTTTGTTTAATAAAACAAAAGACAATAAAAATATTTTTTTCATATCGATAATGAATATTTAATATAGCAATTCAAAATGAGGAGAAAATAAAATTCTACTTATAAGTTAAATCAATATTGTTCTTTCTCGTTAGGAAAATCACTCGATTTTATATCTGAAATATATTGAGAAACAGCAGTATTGATTTGTTCACTCAGATTAAGGTATTGTCTAAGAAACCTGGGTTTAAACTCAGTATTGATTCCAAGCATATCGTGCATGACCAACACTTGGCCATCACAATTACCACCTGCGCCTATACCTATAGTAGGGATTTGTAAACTTTCACTGACCACTTTTGCTAATGAGGCGGGTATTTTTTCAAGAACGATGGCAAAGCAACCTGCTTCTTGCAACAACAAAGCGTCTTTTTTTAATTTTTCCGCTTCGGATTCTTCTTTTGCCCTTACAGTATATGTACCGAATTTATAAATACTTTGTGGTGTTAAGCCAAGATGTCCCATCACAGGAATTCCTGTACTTACAATTCTTTTTATTGACTCAACTACTTCCTCACCACCTTCCATTTTTACTGAATGTCCACCCGTTTCTTTCATAATGCGTATGGCTGAATTCAATGCTTCTTTGGAATTTCCCTGGTAAGATCCGAAAGGCATATCTACCACCACCAGACATCTTTCAATCCCTCTAACAACACTTTGTGCATGATAAATCATTTGATCCAATGTGATGGGAAGGGTAGTTTCATGACCAGCCATTACATTACTGGCGCTGTCGCCTACTAAAATGATGTCAATGCCGGCATGATCAAATAATTTGGCAAAAGAAAAATCATAGGCGGTTATCATGGAAATTTTCTCATGCCTTTCCTTCATCTTTTGTAATGTGTTGGTAGTTATTTTTTTAACTTCTTTGTTGATTGACATAAATTTGATTGAATGTTAAAAAGATGGAAGGAGTTGGCTCTGCATTAGAATAAAACAAATCCGGTATGTTCATCTGAATTGTAAAAATAGGCAGGAATTCTTAAAAATAAAATTAACTGATGGTTCAAATCGCTTTAACTCGGATTTGTATTATCTGCTGTCTTGTTGATAAATGGAATCAATATTAAACACACAAAGCCAAGTATCACAATTAATCCTGTAGAAACACCCCACATAAGCCATCCGAAAGCTCTTCCTAAGTTTTGATTGATACCATAGATCAATAATGTTTGCATAACAAAAATCGGGAAAGAGCCTATGCCACCGGGTGTAATGATCATTGAAAGTGTGGTTAGTGTCAGTACGGAAAAAGCAGGAGCCATTCCAAGCAAATGAGTGCCATTCATTCCTTTAAAGCCGAGATAAATTTGCAATAAATACATCGACCAAATAAACAATGTGTGAAAAATAAATGCTTTGCGTTGTTTCAGATTTTTTATAGATTTAAATCCTTCCACAATGCCTTTAATAAATCGAATGATTTTACCAATTAAAACGTTTTGATGATTTCTTTTAAAGATTCGTTTAATTAAATACCAGAGAATAATTAATAAAGAAATTGCAATCGTCAATTTAATCCAAATGGCAGAATTGTTGGAAGACGAAAAGGATGCGAACTCTTTTTGAAAATGTTTCGCTACTGTATCAATCTGTATGAGTATCGTAATTAAAATAAAGATGAGGTAGCATATGAAATCAAAACTTCGCTCAACAATGATAGTGCCAACAAGCTTGTCTACTTTAAGTTTTTCGTATTTAGCCAGTAAACTGCATTTGATGATTTCTCCGAGTCTTGGTATGGCTGCATTGGCAAGATAACCAATCATGGTTACCGAAAACAAGTTGCTTAATTTGGGCTTAAATCCTAAAGGCTCCATCAATAATTTCCATCTCATGGATCTGCTGATGTGACTTAAAATACTCATGAAGGCTATTGGAATTATAATCCAATAATTAGTATGTTGGAGCGCTTCATAGAATTCCATTTTTTCTGAAGGCGTCATTGATTTCAGCTGCCACCATACTAAAAAAATACCCAGCCCAAGAAAAAAAACATATTGTAAATAAGAGAATATTCTTTTGCGCATTATATACAAGTTACTGAACCTTTTATAAAATTAAGCAATAACAAATAAAAAACTTCGGTTATGCAATTATCAAATTGTCAATAAGTCTTACTTCATTTAATGTAACAGCGATCAAAGCAATCAAGGATGTTTTTCCATCCCAATTGGAAATAGGATGAAGGTTTAATTCAGTAATTGCAATATAATCAATTTCGAAACCTGCCTCGGAAAGCATTTTATAAGCATTTCTATGAATAGAAGTCAAATCACCTTGTTTAAGATGCGTTTTAATAAACATCAATGTTTCAAAAATCAAACTTGCCTTTTCTTGTTCAGCAGTTGAAAGCCTTCTGTTTCTGCTGCTCAAGGCAAGTCCATTTTTTTCTCTGACAGTTGTTGAAATATGTAAATTGACATCAATATTTCTTAATTCAATTAAATGGCAGATAACTTTACATTGCTGATAATCTTTTTGTCCTAAATATAAATGGTGGCATTTAATAATTGATAGCAGTCGGTCCACCACCATACAAACTCCCTGATAATGGCCTGGGCGGGAAATACCCTCCAGGCAGTTTTCAAGTATTCCTAATTCGTATGTTGATTTAATGAAATTGGAAGGATAGATTTCGGAAATGTCTGGCAAGAAAAGAATATGGCAGCCATTATTTTCCAACATTTCAATATCATCTTCAATAGATACAGGATATTTATTGAAGTCATCTTTATTGTTGAATTGAGTGGGATTGATAAAAATGCTGCAAACGGTGATATTATTTTCTTTAATTGATTGTGAAATCAGAGAAATATGTCCAAGATGTAATGCCCCCATTGTAGGAACAAAACCTATTTTTTTGTCATTTTTAGCCTGATTTTCAAGGTGTTTTGAAAGGTCAGCGGCTTTTTTGAATATAATCATAGTTTTAGTCTGTTGAACTGCTAAAGCCTAAATCTGAAAAATTCATTAAAATATCAGTACTTTTGCAGTCAATTTAAAAAAATTGCGCACTTAATATAGCACAAATGTCTACAAAGAAAAGAATTTTATTCATTGCAAATGAAATGTCTCCTTATCTTGAGTTGACAGAATTCGCGGAAATTGTTAATAAGTTGGCAGTACTATCTAATGACAATAATTTTGAAGTCAGGTGTATTATGCCAAGATTTGGTTCAATCAACGAAAGAAGACACAGATTGCACGAAGTGGTCAGGCTATCCGGAATTAATGTAACGATCAATAATGATGATTATCCCCTGGTAATTAAAGTGGCTTCATTACCAAATGCAAGATTGCAAGTTTACTTTTTGGATAATGAAGATTTTTTCAAACGCAAATTTGTTTTCACTGATGAAAATGAAAAATGGTATGATGATAATGGATTGAGGACTGTATTGTTCTGTAAAGGTGCTTTGGAAACAGTCAAGAAATTCGGATGGCCGCCGGATATTATTCATTGCAGCGGATGGATGACCGGATTAATTCCAATGTTTATAAGATATGCCTACAAGAAAGAACCTATTTTCAGCAACAGTAAAATAGTATATACCATCGGTCATAATTCATTTAAAGAAAAGTTAGGATCTTATTTTTAGAAACTTGCTGCCATCAATGATAATATCACTAAAAAGGAATTGGAATTTTTTAAAGATAATAACAACGTCGCTATGTTCAGGGGAGGTGCTCAGTTCGCTGATGCCATTACCTTCGGAGCGGACAATGTAGATAAAAAATTATTGGAAGAATTTTCCAAAGTGAAAGGTAAAAAAGTAATTCAGTTTGATCCCGAAAGTGATTTAACAGAGTATTTACAATTATATAACGATCTTTCCAAGTAAGTAAATAATCCCGTTTAAAAATATTTTAAGTGCTAAGAAGAATTATATTTCCCTGTGTTTTTAGTTTTTTCCTTTTCGTATTATCCTTGGCGAGTTGCACAAAATTAGATACCACCTCATTAGGTGGCGACTTAATTCCGGAAGTTGATAATGTCAATACTTTCGCAGATACGCTGGATGTGATTACTGCTCAAAATGCATTTGAAGGAATTTATAAGGATACTACCAAATTAACACTCCTGGACAAATATGTTGTTGGAAAAATAGCAGATCCAACTGCATTCGGAAACACGGATGCATCATTGTATCTTCAATTAAAGCCATCTTTTTTCCCTTATTATATTGGAGTTACTCCAAAAGATTCCATTGTCAATGCAGACTCAGTGGTGCTTTGTTTGAGTTACAATAGTTTTTGGGGTGACAGTTCAACTCCTCTGAATCTTCAGGTATTTGAAATTCCCGGAAATGCAGGAGGAGAATGGGATTCATTGAATACATTACGGGACATTAATTATTCTCCAACAATCGGATCGGCTATCAGTGATGTAAAAGCAGTTGACATCAGAAATCTTGGCAACTATGTAAAAGTTGGGATTGCAGATTCTACCACCAATCAAATAAGAATCAAACTTTCTGATGAATTTAAAAACAGGCTTTTTAGCAGAGATACCATCAGTACTTCTTCACAGAATGCTTTTTTATCAGATTCTTTATTCAAACTCTTCAATAAAGGCTTCGCAATTGTTGCAAACAATGGGAATGCGTTGGTGTATACTGACATTAATAATGCAAATACAAGGCTTGAACTTCATTACAAGAAAAAAAGCAGGACCTCCAATGACACTGGTTATTCCAGCTCAATAGATACCGTATATTCAAGTTTTTATTTCAACGCCGGCTATCAGGGTGGAAATGTGAAAAGATCATCTGTGGCCAATAAAATTGCCAGATCCAGGAATTCATTGCCATCAGGAGACCAGGAATTATATCTTCAAACCACTCCCGGAACTTTTGCTACACTTCGTATTCCCAAGTTGGACACTATGAAGAATGTAATCGTTCACAGGGCTGAAATTCAAATTCAACAAATTCCAGATCTTTCTACAGACAAAATATTTACTGAACCTGCTTTCTTATATCTGGATTTAGTTGATTCGGGTACCAACAAATGGAAGCCTATATACTATGATTTGAATCCTAGTCTTTCTTATGATCCTGATTACAAAACCGCGGGTTATCCTTATTTCCCTATCAACGGTGAAGTAAACATTGAATATTTTGGTGGAAATCTTCGTAAAAAGTTTAGTTTGATGGGTGAACAATCTTATTATACGATCAATATAACAAGGCATGTGCAGCAAATCTTAACGAAGCATACACCCAACTACCAAATGAGATTATTCCCGGCTCATAGTTTTTCGTATCCACAATATGGAAGTACAGTAATTCCTTATTTAAATCCCATTGCTAAAGGAAGAGTAAAAGTGGGGGGTGGTGCTAATCCTAATCCTGCATACAGGATGAGGGTTAGAATAGTGTATTCAAAAACAAAAATAAAATAGACTTTAATTTTTTGAATCTTACTGTTTTGCAGATTATTACATCAATCCTTATCTTTGTTGTCTAAAAAAAAATCTATGCCATATCTTTTTACGTCAGAGTCAGTTAGTGAAGGTCATCCGGATAAAGTTGCAGACCAAATCAGTGATGCCCTTATAGATAATTTTCTTGCATTTGACCCTTCCAGTAAAGTTGCTTGTGAAACATTGGTAACTACCGGCCAAGTTGTTTTGGCAGGGGAAGTAAAAAGCAAAGCTTATCTTGATGTGCAGGAAATAGCGCGCGGAGTTATCCGTAAAATCGGATACACCAAGAGCGAATATATGTTTGAAGCAAATTCTTGCGGTATTCTATCTGCAATCCATGAACAGTCAAGTGATATAAATCAGGGAGTTGACAGAAAGAAAAAAGAAGAACAAGGTGCAGGAGATCAGGGGATGATGTTTGGATATGCTTCCAATGAAACAGATGACTATATGCCTTTGGCTTTGAATCTTGCACACAAGCTTTTGGAAGAGTTGGCTGCACTAAGAAGAGAAAATAAACAAATTAAATATTTACGCCCGGATGCTAAAAGTCAGGTTACGCTTGAGTATGATGACAATAATAAGCCGGTGCGCATAGACGCCATCGTTATTTCCACTCAGCACGATGATTTTGGAAAGGATGATACAATGCTTGCCAAAATCAAAAAAGATGTAATCAATATCTTGATTCCAAGAGTAAAAGCGAAATATCCCAAGTATTCTCATTTGTTCAACAATAAAATCAAGTACCACGTTAATCCTACCGGAAAGTTTGTTATTGGCGGACCACACGGAGATACCGGGTTGACTGGCCGTAAGATAATCGTTGATACTTATGGAGGAAAAGGTGCTCATGGTGGTGGTGCATTCAGTGGAAAAGATCCCAGCAAAGTAGATCGTTCTGCTGCCTATGCTACACGTCATATAGCCAAGAATTTGGTGGCTGCAGGATTATGCGATGAAGTGCTGGTGCAGGTTTCTTATGCGATTGGTGTGGCTCAGCCAACAAGTATCAATGTAGTAACTTATGGAACTGCTAAAGTGCCGATGACTGATGGCCAAATTGCAGAAAAAATAATGAAAATGTCATGTTTTGATATGCGTCCATACTTCATTGAGCAACGTTTGAAATTGCGTAATCCAATGTATAGTGAAACAGCTTCTTACGGTCATATGGGACGTAAAAATCAAATAGTAGAAAAAACATTTGTTTCTCCTGATGGGAAAAAAGTTACGAAGAAAGTTGAATTGTTTACATGGGAAAAACTAGATGCAGTAAAAGAAGTGAAAAAAGTATTTGGATTGAAATAGTTTCTTTCTGAAATGAGATATAAGAAAAAACCATAAGCATATCAACTTATGGTTTTTTTATTTGATTAAAGTTTAATTTTGAATAGTGAAAAATTTCAGACATCAACATCAACGTCCCAAAAAAAATACGTTAATAATAGGAAGGGATGCAGTAATAAAGGCTTTGAAAGAGCGCAAACAGCTTGATCGTATTTATTTGCAATCAAATGTGCATGGTCCGGTAATTGACGAAATAAAATCACTTGCTTCCAATGAATTGGTGCCCATCAATAAGGTACCGGTTGAGAAATTAAACAGTTTTAATGTCAGTAATCACGAAGGATGCATTGCTCAGATTTCTAAAATCCAGTATCAGGATTTACAGCAAATCATTTCTTTTGTAGTTGATAAAGGTGAAACACCTTTGTTTATTATTTTGGACGGCGTGACAGACATTAGAAATATTGGGGCTATCGCAAGAAGTGCTTTTTGCTTTGGCGTTCATGCCATTATCATACCGGACAAAGGCGTAGGTTCTTTGAATGAAGATGCTATTTTAACATCTGCAGGTGCTTTAGAACAAATAGCTGTTTGCAGAGTAGGTAGTTTGATGAAGGCGGTGGATGATTTGCATCTGAATGGGATTAAAGTGTTTGCCAGTGAAATGACGGCTGAAAAAAGTATTGAATCGGTTGATTTTACTGAGCCTGCAGCCATCATCATGGGTGGAGAAGAACATGGAATTTATCCCGCATTGATGAAAATATGTGATGAAAAACTTCGTATACCCATGACCGGTAACTTTGAGTCATTGAATGTGTCAGTTGCTACCGGTGTTATTTTATATGAAGTAATGCGCCAGAGGAGTAATTAACAGTTTCAATGAACCGTATACTTTGTTTGGTTTTCTATGCAATCATTCAGTATCAGCTATTTTTCATATAAATTATGATCAATAAAAAAATAAAACTAATCGAATGTCCTCGTGATGCTATGCAGGGATGGGTCAATATTATTCCAACAGAAAAGAAAATTGCGTATATCAATTCTTTGTTGAAAGTAGGGTTTGATACCATTGATTTTGGAAGTTTTGTTTCAGCCTCAGCCATACCTCAGATGGCAGACACAAAAGATGTATTGACGAAACTGGAAATGCAACATTCAAAATCAAAGTTGCTAGCCATTGTAGCCAATGTCAGAGGTGCTGAAGAAGCGGTTGTATATGAACAGATTTCTTATCTCGGATTTCCATTTTCAATTTCTGAAACATTTCAGAAAAGAAATACAAATGCAAATATTGAAGAAGCGTTTGTAAAAGTGGATAAGATTCAAGCATTAAGTGAAAAAAATAAAAAAGAATTGGTGGTATATTTATCCATGGGATTTGGAAATCCTTATGGAGATCCTTTTAATGAAGAAATTGTTTTTCATTGGGCAAATAAAATAAAAGGACTGGGAGTGAAAATCATATCTCTGGCTGATACCGTTGGTTTGGCTACTCCTCATCAGATTAAAGAAATCACATCAAGCATTATAAATGCCATGCCTGAAATAGAAATTGGTGTTCACTTGCATTCAACTTACGCGGAGTGGGAAGAAAAAGTAAATGCAGCCTTACATGCAGGTTGTACCAGATTCGACGGGGCGTTGAAAGGTATTGGCGGTTGTCCTATGTCGGGAAATCAACTGGTTGGAAATATCAATATGGAAAGGTTGATCCATTTGCTTCAAGAACAAAAGCTTTTAGAAGCAATGGATGAAACAGCGTTGAAAGAAAGCAGTCAAATGGCAGATGAAATATTTATTTAAAAAGAATGGTTTACATATATGAACTTCAGACTTGAATTTACACCCAGATCTTTCAATCAGCAGATACAACATAATCACAAAATATTTCTGGCAGGATCATGCTTCACTGAACAAATGGGGACTAAGTTATCCCACTTTAAATTTCGAACCATAGAAAATCCAAATGGAATTCTCTTTAATCCCGTCAGTATAGCTGAATCAATACAATCTTACATAGAGAATAAATCATACAGTGCTGAAGATCTTTTTATCAATAATGAAGTGTGGGGAAGCTGGGATCATCATACAAGATTTTCCTCTATTCATCAACATGAGTGTTTATACAAAATCAATGAATCTCAAACCAATGCCCATAATTTTTTGAAAAGTGCCGATTGGTTGTTGTTGACATTAGGGTCATCTTTTGTCTATGAACTGGAAAATGGAAGAGTAGTGGCTAATTGTCATAAAGTTCCAACAGACAAATTCAAAAAACGATTACTCGATTCATCTGAAGTAACCGCTCATTTGCAATCATTGATTGAGAATGTAAAAAAATTTAATCCTACCATAAAAATAATTTTCACAATCAGCCCCGTCAGACATTTAAGGGATGGTTTTGTGGAGAACAATCGAAGTAAGGCAAATTTGATTCAGTCGGTACATTCCCTTACAAATGAAAATAATTCAGTGTATTATTTTCCCGCCTATGAATTAATCATAGATGATTTGAGGGATTATCGCTTTTTTGCAGAAGACATGGTGCATCCCAATTATGCCGCAACCAATTATGTATGGGAAAAATTCAATGCTGCATGTATTCACCCTGAGGCTCAATTGCTGATGAGGGAAATAGGCATAGTAAAAGCAGCCAGAAATCACAAGCCATTTAATTTAGATTCCCAAGAGCATAAAAAATTCTGTCAAATAAATATCGACAAGGCATCTGCCATTCAAATCAAATACGATTATATTGATTTTTCTGAAGAAATTAATTTCTTTCAAGGAAAATTAAACTAAATGCTTTAACTTAGAATATTATTATAGATAAATATTTGTATATGAAAAAGATTCTACTAAGTTTATTATTGTTATCATCCATCACATTTTCGCATGCTCAAAGATTGAACAGAATAACCAATGCCAATAATGGTAATGCATTATCTATAGCTCTATTGTTGGACCAGAATGTGATTGTGAATATTTCTCAGGATGGGACTGTTTCTGATTGGGGAGTAGACAAATACGCTGACAGAGGTCAAAATAATTTCAGTCAGCGAAAACTGGAGCCATTTGATGGTAAAGTTGAATATTATACAGATAAAGACAACGAGGCTTTTAAAGGTAAAATAAAATACATTGGTAGAAATCTGGTTACCTATTATTCAAGCAGTGATAAAGATTTTCAGGTTGGAAAAATTAAAAGTATCGGCGCATTGAAATTTGATTATTACACGAATTATGATGACCCAATGTTAACTGGTAAAATGAAGGTAGCCGGTTCATTGAATCTCTCTTATTTTGCTTCGTATGAAAACGAAGCGGTGAAAGGTAAATTGAAAAATGCAGGTTCTGTCGGCTTTACTTATTTCAGTTCTTTAGATGACAAATCAATTGTAGGTAAAGTAAAAAGTATGAATGGCAG
>CANFOP010000022.1 GCA_947448685.1 Chitinophagaceae bacterium | reverse complement strand
CAGCATTGGCTCTTCTTGTGGAAGTGGTATTAAGATTTATGTTATAGGCCACCAAAAAATCTCTTGCCCCTATTACTGTTGCTCCTCTTTTGGCATCAAATGCAGCAGGTCCAAAATCAGGTTTCCATTCTGGTAATAATATCTTTTTAAAAAATCCTTCATACTCACCTGCACGTATAACCGATAAATTGCTTCTGCTTTTATCAGACTGAGCAGATTCATACAGATATACCGGAATTGCTAATTCCTCTCCCACTCTTTTAGCAAGTTTCTGAGCATATATTGCTGTTTCATCCATGCTGATATTGGCAATTGGTATCAATGGGCAAACATCTGTAGCACCCATTCTTGGATGTTCTCCTTTGTGCTTGCTCATATCAATCAATTCACCCGCTTTTTGTATGGCTCTGAAAGCTGCTTCAATAACTGCATCTGGTTCTCCAACCATAGTCACTACAGTACGGTTAGTGGCTTTTCCCGGATCAACATTTAAAAGTCTTACTCCTTCAACGGATTCAATTTGATCTGTTATTTGTTTGATGATAGATAAATCATTCCCTTCAGAAAAATTGGGAACACATTCAATTAGTTTTTGCATTTGCTATCGTTATTTAATTTATAAATTCTCCATTTATCATTACTCTGTCTATCAAATTAGTTCCAAATGAATAAGGAATGTATGACAATGAATGAAGGGGTTTTGTAAAAATAAAATTTGCTTTCTTTCCAATTTGAACACTTCCTAATTCTTTTTCCACTTCCATAGCAAAGGCAGCATTTATTGTAGCTGCATTAATCGCTTCCTCTGGAAGCATTTTCATTTGAATACAACTCAGTGCAACAACAAAATTCATATTGCCACTAGGTGATGAACCGGGATTGTAATCGGATGCAAGTGCGATAGCACATCCTCTGTCTATCATCTGTCTTGCAGGCTGAAATGGCATTCGAAGAAAGAAAGCAGCTGTTGGCAATAATGTACCTATCGTATTTGAGTTGGATAAATCAGCAATATCAGCATCAGTCATTGTTTCCAGATGATCTGCTGAAATAGCATTCATTTTTACAGCAGATTGAATTCCGCCAATACTGTTTAACTGATTGATATGTAATTTTGGTTTTAGTCCCCATTGCAAACCAGCTTTACAAATCCGTTCCATTTCATCAACAGAGAAAAATCCAATTTCACAAAACACGTCTATATAATCTGCCAATTTTTCTTTGGCAATTACAGGTAGCATTTCGTTTATTAAAATATTTATGTAGCCTTCATGATTTTCTTTGAATTCAAGAGGGAAAGTGTGAGCCCCTAAAAAGGTTGATTTGATGGTAAGCGAGGATTTTTCTTTTAGTTTTTTTATAACCCTAAGCATTTTGATTTCAGCATCTAGCGTTAATCCGTAACCGCTTTTTATTTCTATGGCACCTGTGCCTAATTTACTTAATTCTTCCAGTCTTTTCCATGCAGTCAAAAATAATTCTTCTTCTGTTGCATCGTTCAATTTTTTGGCAGAATTTAAAATGCCTCCTCCTTTAGCGGCAATTTCAGCATAAGACAAACCATTTAATTTATCTACAAACTCATTTTCTCTGCTACCGGCAAAAACAAGGTGAGTGTGACTGTCACACCATGTGGGTAATAGAAACGATCCTTTTGCATCTATTACTTCATCAAAAGAATGTTTGCTTGTTTCTTTCAAATCATCCATTGAGCCATAAGCACTGATATTTTTACCTTCAATGATTAAATAGGCATTTTCAATACATGGAAGGATGGAAAGATCTTTACTTCGAAGCAATTCGTTTTCAATTCGAGTTCCTACAAGACATTGGATGTTTTTTATTAAAGTAGACATGGATGCATTTATTTATAACATATTCCATACTGAATTTGAAAATTCATCAAGGCTTGGATCTCTTGCTCCCATCAACAACAATACACAATCATCAGATAAATGAGGTCTTACACTTTCGATGAAATCTTTCCTGTTTTCAATAAAATAAGCTTTTTTATTTTTATGAGCAATTTCGGTAATCAATTCATTTGCAGAAATATCTTTAGTTGCAGTACCTCCTGCATAGAATATTTCGCTCATCCAAATTTCATCATCAGGTCTTAAAATATTTACAAACTCCTTAATGAAATCATCTTTCAAAAATCTTGTTGGTCCATAACCATGAGGTTGAAACCATGCAATTACTTTTGGTGCTATATGCTGACATGCTGCAATGGAAGCGGCACATTTTACAGGATTATGAGCATAATCATCTATAACACAAACACCATTTTTTATTCCTATTAATTGATGTCTGCGATGAATACCTTCATATTTTGCAATTCCTTTTGCACATTCATCTAAAGAAACGCCTAATTGATTGGCAACAGCAGTCGCTGCCAACGCATTCTCCATATTATGTTTGCCAACTGTATTCAATGTAAAAGGAACACCATTTATTCCAAATGAGATTTTCATTTGTTGCTGCTTAAAATTTTCTGCAACAAAACCTGCATGAATGTTGACATCTGAAGAAAAATCAAATTGACTTCCTTTTGACAATGAGGCTGAATATGAATTACACTGATTAGATACAAATAAATTTTTACAATTATTTCTGAAAGTGCTAAAAACATCGATCAATTCCTCTATTTCCTGGTGATCTTTATCGATATTCAACAAAATACCGACTTCAGGTGTATATTTCACAATTGATCCATCGCTTTCATCGGCTTCAATGATCAACCATTCACCCGATCCTGTTGCAGCATTTCCAATTTTTCCTTCTTTCATTATTCTCACTAATCCGGCTCCACTGATGATACTGGGATTCATGCCTGCTTGCGATAGTATTTCAAACAACATGGCACTCGTGGTACTTTTACCTGAAGTGCCACCCACTGCAATTGTTTTTTTACTGTTGGCTATTATAGCCAGCAAATCACTTCTTTTTAAAATAGTGATGTTCAATGATTTTGCCTTCTGGACTTCTGGAACAGTATCTTCAATTGCAGTTGATACAACAACAAGGGATGTATTATTGTCAATTCCCTGTGAATTTTGTTCAAAACAAACTATTCCCTCTTTTTCAAGTTTTTCTCTGATTTCGTTGTATTCGCCGTGAATAAAATATCTGTCACTTCCGCTTACTTTTTTACCAATACCAGATAAATACTGAGCTATTGCACTCATACCAGTTCCTGCAATACCGATAAAAAAAATGTCTTCAAAATCATTTACGGAGCGAATCATCTTAATGCAAATATTTTAATATACAGCAAAATTAATGAAACAAAATCTGATTCAACATGTCAATTTAAATTAAATTGATTAATGTAATTTCTTTTCTGAAATCAAATTGCAAATCCTCATGCATGTTATCAACAGCCTTGTTTATTTTTTTCAATAAAGCATTATAAATATTTATCAATGCCTGGCTTTTATTCAAATTTATTGCTGATTCTTTTATCTTTTTACAAACATGAATCAATAATTCAACTTCTGTAGTTTTAACATCGCTGTATTTAATATAACGATTTGCCATTCGAATTATTTTTCGAATATTCTTCTTAGCAAAATACAGATTATCAATATGAAGATTATTGAAAGATTCATCCAACTCATTTTTAACTGACTGAATATAACACTGCTCATCTTTCTCTTCAAACAACAAATAACTTATAAGCTCTTTATTTTCTTTTTTAAATTTTGACAGTCTTACACAAATAGAAATCATTTCTTCTTTAGTCATATTTTCCAGACATGATTTGATCTCTTTAAGCGAACCTGATTGCATGAGATATTTATTAAAATAAAAAAAACCTTCAACGAAGGTTTTTAAAAATTATTTTGAAATAGTATTAATCCATTATGATGACTTTTTCCATTTTGTCTCCGGCAACTATGGCGTCCACCACTTCTAACCCTTCTGTTACTTTTCCAAAACATGTATGAACGCCATCCAGATGTTTTGTATTCATTCTGTCGTGACATATAAAAAACTGTGATCCGCCTGTATCAGGTCCTCTGTGCGCCATAGAAAAAACACCTCTGTCATGTATTTGTTTTTTCCCCTTGGTCTCACAGGGTATTGAATAACCTGGTCCACCTGCACCTGTTCCGTCAGGACAACCACCTTGTATTACAAAATTTGGAATCACTCTGTGAAATGATAAACCATCATAATAGCCTTTTGTGATTAATTTTTTAAAATTGTCAACAGTAATCGGCGCATCATCATCGTATAATTCAAATGTAATAATGCCCTTATTGGTGTGAATTTCACCTTTGGTAAGTTGAATATCTGACATAGAAAATCATTTTTAAATTTAGAAAATTAAATATTTTCAATTCTATTATGCAATATACAACAGTGTGTTTTAAATAATATTTAAATTTTTAAAAATCAACTTATTTTTTGAATGTTATTAATTTATTTCAATACTTTCACAAAAAAAATACTATGAAAATTTTTGTTGCAGGTTTACCTTACGATTTGGATGATGCAGAATTAGAAGAAATATTTGAAAAATTTGGTCCTGTTGTATCTGCAAAAGTAGCATTGGATAAAGAAACCGGAAAAAGCAAAGGATTTGCCTTTATTGAAATGCAAAACAGGCAAGACGGTATGGATGCAATTGAACATTTGAATGATGTTTCACTTGGTAAGAAACCTTTGGTAGTAAAAGAAGCGGAAGAAAGACCATCTGCACCAAGATCAGGAGGATTCAGACCTAATAATAACTTTAACAGAAGAGACAGATAACATGTTGTGTTATTTATTGGTCTTTTTTATAAATATCTTTTCTGAAATGTAATAGGCCATTCATATCCACCCATGATGTGAAATAATCAATAAATACCATAAAGGGAACTTTTATTTTTACAAAACGCTCTTCCTTTGCATTCATTGCATCCTTTATTTTTTGAATAGTCCACGAAGTATCATTTCTTAAAAGATATTCAGCGAGTTTTTGAGCTTCTGCAATACGAATACAACCATGACTAAAAATTCTTTTTTCTTGCTTAAATAATGACTTTACAGGCGTATCATGTAAATAAATATTGTATCTGTTTGGAAACAGGAATTTTATAAGTCCCAAAGGATTATCCGGTCCAGGCCTTTGCCTCAATTTTCCTCCCACCCATTCCATGTTATGTTTAGTGATGTAAAATTTATTTTTCTTAATCAATGGAATGAGTTCGTTGTTTAGAATGCTGTTAGGAACATTCCAGTAAGGACTAAATACAACATACTGTATTTTATTATCAAATATGGCTGTAGGGTTTTTGATTTTTCCTACGATAATATCCATGCTCCATAGTTCGTGGTTATTTTCAACAAGATGTAATTTATATTCAGGAATATTGACCAATACATAATCAGCTATATTTTCCCTGTTGAATTTATTGTACCTTTCTATATTGATGTTTATTTGATGTAATCTTCTTTTGATGGGAACATTCATTTCAGCAATCAATGATTTGGTTATTTTTCCAGTTTGAATTAACCCAAATCTATATTGAATAGATTTTATTCCGGAGAGTAACATAGAATCAAATACATTACCGGTATCTTTTATTGTAATATCTCCAGTTTGGAAAAGATATTTTTTTATGTATTTTACAGAAAATGCAGTATCTCTGATGGATATTGTTTTTTTAATTGGTGGTATTGCAACAAAACCTCCTTTTTTTTCTATTTCATTGTACTTTAAAAAATAATTACGCAATAAATATATTTGACTGTTGACAGAGTCTTTTTTGTGTGGATTTTTTTCAATGAAATTTACTGCATCATTTTGAGTTATTTTTTTATCGATTTTAATTTCATTGGCTTTAATGTAATTATCTGCAATTGATTCTATTTTATTTGTTTTTAGGTCATTAATTGTATGATTTTTACAATTTCCGACAATCAATACCAGACAACAAATAAAACCTGTGTAAAAATTCATGCTAAAAATGTACATAGTTTGAAAATCGTAATGAATAACTATGCACTAAAATCAACTAATTAGTTGAATAAAAAGAAGAATCAGTTTTACACTGATTTCTGATTTAAATTAGTAATTCAATTAAATTTGAATGTTTCAATTGACAAAATGATCATCAATAACTTTATGTCAGATTGAATACAAAGCAGTTGCTATTTTACCTGCTAAAGAAGCGTTGCTTAGAATAAGCGCAATATTCGCTTCCAAACTTTCTCCTTTGGAGTTTTCAGCGATATATTTTAATAGAAAAGGGGTTACTTCTTTACCTTTTATATTTTTTCTATCAGCCTCTGACAATGCATTACTTATTATATTTTCTATAACTTCCGAATCTACTTCTTTATCTGATGGCAATGGATTTGATATGAGTACTGCACCATGTAAACCAAGTTCCCATTTGGTTTTACAAATTTGAGCAATAGCATGTACATCATCCAATCTTAAAGGACTTTTAAAGCCACTTTTACTTGAGTAAAAACTGGGAAATTCATCTTGTCCGAATGTGACTACGGGAATGCCCTTGGTCTCAAGATATTCAAGGGTTAAACCGATATCCAAAATGGATTTTACACCGGCCGATATCACTGCTACATCAGTATTTGACATTTCTGTGAGGTCTGCTGAAATATCCATTGTTTGCTGAGCATTTCTGTGAACACCACCAATACCTCCCGTTGCGAATACTTTTATTCCTGCCATGCTTGCAATTCTCATGGTGGCAGCAACAGTTGTTGCGCCTGGAAGTTTTTGAGAAATTACAAAAGGCATATCTCTCAAACTGACTTTCCACACATTTTTTTCCTGACCAAAAAATTCAAGTTCTTTTTGTGACAATCCTATTTTACACTTCCCATTAAATATGGCAATTGTTGCGGGTATTGCACCAGATTTTCTAACAGCATCTTCCACAGCTAAGGCTGTTTCTACATTTTTAGGCCAAGGCATTCCATGAGAAATAATAGTGGATTCTAATGCAACAATCGGCTTGTTATCAATAAGGGCTTGTTCGATTTCAGGATGTATATCCAAATATTTATTTTGCATCAGGATAATAATTTTTTAATGATTCAAGTAATGTTAGATAGTTGATATCTTTTTTAACAGCACCCTTAATTTGCAATACTTCAAACGCAAGTGTGTGACCCATCTGCAAACACATTTCAGGACTTAGGTTTCTGACATAGCCGGTAATCCATCCTGCCAGTGCGGCATCTCCCGCACCTGTTGTGTCTTGGATATCAATGGTTGCAGCAGACAGATCAATTAGAGATGTTTTAGAATGAAGAACTGAGCCTTTATCACCTTTTCTGAGCCATACATGATTTACATCTCTGTAAAATAATTCATTGATGGCATCTTGAACAGTTGAATGTTTCTTATTACAAAGAGAAAATAGTTCATCTTCATTGGGTGTTAGCATAAACACATCTTCTATTTCCAAATGTGCTATCTTCCTTGCTTTTGCAACAGATACCGGTTCAATAATAAGAGGTATTTCATGCTTTCTGGCAAATGATGCTAACCATTGCAGGCTTGTTGAATCAATATTTGTATCTGCAACTATGATATCAGCATTCAATAAACAATCAGTTTTTGCAGATAAGAATGAAGGAGTAAGATATCTGGCACAAATGTCAACGCATGCAGCGGTAAACAATGAGCCGTCCTTACTTAATATAGAAACATATTTTCCAGTTGTATCTCTAACTTTAAGAGAATTAGCAACTTCAATTCCTGCATTTATAAATTCATTTTCGATCCATTTCCCGTCTGAATCATCTCCGAAAACTGTAATTAATTCAACTTTATTTCCTAATAATGCAAGATGTTGAGCAATATTACTGATAACACCTCCAACATTTTTTTGCATCGTGGCAGGGTTGGAAGTACCTGCAATGGTATTTTCTTCGCAGAAATACAATTCATCTACTAATGCAGAACCGACACATACAATTTTACCTGACATTCAGCAAATATATTGAAAATCAATCTTTCTCATAATTGATGTTAGGTATAAAAAATAAACCCGGAAATTCCGGGTTTATTTACTTTAGGCATTAATGATTCATCAAGGTCTGTTTTCATAAGCGTTTGGATGTTGAAACATTTTCATTGGGTATAGGATATTATATTTGGATAAGGATTAAAAACGAACTGCATAAATAACTCTTCTGTAAATAGACGAAAAAAGAAGTAAAATATTTTAAATCAAGAGAAGTATAATAAAATTCGGGTATTTTATATCAATTTGTATAAGTAATTACACGTAAATCATGTATTAAAGAGTTGAAATTCAAATAAACCAAGGCTCAACAATCATGTGATGAACATTTACATAGTCACCTACATGTATATCATTATAAGTTGAAAAAGCTTCTAAATGTAGGCCATTATTCTCAATCAATAAAATTGAATGACTTCCGTTGAACATCACATTATGAACTCTATATGAATCGTCTGCTTTTGATGATTTTTGAATTTGTAAATATTCAGGTCTGACAAACAATTTCTTGTTAATTTCAGGTTGGGTTGAAATGGTTTCGAACAAAGGATATTGCAATGGATTTTCTATTAGATTAAAAATACCCAATAAGCCTGCCACATAATTATTAATCGGTTTATGATACATTTCTAACGGACTTCCTTTTTGAATTACTTGTCCTTTATCAATAACATAAATATAATCTGCCCAAGATAGAATTTCGGTTGCGTCATGTGATACCATCAGGCAGGTAATTTTTAATTGATTGTTGATTTCATTGAGAAGACTTTTAATCAATTTCTTATTGTTGCCATCAAGATTGGAAAAAGGTTCATCTAATAACAATAAAGATGGTTTTGACAGAAGTTGTTTTGCCAATGCAATGCGCTGCCTTTCTCCTCCAGATAATTCATGAGTTTTTCTGGTAAGTAGGTGCTTAATTTTACACAATGAAAATATTACATCAGCCTCGTCAATGGTGTATTCATTTTTGTATGATAGAAATTCATGTACATAGTAATTATTAAATAATTCAAAATGCTGACTTAAATATGCAACTTCATCATTACCGGGAATAAGGCATTCATCAGGTCCTTTTAATTTCGTTCCCTTGAAATAAATAGATCCCTTATCTGGTTGTATTAATCCGGCAATCATTTTTAACAATGTTGTTTTCCCGGATCCTGTTTCCCCAATAATACCTATTTGGCTTAACTGATTAATTGACATGTTGATATCATTTACAACAGTTGTATTTTTCAGCGATTTTTTTAAATCTGAAATTTCCAGTATTATATTGTCAGAGTTCTTCATTTTGCAGTTTGATTGTTATTATGATATCAAATAACAAGATCAAAAATCAGATTTAATTTTTAAAGAAATACAATTTCTTTTTACCCATTTAAAAATCTCATGCCACCATGTACTAATCAATGAAATCAAAAAGCAGAGCATAAGATTTAAACCACTCAATCTTTCAATTTTAAAAAGATTTGTTGCAATTGGCATGTACTGTAAAATTATTATCAATAAAACAGTAATAAAAATAATTATGTAAACTAAATAATTTTTATTTTTAAGAGTTTTGAATGCACTAAAGTAAAATGATCGATTGGTCAGTGTCAATAAAATATTGCAAAAAAGTAAAGTCATAAAAATTCCACCCCTGACTTCTTTTTCTCCGCTTCCCAAGTTCAGAAAAATATAACCTGTGAAACAACAACCTGCTGTTATTAAAAGTCCCTGGACAATACTTATGATTAATTGCTTGAATGAAAGAAAAGTATTTTCAATTTTCCTTGGTGGTCTTAACATTGTACCAAACTCAATAGGTTCATTCTCATAAATGATAGAGCAAGTTGGACCCATTATCAGTTCAAGAAAAATTACATGAATCGGAGTGAAAATATTATTAAAAAAAGTTCCAAACATCAATGGAATTAAGACAATAAGTATAATTGGAATATGAATGGAAAGTATATATTGGATGGCTTTTTTAAGATTATCATATATTTTTCTGCCCATAGCCACTGCATCAATCATGTGACTAAGATTGTCATCAGTAATAATAATTGCAGCGGCGCTTTTAGCTACTTCACTGCCTTTATTTCCCATAGCAATTCCAATGTGGGCTGATTTTAATGCTGGCGCATCATTTACACCATCTCCCGTCATGGCAACTATCTCTCCATTTCTTTTTAAAGATTCAATTACTTTCAATTTTGCCTCTGGAAACATTCTGGCAAAAATGCTTATAAATTTTACCTCTTTATCTAAATCAGCGTTGCTTAATTCAATTATTTGTTTGCCAGTCAATATTTGACCATTGTTTTTTAATTCAATTTGACGAGCTATGGCCAAAGCTGTTTCAGGATAGTCGCCCGTTATCATTTTAAATTGTATACCAGCATCATTGAAATTTTTCAATAATTGTTTGATGTTCTTTTTAGGAGGATCTTGAAAAGCAATCAAGCCTAAAAAATCAAATATAAAATCATGTTGACTTTCAGGCCATAAAGTATTGTTCCATTTAGTTTTACCCACGCCAAGAACCCTGTAACCCTTTTTAGCATATTCCATAATTTGACAGACAATTATTTTTTTTTCATTATCAGTCATATTACTGTGCTCCATAATGGCTTCAGGAGCTCCCTTGGCTGCAATTACGAAAAGATTTTCATGTTTAAAAATGTGGGTCATTAATGGCGGGTTACCTTGTAAGGGATATTCATGAACCTGAGTATATTGTATTCTTTTATCAATATCCGATGTAAGAACATATAAGTCATGAATGGATTTCTCCATTGGATCGAATGGATTGTTTTCGCTGCTCCACATAGCATATTCAATCAATTCTTTGGGTAATTCTTTAGCATCAAATTTTTCATGTGACTTTTTTTTTACTGCATCATAAACAGCAACTATAGTCATATTATTTTCAGTAATGGTGCCGGTTTTATCAGCACAAATAACTGTAGCTGTACCAAGTGTTTCCACATATTGAGGTTGTTTAACAATCAAATTATTTTTCCTCATCAATCTATATGCTCCTAAAGCAAGAAATGTGCTAAAGGCTACAGGAATTTCCTCAGGTAATATACTCATTGCCAAAGTCAGCCCCTTTAAAAATGATTGAATTAAATCTCTTGAATGATAATAATTTATACCTACAACCAACAAGAATGCCAATCCGCCGAACCACACCATATATTTCACAAAACTTCTAATTTGTTCTTGCAAAGGTGTTTTTTCTTTAGAAATGTCTACCAATGATATTCCTAACTTTCCAAACTTTGTATTGTTTCCGGTTGCGATAATTTTTACAAAAGCAGTACCTGAACTAACAAGAGTTCCCCTGAAGACTAACTTTTCTGCATGGGGTGATTTTAATACCGCCATTGATTCGCCAGTTAAAATTGATTCATATACAAAAAAATCATTAGATTTCATCACAACTCCATCTGCAGGAATAATTTCACCTTCTTCAATTGAAAGAATATCATTCACCACAATTTCATCAGCATCAATTTTAATTTTATTGCTGTTTCTTATGACAGTAGATTTGGCAGCAGATATTTTTTTTAATGCTTTGATGCTTTTCCTGCTTCTGTATTCCTGAAAAAAAGAGATACTTGCAACGATAAAAATAGAAATCAACATAATAGCACCTTCCTTATAAAGTCCAACTGCATAATATATACTGCATGCAATCAACAAAAGAATAAACATCGGCTCTGTAACTACATCTTTGATGACTCTTAACAAAACTCTCTCATCGGCAATGGAAAGATTATTATCTCCATATTTTTCACGATAAAGTATAACTTCCTCTTCTGTTAATCCGATATATTGATCAGATGAATCTTTCATTAATCATTGATTTTTATTAAACCAAATGTAATTCAAATAAAAATATTACTCTATAGTAAACAAATCTACAAGCTAATAAACAAATACTATTGTCTAAACAATATTTATTAAATCACTGATAATGATTAGTATTTCTTTGTATTTACATCATTTTATAAATAGGTGTGCAATTGTATTTTAGCACAACGGAAATATATTTTAATCACAAACAAAATTTACTATTATGAAAAAAATAATGATTCTATTTCAGTTAATGTTTCTAATTGTGTTCAGTTCTTTTTCGCAAGTTTCTGGAAATAAAACATCTTTGGTGGACGACACTAAATTTTTTGCTGCTTTATCGGGAGGCCCGTCTATTCCTGTAGGTGTATTTCAAAAGAAAAACTTCGCAGTAACTTCAGAAGCCGGATTGGCGAAAACGGGTTATGTTTTAAATGCAAATTTGGGATATAAATTTCACAAGAATTTTGGCGTTGCATCCACCGTTTTTTATTCAATGTATAAATTGGATCAAAAGGCAATCAATGATTTTATTGGAAAATCAGCAACTACTATTGTAGGTGCATCTGCTGATCATTGGCAATATGTTGGAGTGGTAGTTGGACCAATGGCTACTGTTCCATTGGTTGAAAATGTTTTTATAGATTTCAAGGCTATGGCAGGCTATGCTCATGCCAATATGCCTGTCATTAAAGTTCAATTGGAAGGTTTACCTGCACCAATTGATGCTACACAGGAAAAATGGGCAGATGCATTTGCATGGCAATTAGGAACAAACCTTAGATATAATTTCACTTCAAAATTTTGTTTTTTTGCTAATGCAGATTACAATTACATGAAACCAAAATGGAAGACAGATGTTAGCGGAGATGTGATTCAAAAAATGGGAGTAGTAGATGTGAATGTAGGATTGGGAGCTAATTTCTAAATGTGTAAAACGTATACTGCATATTTTTTGGGATAAAATTATAGTTATGGTTTAAATTAAATGACCCTGACTGAATTTTCAGGGTCATTTTTATACTATTTATTTAATCTTATTCTGATGTCAAGGTTATTTTCCTCGGCTGTTTTTTGAGCAATGTCGTAACCTGCGTCAGCATGCCTGATAACTCCCATACCGGGGTCATTTCTCAGAACTCTGCTCAGTCTTGCAGCTGCATCAGAAGTACCATCTGCAACTATCACCATTCCTGAATGTATGCTATATCCCATTCCAACACCTCCTCCATGATGTAAAGATACCCAGCTTGCGCCACCAGCTGTATTAACCAAAGCATTTAAAATCGGCCAGTCCGCTACTGCATCACTTCCATCCAACATGGCTTCAGTTTCACGATTAGGACTGGCTACAGAACCTGTATCCAAATGATCGCGACCTATAACGATCGGTGCTTTCACTTTACCTGTTCTTACCAGCTCATTAAATGCCAATCCTGCTTTTTCCCTTTCTCCTTGACCAATCCAGCAAATTCTTGCAGGCAATCCCTGAAAAGCAATTTTTTCTTTGGCCATTTTAATCCAACGAATCATACCTTTATTTTCAGGAAACAACTCCATTATTAATTCATCAGTGACTCTGATGTCATCAGGATCACCACTCAATGCAGCCCATCTGAAAGGACCTTTACCTTCGCAAAACAATGGCCTGATGTATGCGGGAACAAATCCAGGAAAATCAAAAGCATTTTCCAAACCTCTTTCTTTTGCTCTTGCACGTAAATTGTTTCCGTAATCAAAAGTAACTGAGCCCATTTGCTGTAATTTTAACATGAGTTCCACATGCAAGCGCATGCTATCGTAGCTCATGCTTATGTACTTATCAGGATTTTCAGTTCTTAAAACATTTGCTTCTTCATTTGTCAAATGATGAGGTATATATCCAATCAATGGATCATGAGCACTGGTCTGATCTGTAAGTGTATCTGGAATAACTTTTCTATCAATCAATCTTTGGAGAAGATGGATGGCATTACATAAAACGCCAATACTGACTGCTTTTTTTTCGTTTTTATACTGTATTGCTTTATCTATAGCTTCATCAATATCAGTATATTTTTCGTCAAGATACTTTGTTTCAATTCTTTTATCGATTCTCCATTCTTCAACTTCTGCCACCAATGCAACTCCTTCATTCATGGTAATAGCAAGCGGTTGCGCTCCTCCCATTCCACCTAACCCTGCTGTTACGTTTAATGTTCCTTTCAATGAACCTCCAAAATGTTTCATGGCAGCAGATCCATAAGTTTCATAAGTACCTTGAACAATACCCTGGCTTCCGATGTAGATCCAGCTTCCTGCTGTCATTTGACCATACATCATTAATCCTTTTTTCTCCAATTCATCAAAATGCTTCCAATTAGCCCAATTGGGCACTAACTGGGAATTGCTTATTAGTACTCGCGGTGCATCTTTATGTGTTTTCAGCATTGCAACTGGTTTACCGCTTTGAATCAGTAAAGATTCATCTTCTTCCAGTTCTTTCAGGGCTTTGATAATAAGATCGAGTGATTCAATATTTCTGGCAGCTTTTCCCCTGCCTCCATATACTATTAATTCTTCTGGCCTTTCTGCAACATTAGGATCCAGATTGTTCAATAACATTCTTAAGGCAGCCTCCTGTACCCATCCTTTACAATTTAATGTTGTGCCTGTGGGTGTTTTATATTTTGCAAAATCGTACACCGATGAAATTGTTGACATGACTGATTATTGAGTTATTTTTAATTTTAAATAGAATAGTTTCTTAGAAATTCAATTGACTTTTTCATATCGTCGTGCAATACTCTGTCAGCATCATTAAAAGTTACTTTCTCCCTGAATGAAACAATAATTTTTTCTAATTGTTCGGATGTTTTATGAGGCCTTCTGAATTCAATCGCTTGAACTGCAGTGAGCAATTCAATGGCCAGTACTTTCTCTACATTGTCTATAATCCTTTTGCATTTAACCGCTCCATTTGCACCCATACTTACATGGTCTTCCTGATTGATACTTGATGGTATAGAATCTACGCTGCTCGGTGAACACAATTGCTTATTTTCACTAACAATACCAGCTGCTGTGTATTGAGGAATCATAAAGCCTGAATTCAATCCTGGATTTTTAACAAGGAATGGAGGAAGGTTTCTTAAACCGCTGATTAGCTGGTAAGTTCTTCGTTCGCTGATATTGGCTAATTCACTCATAGCTATAGATAGAAAATCTAAAGCCAATGCCAATGGCTGACCATGAAAATTACCTCCACTGATGATCAGATCTTCTTCGGGAAAAATATTGGGGTTATCTGTAACCGAATTTACTTCCTTGATAAATACTGATTGAACATAGTTAATAGTATCCAATGTGGCTCCATGTACCTGTGGTATGCATCTGAATGAGTAAGGATCCTGGACCTGCGATTTTTTTTGGATAGCCATTTCACTGCCTTCTAATAAATTCCTCATTTCTTCAGCTACACTTACCTGACCAAGATGAGATCTAACCGCATGAATATTTTTATTGAATGGATATAATACACAATCAAACCCTTCAAAACTGATGGCAGCAATAATGTTTGCCCATTTCATCAATTTGTCTGCTTTGATTAAATTATAAATACCATAAGAACTCATGAATTGTGTTCCATTAATAAGAGCCAACCCTTCTTTACTTTTTAATTTGATTGGCTCCCACCCAAGTATTTGTAACACTTCTGAAGAAGGTTGTTTTTTTCCATTGTAATACACTTCTCCCAATCCTATCAATGGCAAACAAAGATGACTTAAGGGAGCAAGATCACCGGATGCTCCTAATGAGCCCTGCGTATAAATTACAGGCAGTATGTTATAGTTGTACATGTCAACCAAACGGTCAACAGTGTTGACTTGAACTCCTGAATGACCATAACTCAGCGATTTGATTTTTAAAAACAACATTAACTTTACAATATCAGAAGGGACTTCGTCACCTAAACCACAAGCATGGGATTTTATTAAATTCTCCTGCAATGTTTCCAGTTGAGAATTATCTATTCGAACATTTTGTAAATACCCAAATCCTGTATTGATGCCATAATATAATTCATCATCCGACTTTATTTTGTCATCCAGATAAGATCTGCAGCGAGCAATGGTTTCCTTTGTTTCATTTTGTAAAAATATGCTGTCGTAATCGGTAAAATTTTTCAATTGTTCAAAACTGATATCAGCATTTTCAATTTCGTAAATTCTTTCAGACATGTTAAATAATTCGTTAACTATAATAACTCAAAAGTAAAGAAAAGAGTTTTATAATGACTTAGTAAATCGTTAGTTTTATGCATAAAATGTCTATATGCTTAGAATTATTTTAATGTTGACTATACTTTTGAGTCATTTTTTCGGATTTAGTCAAACAATACAACTATTAAATTCGGAATCGAAATCATCTTTCAGAGGTTTATCTGTTGTAAATGAAAAAATAGTATGGGTAAGTGGCAGCAATGGCACAGTGGGTAGAAGCATTGATGGTGGAAAAAACTGGCATTGGTATGTTGTTAAAGGGTTTGAAAAAACAGATTTCAGGGATATAGAAGCATTTGATAAATTGAATGCAATTATCATGGGGATTGATTGTCCTGCTCTATTATTAAAAACAACAGATGGTGGCAATACCTGGAAAATTGTATTCAGGGACAGTACAAAAGGAATGTTTTTAGATGCCATGGATTTTAAGAATAAAAAAAGGGGAATAGTTATCGGAGATCCCATTAATGACAGAATATTTTTATGTAAAGGCTCATTCAAAAACAATCATTGGACAATAGTTGATTCTTTTGAAAGGCCAGTAGTTGACAGTGGCGAAGCTTGTTTTGCAAGCAGCGGAACGAATATTCGAATGGCTGGAAAAAATAAATATTTTATTGTAAGCGGAGGCAAATCATCCAATTTATATTACCAAGGCAAAAAAATCAAACTTCCCATCATACAAGGTACAGAAAGCACCGGTGCTAATTCAATTGCCATTAAAAACAAAAGACATTTCATTGTTGTTGGAGGAGATTTCAATGATAAAGAAAATGATAGCAATAACATAGCGATTACAACAGACGGAGGAATTTCCTGGAATAAACCTGTTACTCCACCACACGGATACAGAAGTTGTGTAGAATATATCCAAGATGGTATGTGGATTACCTGCGGCTTAACTGGAGTTGACATTTCATACCATGACGGAAAGAATTTTTCTACAATTAGCAACATTGGCTTTCATGTATGCAGAAAAGCAAAAAAAGGAAATGCTATTTACTTTGCAGGCGGAGGAGGAAGGATTGGAAAATTTATATACTAATTATAATTTTTGGTTAGTTTTAAAATGGCTATTTAATTTTACCAAGCAAAAAAATAACCGATTGTCAGATAAAGTACTAGCTATTACAAATATTACTTCAAAACGCGAGTGAGAAAACGTATAAATAGATTACTAGAAAAAAAATATTTTTTTTGTGTATATTCATCTTCGAAACTTATCCAATATGCTAAAGAGTAAAAACGCATTATTTACTTTAACTGGATTGACATTTATAGTGTCAGTTATAATTTTTTCAGGTATTTTAATTCTTAATATACCTACAGATATCCAGGCTCATATTTATGGATTAAAAGTGGTAATCGGGCACCATCGGTTTCCAATACCTCCACTTTATTATTTTCTAGTGTATTTGTTTTCGGGCTTCAGTTTTGATAACATTGCACTCAGTAAATCTGCGATTTTTTTATTGTCAACCTCTGTTGCAATGAAATATTATTACTCTGTAAAAATTACGGAACAATTGGTGGAAAATAAAAAGAACCCGCTGTTGTTAAATTTATTAGTATGGTTATTGCTTTTTGCGGCACCTGTTTTAAAAAATTATAATAATTCTGAACAAATGCTTACAGGGACAATTCCACTCAATTTGTGGCATAATTCTACTACCATTTTTTTATTTCCGTTCGCACTTTTATTATTCTATCATTCCTTACTTATTTTGAAAAAGCCAACAATTGAAACTAAAGAAATATTTCTGCTTCTTTTTTTAGGGCTTCTTAATGTCTTAGTTAAACCTAGTTTTTTGTTTGCATTTTTACCGTCTTTTATAATAATGTCATTTGTAATACATGGATATCAAAGTCAATTCTTTAAATCTTCTTTGATAATAGTTTTTACAATAGGATTGTTCGTACTGATTGAATATTATACGATTTATAAAATGGACATTTTAGATTCTGTTCGATTTAAAAACGATGAAAAAGGGATAGATATTAGACCCTTTTTTACCATGCTATATTATTGCCACAATAATATAGCTACTTTAACTTTGAACACATTAATGAGTCTCTTATTTCCTTTTACTTACTTGGCATTATTTTATAAAGAAGTTAAAAAAAATATAGATATCCAATATACATTATGGGTATTTTTCTTTTGTTTGTTAATTGCTGTATTGGTAACAGAAAAAGGCATTTGGGCTTATTTTGGAAATTTCATGTGGCAACTTTATATAGGAAATTTTTTACTTTTCCTGATTTTTGTAAAATATGGCTATGAAAAAGTAAAGAATGTAGGACTTAATAATAAATCAATCATTATTATTGTTGCATTCAGTGCTCATTTATTAAGCGGCTTAATCTACATATTCAAGCTTTTTTATCTTAAAAAATATTGCTAAAAAATATTTAGGTAGAAAAAATATCACCCCAGCCTCTTCACATATTTATTAAGTATCACAACTGGCCTTCGATTTTCCCTTCTATTTGATCGGCGTTGTCGCTTACGAGCTTACTATTTTAACTACCCTACCCTTATTGCAATTTAATGTAGTTCCTTTTATGGAGGTTGTACATTTTGGATAGTTTGCGTAGGAGGAAAGATTGGAAAATTTATATACTAATTATAATTTGTGGTTAGTTTTAAAATGTCTGTTTAATCACAGCTTGCCAAAAAAAATACCCGATAAAACATCGGGTATTAACAATATTATAAGGTAACAAGTTAATTAAGGCTCCTAAAATCAACCGGAACCAATTTACTCACTCCTGCTTCTTGCATGGTAACACCATAGATCACATCTACAGCACTCATAGTCATTTTGTTGTGCGTAACAATAATGAACTGAGAATTTTCACTGAACTGTTTAATCATGTTGGTAAACTTTCCAACGTTTGCATCGTCCAATGGAGCGTCTACCTCATCCAGAATACAGAATGGAGCAGGTTTGATAAGATAAATAGCGAACAACAATGCCGTAGCAGTCAAAGTTTTTTCTCCTCCACTCAACTGACCAATACTGCTGGGTCTTTTTCCTTTAGGTTTTGCGACAATATCTATTCCGGTTTCAGCCAAATTTTCAGGATCAACCAAAATCATGTCAGCCGTATCTTCTTCAGTAAACAACGCTTTAAATACTTTTTGAAAATTCTCTCTGGTCTTATTAAACGTATCAAGAAATTGCTGATTGGCAGTCGCCTCCACTTCCTGAATAGTTTGCATCAGACTGTCTTTGGCTGTAACAAGATCATTCTTTTGTTCGAGAATAAACTCGTATCGCTTCTTCATTTCAGTATATGCTTCAATTGCTGTAGGATTCACTTCCCCCATATTTTCCAATCGCTTCTTCATTTTTTCATTCTTTTCCTGCAATTCTTCCAACGGTGTTTCAGTTGTTCTGGGCTCATCGATGATTGCATCCAAATCAACTTTGAATTCTACATTAAGTCTTTCCTTCATACCGGCTAACTGCAATTTCAATTCAGTCAATCGATCTTTGATTTCATTCAACAAATGATCAATTCCTTCTTTTGATTTTTGCTTAGATCGCAACTCACTTTCTTTTTCGGTAAGAATGTTTCTGATATTGTAATATTCCTGATCAGTTTCGTTGAGTTTTTTCTCGTCGGCTTCTTTGTTTTTTAATAATTCAATCAACAAAGTTTCAATCTCTTTTAAATCATCTGTGGTTTGATCAATATTTGATGATGCTTCACCTAATTGAACTTTACTTGATTCAATCTGACCACTTAAATCATTCAGCTGATTGGATTTGAATTCAAGTTCCTGATTAATGGATGATATTTTACTTTGTTGTTTTGTGAATTGTAAATTAACATCATTATAAGCCGTTGTTGCTTCGTTATAGGAAGTTTCCGCGCTTGAATAATTTTGTTCTACCAATTGCATTTTTTGCTGCAATTCTTCCAACTGTTTATTGTAAGCATTCAATTCATCTCTGGTAGAAGCAATGTCATTTTGCTTTTCTTTCAATTGATTATTTAAATCAGCAAGCCTGTTTTCTGCTGTTTGTTCCTGATGATTAAGGTTTTCAATTTTATTATGAATTGCAAAAACTTGATTCGTCAATTGATTGATTTGGTCTTGTGTTTGCTTGATAGCATTCTCTTTCAATTGAGTATTGAACGCAATAACTTCGTTATGACGTTGTTGAATGTCTGCTTTTAAAGCATTGACCACTTTATCTTGTGCTTCAATTTCCTTTACCAGTTTTTCCAAATTCTTTGCCCTTCCAATTTTCTTTCCCTCAAACAATCCAACACTTCCGCCTGTAAGGGAATATTTTCCTTTTACATATTTTCCGGATTTCTCCAATACTACGGCTCCATTGCTATCATTTAAAGCATCTTCATTTTCGGCAATGAACACATTTCCTAACAGATGTTGAGCCAAATTGGAATATTGGTTATCTATTTCAACCACATCCAATGCCTTTATCGTTCCATTTGGCTGATGGCCTTGTTCAATTTTTGTAAACTTGTCCAACAAAAAGAAATTGGCTTTTCCCTTCTTGTTG
>CANFOP010000021.1 GCA_947448685.1 Chitinophagaceae bacterium | reverse complement strand
GGAGCCTGGGCAGACAGAGATGAGGTTATTGCTGAGTTGGAAAGTGAAAAAGCAACTTTTGAAATCAATGCCGAACAAGCGGGTGCTGTGAAGCATATTGCTAAAGAAGGAGATACATTATCTATTGGAGATATAGTTTGCAGTATTGATACTGATGCGGTTCGACCTGCTGAAATTCCTGCAGCACCAAAAAAAGAAGAAGTAGTTGTCAATACCCCAAAACTAACGGTATCTGCTGATGTTAAGGCAACTCCTGTAGCAGCAGCCATCATAGCAGATAAGAAAGTGGACAGCAAAAAAATTACTCCGTCGGGTTCTAACGGAAAAATATTTAAGCAGGATGTATTGGATGCTTTATCAAATCCAGGTAGAATGCCAGGTGCTGAAATGTTCAGCAGAAATGACAGGCCTGAAAAGATGAGTAATCTTCGTAAAACTGTCAGCAGAAGATTAGTTGAAGCCAAGAATACAACTGCAATGCTTACTACTTTCAATGAAGTGGACATGGGGCCAATCATGGAAGTCAGAAAAAAATACAAAGACAAGTTCAAGGATAGTCATGGTGTGAATTTGGGCTTCATGAGTTTCTTTACAAAAGCATGCTGCTTTGCTTTACAACAGTTTCCTGCCGTTAACGCATATATTGATGGTGAAAACATTATCTATCATGACTATTGCGATATATCCATAGCCGTTAGTGCCCCTAAAGGGTTGGTTGTTCCCGTGATTAGAAATGCAGAAAGTTTAAGCATGGCCGAAATAGAATCTGCGGTGATAGATTTGGCTACCAAAGCCAAAAACAACAAACTGACTGTAGAGGAAATGACCGGAGGAACTTTTACAATTACCAATGGAGGTATATTTGGTTCAATGATGAGTACTCCCATAATTAATATTCCACAAAGTGCTATTCTAGGAATGCATAACATAGTAGAAAGGCCTATGGCTGTTAATGGTCAGGTGGTCATCAAGCCTATGATGTATTTGGCTTTAAGTTATGATCATAGAATTATTGATGGAAGAGAATCTGTGGGATTTCTTGTTCGGGTAAAACAGTTGCTTGAAAATCCTTCATTGATGCTGTTTGGCAAAGATCCGGTAGACGCACTTCTAGAACTTTAATCTTTCAAAATACATGATCCCGTTTAAGAACGGGATTTTTTTTCATGAGTAGATTTCATTCTTATCTGGCAAATGCAAGTAAACTTATTCATTCGTATAAGCCAGGAACTCCTTTGCCCTTTCATTTGAAACAGTTCTTTCAATCAGAAAAAAAATATGGCTCAAAGGATAGGAAAATGATTTCATCTTTGTGCTATCATTATTTCAGATGCTTCCATCTTTATAAAGATGAAAGTTTTTCTGAAGTTCACCTATTGAATTCCGTCTTTTTATGTGAAAAGAAAGACAATGATTTTTTAAAAGCTTTGTCTCCTGAATTGAACGAAAGAGTTACTTCCTCTATTGAGGAAAAACTGGAATATCTTGGGTTTGAGATAATAAATCTATACGGGTATAAAAATGATTTGTCAGACTTGATTGATGAAGCGCTGTTTTATAAATCTTTTTTGACACAACCGGCACTTTTTTTAAGAATAAGGCCAGGTAGAAAAGAAAAAGTCATTGGTTCATTAAATAATGCTCAGATTGCCTATGAGGTTATGGGTGAAATGACAGTAAGGTTGAGCAATGGCGAAAATGTGGAAGAACTGTTGCGGCTTAACAGGGATGCGGTTGTGCAGGATTTTTCTTCTCAGCATGTATTTGATTTTTTAGTTGAATCAAATCTTATTCGGCAGATTGACAAAGCTATATCAGTATGGGATACCTGTGCTGCCAGTGGAGGTAAATCAATTTTATTGTATGACTTGTTCTGTGGGAACATAAAACTAACGGTATCTGATATACGAAAAAACATACTTTCGAATCTTGTAACTCGATTGCAGCAATCGGGCGTGAATTACTACAAAAAAACTGCGCTGGATTTAACCAAATCTTCCGGGTTTGATATTGGTGAAAAGTTCGATGTAGTTGTATGTGATGTACCATGCAGTGGAAGTGGTACCTGGAGCAGAACACCTGAGCAACACTTCAGTTTTAGCAATCAACAAATTGCAACTTTTGTTGAGAAGCAACAGTCAATCGTATCCAATGTTTTACCTCATGTAGAAAAAAACGGTCTGTTTATTTATATCACCTGCTCTGTTTTTAAATCTGAAAACGAATCAATGGTGGATTATATCATCCGTACATTCAACTTCGAATTACTTAACATGAATTATATTAAGGGGTATGAAAATCAGGCAGACACGATGTTTGTAGCATTTTTCAGGAATTAACTAGCCTTTGAAGAATTTCCTGCTGACATTTTTTTTGTCATTGATATATAAGGTCAAAATATAAATTCCTTTGCTGAAAGCAGCGCAATTTATTCTTTTCAACTCATATCCCTGATTGTGTTTGAATTCAGCGAAATAAATTTTCTGACCTGATTCATTTGTAATTGAAATTTTATACTGAGCTGCTTCTTTTTCATTTATTGATAAATTCAGAAAATCTATCACAGGGTTAGGATATATATTAATGCTGTTATCCGAAATCGTATCAGAAACACAGGGCAGCAACAATAGGATATTTGTACTATCTAAATAATAGGTTGTATCATTTCCAATTATCATTTTGTACCTGTATTTTACACTGGAGTAATCATAATTTGAAAGAGAGTCTGTGAATGAAAAATTTTGATTCTTGAATAAATCATTTGAATGAAAAGTAAATATGGTGCTGTATGCAGAATCCTCAGGAAACTTTCTTTCAGTAATTAATTTCATGCTAGAATCCATTTTGGCTGAGAGGTTAACAGAAATATTGCAACCAAAAGGAACTGTCAGATGTGAAAAGAATTTCTTTTGAAGCGTCACAAACGCTTTTTTTGCATCAGGAATTCCATATCCAATTCTATTATTCGGATTGTTTGAATTAGAAGAACAAGACTCAAGGGCTTTTATTATTTCCATATTGGTTGCTTCAGGGAAAGCCTGCCACAAACAAGTGGAAATACCTGCCATATTCGGACAAGCATAGGATGTGCCGCTTCCCAGTGAAGGTAATCCATCGAAATCATTTGCCACAACAGCGTTCCAGCCAACAGACGCCACGGAAGGTTTTATTTGACCATCACTGCTTGGTCCGTAACTGCTGAAATCTGCTACATCTCCGTTCACATTGACCGCTCCAATTGAAAAGCAACTGTCTGCATCGGCAGGGGTATTGATGAAGTGCCATAAACTATTGCCTTCATTGCCAGCGGCCACCACCATCAGCATTCCTTTTTTTGACGCGATATCAATGGCTTGGGCACTCATCGTTGTATTGCCATCTAATTCGTTGTAATTATGGTTAAATATATTGTCATCAAAAGAATTGTACCCCAATGAAACAGAACACACATCTACTCCCAAACTATCTGCTTTTTCAGCTGCACAAGCCAGGTTGAGTTCTTCAATAGGATACTCGCTATTTACATCTTCTGATCTGAACAAATAAAAATTTGATTTGGGTGCAGAGCCTACAAAAACACCTGGTATGTTTGCAGCAATGGTGCTTAAACAATGCATGCCATGAACATCATCTTCTGTTACACTGCTTTCATTTGAGACAAAATCCCATGTTCCTAAAACTTGTTGATCAGTCATAATGCTGTCAAATGTTGGCAGTGAATTGTAATGATAAAATCCATCATCAATCATTGCTATTTGCATTCTATTGCCTCTGAATCCATGGTTGTGTAAAAATTCTCCTTTATGAATTTTGATTTGACCTGCAGATTCTCCATAGTCTAATTGATCCGTTGATGTGTTCCTGTTGAGATTTTTATGTGATATTTTTACCGGAAACTGAGGAAATACCGGATTTGAAAAAGACATTATTTTTGGAGCAACTGGACTTAATTGCTGAACAAAAAAATAATGATTTATTTTGTCTAATGCAACTGTATCGGTTGTTTCAATTGAAACCTGATTAAGCCATTTTGAGATATTTAAAATAGTAACGTTGCCGGATATACGAATGCTGTCCAAATATGCGGTAGTTACCGGCAAATCAGCACTGTCCATTGTTATGTGATACCTGTTTCTTCTTTCAATGGCTTTGTCCGACAAAAAATCCTGCGGAGCATTCAATGAAAAATTGTTTGACCCTTTGTCGCTGAATCTTACAATGTATTTATTGTATTGTGCATGGCTTTTAAAAATGAAAAGCACGTATACCAGCAGAACTAGCGTTTTTTTCATTGAAGTTCATTAAAAAAGTGGTGTTTATTATTTGCTGTCATAAGCCCATTTGACCCATGTTGCGCCCCATGTAAAACCACCACCAAATGCTGCTAAAATGATGTTTTCACCTTTGTGCAGCTTCTTTTCCCACTCCCAAAGACAGAGTGGAATAGTTGCAGCTGTGGTATTGCCATATTTTTGTATGTTGATCATTACTTTTTCTTTGGGTAGGCTCATTCTATTTGCAGTAGCATCAATTATCCTAAGATTTGCCTGATGGGGCACTAGCCATGAAATATCATCGGCGGTCAGGTTGTTTTTTTGCATTAATTCATAACTCACGTCAGCCATACCTTTTACCGCAAACTTGAAAACAGATTGTCCTTCCTGATAAATGTAATGTTCTTTTGCATCTACTGTTTCATGGGAGGCAGGTTTTGCAGATCCACCTGCTTTCATATGAAGAAAATCCCTGCCACTGCCATCACTTTTAAGAATACTGTCCAATACGCCTACGCCTTCATCATTAGGTTCCAATAAAACGGCTCCGGCTCCATCTCCAAAAATCACACAAGTGGTTCTGTCGGTATAATCAACGATTGCACTCATTTTATCAACTCCCACTACAATTACTTTTTTGTATCTTCCAGATTCAATCATGGTAGTTCCCAAGGTCAAAGAATACAAGAACCCGGAACAGGCGGCGCTCACATCAAAACCAAATGCATTTTTCATGCCCACTTTGTCTGAAATGATATTGGCAGTTGCCGGAAAAACCATATCAGGAGTAACTGTAGCACATATTACACAGTCAATTTCTTCCGGGAGGATGCCTCTTTTATTTAGAATATCTTTAACAGCTTCCGCACCCATATCACTGCTGGCAAGTCCCTCGCCCTTTAAAATCCTTCTTTCATCTATGCCCGTACGTGTTTTTATCCATTCGTCGTTTGTGTCAACCATCGTTTCAAGTATTTTATTTGTTAACCTGAATTCAGGTAAATACCCACCCACAGCCGTAATCGCAGCATAGATTTTTTCCATAAATTGAATATTTTTTTAAATTAATTAAGTTGTAAAAATACGATAAAAAAACTTGAACTGCTTTTTCGTCATATTGCTGGTAATAATTTCTTATTTTCGCTTAGTATAGAATAGATTGTATGTACGCATATTTGCAGGGAAAATATACTTATAAAAGTCCGGCCCAGGTTCATGTTGATGTAAATGGAATCGGATTTGAAGTGAATATCAGTTTAAACACTTATTCAGATATTCAGACATTGAATGAAGGGCGTTTATATACTTATTTACAGGTAAAAGAAGATGCTCATATTTTATACGGATTTTCTCAAAAAGAAGAGAAGGAAATTTTTTTATTGTTAATCAGTGTTTCTGGAGTGGGAGCATCTACAGCAAGGATGATGTTGTCTTCTGTTAAGCCTGATGAAATTTCAAAAGCGATTGTACAAGGTAATGTGAAAATTCTGGAAGGTGTCAAGGGGATTGGCAAAAAAACAGCTGAGAGGCTGGTGTTGGAATTAAAAGATAAGATTGGTAAACATATTGCTACAGGGGAAACTCCCAATCTTAAGATAAACGGAATTGAACAGGATGCCCTGCATGCATTAACTGCATTGGGGATTTCAAAAATACAGGCCGAACAATCTATTCAAAAGATTATGCGTGCCGAACCCGGTGTCAACAATCTGGAAGAATTAATTAAAAAATCTCTTAAAGCCATTTGACAAAATTCTACATTAACTAATTCGCAGAATGTTGCTTACATTTAAATCATTTAATACGCTTTTTAAAATAAGTGTGTACTGGATTTTGTATTTGTTATGTTGTCCCAATTCAGGATATTCAAACAATTGCAATCTCTTTCCATATAATGCGGTAGATACTTCCGTAAACCCACCTTCGAGTTTGCCTTATCCTATTTCAGATCGTTTGGGGGATAATCTTTCCGGCTATGGTTTCAATATTTACAACTCATTCCAACCAACAGATCAGAGAGATTCCGTTGTTTATGATTATGATTCAAAAAGGTATGTTGTGTATGAGAAAATTGGCAATCAGTATTACAGAACGCCTTTAAGTTATTCATTTGAAGAATATTGGTCCATCATTAATCGTCAGGCTGAGATTGATTATTTTAAAAAACGTTCCGGAACCACCAGCATACTCAACCGGGGAAAGTTATTAAAACCAAAACTATCATTAACTGACAACTTGTTCAATCGTTTGTTTGGCAATGGTAAAATTGAAATCAGTCCGCAAGGGAATGTAGATATTACTGCCGGTTATCAGGGGCAGCGAATTGATAATCCTACTTTACCTGAAAGGGCTAGAAAAAACGGAGGGCTTGATTTTCAGATGAATGCCCAAATGAATGTGAATGCCAGTATTGGCGATAAGTTAAAGTTTCCAATCAATTATAATACGCTTGCCAATCTTGATTTGGATAATCAATTGAAATTGGATTATTCAGGCCAAAGTGATGAAATCTTAAAACGTTTTGAAGCAGGTAATGTTTCATTTCCCGGAAAAGGAACTTTAATACCTGGAGCACAGCAATTGTTTGGATTAAAGACACAACTGCAATTCGGTAAGTTATTTATTACCGGGGTAATGGCTAATCAGAAATCTCAAAGACAAAATTTAAACCTTCAGGGAGGAGCTGCGGCAACACCATTTGAATTAAAAGCAGATGAGTATGAAGAAAACAGACATTTTTTAATTGGTCAGTATTTCAAAGAGAATTACAATAAATTCATGTCCAATCTTCCTGCTGTAATTTCTCCCATTCAGATATTGCGTATGGAAGTTTGGGTGACCAACAAAAATGGAACCACCACCGAAACGAGAGATATCGTTGGTCTTGCTGATCTTGGTGAATCAAATCCTCATGCCACTTTTCCGATTATTGATGAAGTAAATACAACCATTCCTTCAACCAATAATGGCGCCAATAATTTATTGGATAAAATTTTAAATCTTCCCAATGCAAGGAATTCAAATCTTATTTACAGCAATTTGTTGAACATTGGCATGAGTCCTGTTCAGGATTTTGAAAAGACATTTGCCAGAAAACTTGATTCTACCCAATATACATTTAACCGACAAATCGGAATGTTGTCTTTAAGTCAACCACTCCAAACAGATGAGGTCCTTGGAGTAGCATATCAATATTCTTACAGAGGTAAGATATATCAGGTAGGTGAATTTTCTCAGGACGTTCCACCAGACAGCAGTTCAGGCTCACAGAAAGTTATTTTCCTGAAATTACTCAAAGCTACCTCACAAAGACCTTCATTGCCTATCTGGGATTTGATGATGAAAAATGTTTACTCGGTGGGATATGGTACATTATCTCCGACTGATTTCAAACTGGATGTTTTGTATCAAGAGCCAGGTTTGGGAGCAAAAAGATATGTGCCATACGGTGATAAAAATCTGGGCTCACCCATGATATCGCTGATTAATTTAGACAGATTGAATAGTCAGCTTGATCCTCAACCGGATGGTGTATTCGATTATGTGGAAGGCTTTACTGTGATTTCTCAATATAGCAGAATAGTATTTCCGGTGCTTGAACCTTTTGGCAGAGATTTGGCAAAGAACATCTATTCATCTGTTCCACTAACGGCAGGGGATACACTATTTTATGCATTGTATGATTCAATTAAGTCAGTTGCTCAGCAGTTGCCTAATTTAAATAGGTTTTTATTGAAAGGGACAGCCAAAACATCCGGCACCTCTGATATCAGCATTGGATACAACATTCCCAAAGGTTCAGTCAGGGTGACAGCAGGAGGAAGGACTTTACAAGAAGGAATCGATTATGATATCAATTATGATCTTGGAACGATAAAGATGATTAATCAGGCTATTTTAAATGCGGGATTACCGGTACAGGTTAATTTTGAAAACAACGCAACATTTGGATTGCAACAAAAGAATTTTCTTGGATTAAGGTTTGATTATATGGCTAAAAACAATTCAAGAGAACAGTTGTCATTTGGAGGTACTATTGTTCGTTTGGGTGAAAGACCATTCTTTACAAAAGTCAATTACAATGAAGAGCCCATCAGAAATTCTATGTATGGGATTGATGTGAATTACAGAAAAGATATCCCGAGGCTTACTAAGATTTTAGATAAACTTCCGTTATACAGCACTACCGCACCCTCTGCTGTCAATGCATACGGAGAAGGCGCTTATCTTCAACCGGGCCATGCTCCCCAAATTGGAAGAGGAAGTAACGGGGTTGTATACATAGACGATTTTGAAGGCAGTAAATCAGGAATAGATTTAAGGTTTCCACTTGTCAGTTGGGCTTTAGCATCAACGCCTGCTCATGCTACTGATAAGAATGGAAATGAATTATTTCCCGAAGCCACTGCCAATAACAATTTGAATTATGGAAAAAGCCGTGCCAAATTAGCTTGGTATCAAATAGAGCAAACACTTCAACAAGTGGATGCACCCAACAATCCTATTTCTGACAGAAATTTACTGAGCGACCCCAGGGCAAGACAAGTATATCAGAAAGAGATTTTTCCTCAACGTACAACAGGTTTTGGTGAAAGCCAATTGACAACATTTGACCTTGCTTATTTCCCTAAAGAAAAAGGTCCATATAATTACGAAGATGATGTTACAAAAGTAAATTCATTTGGGCAGTTCATTGATCCCAAATCTAAATTTGGTGCTATTATGCGTAGCATTGATCAGCCTGATTTTGAAACAAGCAATATTGAATTCATTGAATTCTGGATGCAGGATCCATATATCCTCTCGCAATATGCAAACTCAACCGGAGGGAAATTATACTTCAATCTTGGAAATGTATCAGAAGATATTTTGAAAGATGGAAGACGATTTTTTGAAAACGGTTTAAATACGCCTAATGCACCTTCTTCCATGGACAATACTGTGTGGGGAAGAGTTCCTAGAAACCCTATTCAAGTTACCAATGCTTTCAGTAATATACCTGAAGATCGTTTATATCAGGATGTAGGATTAGATGGTATAAGTGACACAGGAGAGGTGAATGTTCAATCTGCCTACATTTCAAGGTTGGCTGCGAATTTCGGAACAAGTTCTAAAATTTATCAGGATGCTATAAAAGATGCTTCAAATGATGATTACAGAAATTACAGAGATGCAGGATTTAGTGGGAGTGAAGGAATCATTGCTCGATATAAAAACTATAATGGAACAGAAGGCAATTCTCCTGTTTCCAATGGTGGTCAGTTTTCCACGGCGGCAACGATGTATCCTGATGCCGAGGATTTGAACAGGGACAATACACTTAACGAAACAGAAGAGTATTTTCAATATGTTGTTGATATTAAACCAAAGAACGCTACAGAAATGTTGATTGGAAATAATTTCATAGTCGACAAAAAAGAAGTTGCTGTCAATTTGGTAAATGGTACTACAAGAAATGAAACCTGGTATCAGTTCAGAATTCCAATAGGTGGATATGAAAGAAAGATTGGAAATATTCCAGATTTCAAATCTATCCGATTTATCAGAATGTTTTTAACAGGCTTCGAAGATAGTGTTGTAATGCGTTTTGGGTTATTGCAATTAACCAGGAATGTTTGGCGCAAATTTAGATATAAGGTTGATTCAACTGGTTTATACACCGCAACCTCAGCAACTCCTTTCAATGTAGAAGCTGTCAATATAGAGGAAAACGATGCCAGAAGTCCTTTGCCTTACAGAACTCCAAAAGATATTAAGAGAGTTCAAACGCTCAGCAACAATGGTGTAAGCCTTCTGCAAAATGAACAGTCCATGAGCATCAATTTCTGTAATTTAAGAAAGGGTGATGCCAAAGCTGTTTTTCAAACTTTTGCAAACAGGGATATCAGACAATTCAGAAAGTTGTCGATGTATATACATGCAGAACAAGCGTTGAATCCGGCCAATACAATTGCGAATAAAGATTTGACTGCAGTAATAAGAATGGGAACAGATTTTGTGAACAATTATTATGAAGTCAGGATCCCATTGATGCTGACTCCTCTGAATTCAGGCCTCAATCCTGATACAGATCAATATAACGACTCACTTTGGTATCCATCCAATTCTCTTGATTTGGATCTGGATGTGTTAACTAAAATAAAGCAAGCCAGAAATTTGTCTTCTGTACCAATAGGTCAGATTTTCAGACAATTGCAATCTAACGGTCAGGTATATTCGGTAATGGGTAATCCGAATCTTGGAGAAATAAGAGGTGTTTTATTAGGAGTAGAAAACTCTAATTCTCTTAGTGCATGCGGACAAGTATGGTTGAATGAATTAAGGCTCTCTTCAATCAATGAGCAAGGTGGAATGGCTGCATTAGGAAGAGTTGATGTAAATCTGGCGGATTTGGGAACTTTATCAGTTTCTGCAAATGCACATACAAGGGGATTTGGAACAATAGAGCAGCGAGTTGCAGAAAGGTACAGAGACGATTTTTTCCAATTTGACGCTGCCACCAATATTGAACTTGGTAAATTACTTCCCAAAAATTCAGGACTGTCCGTGCCTTTATATGCAAGTTATTCTCAAACTACCAGTTCTCCTCAATATGATCCTTATGATATGGATATCAAGTTGAAGGATAAATTAAAGACAAGTCCCACAAAAGCAATAAGAGATTCAATAAAAAACAATGCAATAGAATTCACTTCAATTAAAACGGTCAACTTCACCAATGTCAGAAAAAATAAAATGAATGGCAAATCGCCGAAGATTTATGATATAGAAAATGTTGACTTCAGTTATTCTTTTATTAAAACGGAAAGCCACAGTCCTCTTATTGAAAAAAATGAAGTGACTCGTCATCGTGGTGCGATAGGGTATAATTATTCACTTCAACCCAAATATATTGAACCATTTAAATGGTTGTTCAAAAAAAGTAAAACAAAATGGGTTGACTTAGTGAAAGATTTCAATTTCAGTTATTTACCTTCTCAACTTAGTTTCAAGGCAGACATCAACAGACAGTTTGGAGCAATAAAGCCCAGGAGTGTAGGTGAGAATAAATACATTGTACCCGAGACGTACGATAAATATTTCACCATGCAAAGGGATTATGTAATGAGGTGGAATTTTACAAAGTCAATAAACTTTGATTACACAGCAACTGATAATGCAAGAGTGGATGAGCCTGCAGGAAGAATTGATACCAAGTCAAAAAAAGATACTGTTTGGAATAATTTTTTCAAAGGAGGAAGGAATACTATTTTTAATCAGACTGGAAATTTTTCTTATACACTCCCTACCAATAAATTTCCATTATTGAACTGGACAACTGTAAATTTCAGATATCAGGCATCATACAAGTGGATTGGGGCGTCACGTCTTGCAGTAAATCTTGGTAACTTTTTAGAAAATGGTTATCAGGAAGAAGCTACATTTCAGATGGACTTCAATAGGATTTATCAGAAGTCGAAGTGGATTAAACAATTAGACCAGCCCTCAGATGTAGACAATAAAGAAAAATGGAAAAACAGGGTAACGAAAGTAAGAGACTCTGTTCTTACAAGATCAGGTAAAAAAGTGGTGAGAACCCGCAGAATTGTAGATCCATCTGCAATGCCCTATGAAAGCGGCGCATTTAGGTTTGTTGGTAAAATGCTGACCAGTATCAAACAGGCAAATATTTCTATTTCCGAAAATGCCAATACCCGATTACCGGGATATATGGATAGCACAAAATTTTTTGGACAAAATTTCAGAAGTATGTCTCCCGGCTTTGATTTTATTGCAGGCCGACAGCCTGATACAAACTGGTTGAACAGAAAATCAAATCAAGGGCTCATTTCAAAGGACAGTAATTTCAATTTATTGTTTCAACAGAACTATGATCAAAAAATTACAATGTCAGCTCAGCTTGAACCAATTCGAGATTTAAATATAACATTGAATGTAAGTAAAACTTTTAGTAAAAATTACAGCGAAACTTTCAGATACTTGGATACTTTGAATGGAAACAATCCAAGTTTTCTGCATTTAAATCCTTATTCAGGCGGTAGTTTTGATGTTACATATATTTCCTACAAAACCTTATTTGGTAAATTTTATCCCAATAGAGTTTCGGAAACTTTTAAAACATTTCAAAACAACAGAGTAATATTGTCTCAAAGATTAGGAAAAATAAATCCATACAGCAGTGGTCAACAAGTAGGTGCAGATGGGTATTATTATGGATATGGAAAGTATGCGGTTGATGTATTGATTCCTTCTTTCATTTCTGCATATACAGGCCAGGACCCCAACAATGTAGCACTAATCAAACAAAAAAATGAAAATGTAAGATCGAATCCTTTTAGATTGATACTGCCCAAACCTAATTGGAAACTCGATTATAATGGATTGGCCAGAGTGAAGCCATTGGATAAAATATTTACAAGCCTGACACTTTCTCATGGATACACAGGCAATTTGAGTATGAATGGATTTACATCCGCATTATTGTATCAGGATGTTTCAAAATACGGCTATCCTTCTTTCTATGATACCGGCTCTAAGAACTTTGTTCCTTATTTCCTTGTGCCCAATATCTCAATACAGGAACAGTTTTCCCCTTTAGCTGGAATTGATATGATGTTTGTCAATCAGTTGCAGGGAAAATTCGAATATTCAAAAACAAGACAACTTAGTTTGAGTTTGAATGATTATCAGTTAAGTGAAGTAAGAACAACTGAATTCATTATTGGGGCTGGTTATCGCAAAAAGGGGTTGAAACTATTAGGTGGTTTGTCTTTACCTTCTTTCCTAAGCAAAAACAAATCTTCTAAACTCGACAATGAAATAAGTTTCAGAATAGATTTTAGAATAAGAGATAACGTGACCTCAAACAGTCGCCTTGATCAGGACAATAATTTCACTACAGGTGGAAGCAAGGAGATATCAATCAATCCAACCATTGACTATTTTTTAAATAGCCGTATCAATTTGAAACTGTATTTTGATCAAAGAAAAATAAAGCCTTACATTTCATCAAGCGCACCTTCAACCAATACAAGAGGCGGAGTTCAGATTAGAATATCGTTATCACAATAAAGATTGATTGCCGAATTTTTATTTACAAAAAATTATTTCATTTTTGTTTGGAATGAATTTTTTATGCGTCTTTATGAAAATATATTGCATTGGCTTGCTGGGTACAAGTTATGGTCAAGTCATTAATACAAACATGATCGGGCAATGAAACAGCGAAGAAAATTGTATTGGCAATATCTTCAGCATCCAAAGGTTTGTATCCCGTATAGGCTGCATTTGCCTTATTGACATCACCTTTGAAACGAACAATTGAGAATTCGGTTTCAACTGCTCCCGGATGAATAACCGTTACTTTGATACCATGCTTTAACAGGTCAATTCTCATTGATTTTGAAATGGCGTCAACGGCAAACTTACTGGCACAATAAACATTCCCATTTTCATACACCTCTTTACCGGCCACTGAGCCGATGTTAATAATATGACTTTTTTGATTTTGTATAAGATAAGGCAATATTGCTTTGCTCACATACAATAGCCCATTGACATTTGTTTGCATCATTGTATCCCAATCCTCCATTGAAGCATCTTCGAAATTGTCTCTCCCAAGAGCTAATCCTGCATTGTTTATCAGGATGTCAATTTGTTTCCACTCTTCAGGAATATTATTAAAACTTTTAAAAACTTCTGCTTTATTTTGAACATCAAAACAAAGGGTGTATAACCGAACATTGTTTTTTGTCTGTAAAGTAGCCTTGAGTTCTTCGAGTTTTTCTTCTCTTCTTCCTGTAATTATCAAATCAAATCCTTCGCTTGCAAATTTTTCAGCACATGCTTTTCCAATTCCTGAAGTGGCTCCTGTAATTAATACTGTTTTTTTCATCATTCATTTATTAAATAACTTGATAATAAAAAAAGAAAATAATTTTTATTATCTGATTAAAACAAGCGTTCCCTTTTTTTGAATCTTATTGTTTTTGTAATCAGTAGCATTTGCATACCAAACAAAAGTACCAGACTCTTGCAGGTTGCCTTTGAATTTTCCATTCCATCCTTCCCCAATAACAGATGTTGAAAAAACAAGTTCACCCCATCTGTTATAGATTTGAAACAGTTCCATAGTTTTAACTCCAAGTGCAATCGGTTTGATTACATCATTTTTCCCATCACCATTTGGTGTAAAGGCATTTGGCATATATATATCCGGTAATACCTGATAATAATAAACTTTAATGGAATCACTACTTTTACAGCCAATATCACTGGTTGCTTCTACAAAATAAATAACATCATCATCAGGGGTTGCAACCGGGTTGGGGATATTTAAATTACTCAGCCATAAGTTATCGGGAGACCATTGGAAACTGACATTGCCGTTACTTCCATAAGCAGTTGCATATAATTGCAATGCTTGTCCGTTCACAATCGATGTGTCTTTTGGTCCGGCATCTGCAATCAAATACTGAATGTTAACTCTAACGGTGTCTTTGCTTGGTTTGGGGCAACCGTTTGTATCTGTAACATATACAATATAGTCTATAAATTTGCCTTTTGGATTTACAGCAGTAGGGTTTGATATAACGGGGTTATTAAGGTAAGGACTTGGATACCATACGTAACCGCTTCCTCCGGATGCATGAAGAAATGCAGAGGTGCCTGAACAAATCAATGTATCTTCTCCTGCAAATGCAGTTGGGTATGGAACAGTAGAAATATCAATGCTTTTTGTTCTGCTGCAACTTCCAATATTTGCCACTACTGTGTATGTTGTAAATGCTGCAGAGGGTATTGCATATGGGTTTTTAATATAGGCATTGTTTAAGGAGCCTGTAGGTGTCCAATTGAATTGAAGGCCGTTTCCCGCAGCAAACAATTGAACTGAATCCGTTAAACAAATGGTGGTATCACTTGCAAGGTTTAAGGTAACGCTATCGACTACACGAACTTTTACAGAATCTCTTACAGAACAAGAAGGATATATGTTGTTTACATAAAAGGTGACTTGATAAGTAGTGTCTTTCTGAGGAAATGCTATTGGATTGGAAATTGACGTGTTGCTGATATTATAAGATGGAAACCATGTATAAATACCTTGTTGAATATTGCTTGATGCATTTAATTGTAATCCGTCCACTTTGCAAATCAACGTGTCATTTGTAATGTTGATTTTTGGTCTGTCAATAATTTTAATAGGTAAAGTGACAGTATCCTTACAACCTTTGCTGCTAACTGCTATTAATGTTACATTGTAAGTCCCTGTATCTGAATAATTAAATGTAGGGTGTGAATAAGAGCTGGTGTCGGAATTAGAATTTAAAACTCCAAAATTCCAAGACCATTGGTTAGCAGATCCAAATGCCGCATATGTGCTGTCAGTGAATATAACCGGTACATTTCTGCACATAACAGGAGGATAGTTGAAATTTGCAATGAATCCAGGAAAGACTTTAATGATTGTTTCTGCTGAATCAGCGCAGTTGGGGTCATCTTTGTTTACAATCAGTTTTACACGATAAATGCCTGTATCTGAAAAAGTATGCGAAGGATTCGCAAGGGTTGAAAAATTATTTTGCAATGAATTGGGATCTCCGAAATCCCAATAACTGGTAAGGTTTAATGGAGAGTTACTAAGATTTGAAAATGAATAAGAAAATCCATCACATGTAATATATTCAGGACTCAATGTGGCGTTTGCAAAATTACAACCGGCCACTGAAATGATAAAGTCTTTACGATGTGTAGAAATATATTCGCCATTTCTGTATGAACTTACACAAACCGAAACAACATATTTTCCGGGTGCCGGAGCAATGCCGGTTATAATGCCGGTTCTTCGATTTATGGATGCATTAGGACCAAGAGGATAAAGCCCTGAAAAGCCCGATTGATATATCAAATCTCCGTAAGGGGTAGGATCAATAGGAGATGCATCTGTTGCTGATCCACCATTAAATCCTGCACACATGGTATAAACCAGTGAGTCATTATCAGGATCATTGGCACTGAAATCCAAAGAAAAAAAATTGTCATAGCATACCACAGAAATGTTTTTGGAAAATCTGGGACTATTGTCACCAATATCAGAGGATGGACCCAATTGATTGTTGCCGGGGATGAAAGCGGGATAGGTAGCACCTTCACCATTTGTTCCGGTAGGTATTATATTGGTGATATTACTTATTCTGCAACAGGTTTGGTAGGCAGCGGTATAACCATTGTTGTTATTTTTAAGAGTTACAACTATTGAGTAGAAACCCACTTTGTAAACCAAGTTAGGAGCACTGCTTATACAACTTGGCGTATTTATCAGAGATAATGGACCTGTAGTTGAATCCAAGCTTTTATCAATTGTTGCAGAAGTGCCTATGCCATTATAGGGAGTATTGTCATCATTATTGTAGATACCTATTCTTACCAAAGCAGGCATTTGAGCACAATTGCCCGTGCAGTTTTCATCTCTGAAAAGAATCAATGTAATTCGATAAGTTCTCGTATTTCCGGTTCCGTATAAATAATCATAAATCATTTCACCACCTGTAATATGTTTAGCGCTCGCTTGACTAAAACATACTATTGTAAGCAGGGATAAAATTATTTTTCTCATGGAAGCACAAAATTACATAGGTATCCATTAAATAAATTCAATCATTCAATTATTTAGGAATGATTTCAGTTATATATTCTAAAAAATCATCAATAGCAACATTTAATTCCTGGGGTTCTTCTATCATGCCCATGTGTGCTGATTCTTTCAAGATATGGAAATGTGTGGTATCTGAAATATACGCTTGATTAAGTGAATCATTTATAGGAATGAGGTGGTCGTGTTTTCCGGCAATAAATAATAGTGGAATACTTAATTGTTTAATTAATTCTGTGCTATCCGGTCTTTTCATTATGGCATGGTAGTATTGAATCAATGTCTTGTAATTAATTTCACTGCCGTTTTTCAATAGATTATTGACATCTTCATTGTATTTCTCTAACTGGTTGAATAATCCCGGTATACTTGTTTTTAAAAATGCAGAAGACCCATTTTGTTCGATGAATGAAATCGATTTTTTTCTTAGAACTATTCTTTCATCAGTATCAACAAATGAAGTAGAGTGAATCAAACCGATTCCTAATAAGTCTTCCGGAAATTTTTTTTGATAGCCAAGCGTGATGTAGCCACCCATGCTATGTCCCATCATCACACATTTGTCAATATTTTCTGTTAGCAGAACATCTTTAATCGCAAGTGTAAAGTCTGATATATCTGCATCGTTATTCATTAACTCATCACTTCCTCCAGCACCCGGAAGGTCGATAGAAATAATTAAATATTTTTCACTCAAGTATGATGTTTGAAATTTCCATATTGAATGATCTTCCGCAAATCCATGTATTAATATTACTGGAAGTCCATTGCCACATTTGCTGTATTTAACAATACGACTATCTGATAATGTGGTTTTAATCATTTCAATGATTTTTTAATTCTCTTTTTGGACGCTGTAATTATTTTGCTGAAATTTTAAATGAACGATAAGCCAATAAAACAACAATTGGAATGAGTGAAATGTTTAACTGTTGGGGTATAATAAACCATCCTAAAACCAACAATGACAGCAAAATTGATAAAAATAGAAAGTACTTTTTACAATAATTATCCTTGCTCTCAATACAAAAACAAGCAATGATGTTGGTTGGGATAGCCCACAAAAGGTTGAAATTATATTTTGTCATGCTGTGATCTGTTAATGACCACATAAAAATAAATAAGATTCCAAGTAATCCTGAGGAAAAGAAAATGAGCCTGTCTAGCAAATTGGTTATGCCAACACTTGTTTTATTTTTAAATAAACTAACGATAACATGTATACACGCAAAGATGCAGAATAAAAGTAATGGAGTAAAAAAGGGCGATGAGTGTTCATGAATAGGCTCATGTATCAAAATTGATTTTGATACAACAAGATGATGATTTTTACAACTGTCTACAGATGTCATCAAATTGTTAGGAAGAAACGCTTGTTCAGATGGTGTCATCACTTTGTCTGCCGGTAGTCCCAATAATAAATCAATGCCAAGTTTACTCCAACACTGACCACCTTTATCGAGGTATTCATGAATCGCTTCCCTGAATTTTGTTTGTGATGGCATTACAGCAGGTAATGCTGCTTCCGGATTTTTGTTTTTGGTAATGATATCTCTGAGCCTGGTTGTGCAATTGTCTAAAAAGAAATCATATTTGTAGTATTTGTTTTCTTCTTTCAAATTTTCAATGAGTGCCCGTTTGATATTGTTTTTTTCTGCAAATGAGAAGTTGAGTACTTGTTCGGTTATTCCTCTTCCAGCAAATGCATAGTCATTAATGAAGTCATTTGTTCTTTCCAAACTCACATAGTATAATAGTTTTCCACGGATGAATTTCAAATAAAAGTCTTCATCGTCAAAATTAAAAGTGCCATAATTGAATACGTAGTCTGCAACATTGTTGCTGTCAATGATTCTAATGGCGCTATGTCCAAAAATCGAATAAAGTTCTTCTCCCGGGGTGCAAGTCAGTAAAGATATTCTGATGCGTGAAGAATCTTGACCTATCACTTTTTTGTTAGGAAACAGAAATAAGAATGAAATTAAAAGTAAGGCTGCAATGGTGTTTTTCATATTCAAAGTCTTATACTATGTTACTGTAAAGTTAGTAAACAGAATCTTGATTTTTTAATTAAAGCAAAATGAATAATGGTGGGCGATTCTTTGAAAATGATTTGATGATTTATGTTAACTTGTATGTTTTGCCTGGTAAAGCGGTAATTACATTTTTCATTTCCAATGAAAGCAAACAACTTGCCATTGCGCTGTAAGATAAATTGCTCCTCAGGTAAATATTGTCAAAATGAGAAACTCCGTTTTGGGTTAATATTTCACATACAATACTTTCATCCGTACTTAAATCTGTAAATAAAGATCTTTGTTTTGCCCTGTTAGACTCTTGCTTTTGAGACCATCCCATTGTTTCTATGATATCTGCTACACTATTGATTAGATTGGCCTTATTTGATTGTATGAGATAATTACATCCTTCACTTTTAAAATCATTGATTCTTCCTGGCACAGCAAAAACATCTTTATTATATCCGTTGGCCAATTCGGCAGTGATGAGTGAGCCTCCCTTTTTACCAGATTCAATCACTATCAATGCATCACAAATGCCTGCGGTGATGCGGTTTCTTTTTGGGAAGTTTTGTTTTTCAGGAATACTTCCGGTTCCAAATTCTGTTATTAGTCCTCCATTATTAATTATTTCTCGCGCAAGCGACTTGTTTTCAGGTGGATAAATCCTGTCTAGTCCATGAGCCAATACTGCAACTGTTGGAACATTATTTGAGATACATGCTTTATGAGCAATCGTATCAATGCCATATGCAAGGCCACTTATTACGATGACATCAATTTTTCTCAATTCTTCAATTATTTTTTGACAGACTGTTTTACCATATTCTGTATTGTTACGTGTGCCTACTATTGAAATCAATTTATAATTATTAAAATCCACATTCCCTTTAAAATATAACAGTACAGGATTGTCGTAGCATTGCAATAACCTTTTGGGGTATTTATCGGAAGTGATAAAAATCGCTTGGATATCATTTTTTTCCAGATATTTAATTTCCTTTTCGCAGGAATTGAATTCTTTAAAATTTTTAATTGCGTTTGCCCTAATTGTGCCTATACCCTCAATTTTTTCTAAATGAGATTTTGGGGCTTTGAAAATATCTTCAGCATTTTTGTATTTGTTAACGAGTGTTTTTGCATGTACATCACCAATTTGCGGAACTCGCGTAAGTGCGATTTGATATATCAGTTCATTGTTCATGATTAAGAACAATGATAGCGAATGATTTAATTTGAAATGATGTGAATTTCTGTTCTTCTGTTGTTGCTTTTCCCCTTTTCGTTTTCATTGGTATCTATAGGCTGGGTTTCGCCGTAACCCTTGTAATGCAATCTTGTAGAAGCAATTCCATGATTCTTTATGTATTCCACAACGGCTTTTGCTCTGTTGATACTGAGGGCCAAATTAACTTCTTTAGATCCTGTGTTGTCGGTATGACCATCAATTTCTAACACCAATGAAGGATTGTCAATCATCAGCGCAACGACTTTTTCAAGTTCATCAAAAGAGGTGTTTTCTAATTTGTAACTGTTGTTTTCAAAAAAAATATTTTTAAGAATGGCTACAGCACCAGCTTCCAGTGGGCTAAGTCCAATATCAATTTTGTAAAATGAATCGGCTTGGTTTTTATCAAGAATAAAATTATTTGAATAGAACAAGTAGCCTTTTCTGTTGACATTGAATGCGTATGACTTGCCTTCAGGAAGTGTGATAAAATAATTCCCTTCTTCATCCGTTTGAATTTTGGAAATATTTTTTCGGTTGTTGATATCTGAAAGTTCAACAGTACATGGAAGACCTTGCAATGTTTTCTTATCATACACGTGCCCTTTGACCCAACTTGTCTTAAAGGATTTTATGTCATCTCTTAATTCGAATTTGTAAATGTCAAGTCCATTTTCTGCTTTGCCGAAATCACTGGCATAATAACAGGTTTTACCATCTGAGGATACTATCAGAGAGCCTTCATCATTGATAGTATTTATTGGGTATCCCAGGTTTTTAGGTGTCATCCATATTCCACTATCATTTTTTGTCGCAACAAATAAATCTGACATGCCATATCCGTCAAGACCGTTGCTGTTGAAATAAAGATGCTGGTTATCTGCAT
>CANFOP010000020.1 GCA_947448685.1 Chitinophagaceae bacterium | reverse complement strand
ATCTATCCCGTCCACATTAGTGTAAGTATGATGAATGATATTGTGTTTTTGTTTCCAAAAAAAAGCATTTGCCCCCAAGCCATTTGAACCTATCAATCCCATCAAATCATTGAGTTTGTTGCTTGTACTGTAACTGCCATGATTGGCATCGTGCATTACACCAAATCCAATACAGGCCGAAAGAAATCCAAATAGAGCAGTCAATGCTAGCGCACTCATATTATTCAGATGGATATTCATTAAACTCCAATATATTGCTATCGCAGAACCAATCAACAATATTGACTTAAGATAAAGTCTGTAATCACCGGTTTTCTTTAAATTATTTGATTTGAAATAATCATCAACTTCTGATTTTAAACTTTGAAAAAATCGATTATTGTTGTTGTTGAAAGTTAATTTGGACATAGATTCATTTATAGTATGGTACAAGTTAATCAAACTATTGTAAGAAAATACGGTGAACTAAAAAATGTAGATAATTTTTAACAGGCATTATAAAATGTGCTTAAAATATTGATTTAGTTTAATTTTGAGGGTACCTCTAACATGAAAGCAGGAATGGATGCTTGAAAAGTTGTTTTATTTTCAACATTTTCCATTAAGTAAGTTCCATTCATTTTTCCTATTTCACTTTTTAAAATACAACTGCTTATATATTGGTAAGACTCCGAAGGAAAAATAACAGGTTGATTTCCTACAACGCCCTCCCCCTCAACTTCTTTGGAAGTGCCATTACTGTCTATTATAAACCAATGTCTTCTTAGCAATTTTACAGCATAACTGTTGTTGTTTGTAATGGTTATTTTGTATGCAAACAAAAATTCATTGTTAGAGGGATCACTGTATTCAGATTGATAAGATGTCTCAACCACGATGTTGATGCCTTGTGAAATTGCAGAACCCATTAGATTGAATTGAATGTTTTATATAATTAAAATGCTTAGTTTATTTTTTTTGATTGAGTGTATCCGTTTTTCAATAACCACTGAATCACTTTATCTCTTTGATCACCTTGAATAAGCATCTCATTGTCTTTTGCTGAACCACCTGTTCCACAAAAATTCTTCATTTTTTTAACCATATCTTCTCTATCATCTTCGCTTCCAATAAAACCTTCAATAATGGTAACAGCCTTTCCTGCTCTGTGTTTGGTTTCCAGTCTTATTTTTAATTTTTGTTCTTTTGGAGAAAGTGTAACAGCATTACTTTGTTGATCTTCCTCTATTTTAAAATCAGGATTTGTTGAGTAAACGATACCTGATATACTTTTTTTGTTTTTCACAATTAAAATTTAAATGGTGATGGCTTTTAAACTCAAATCAATGCTGTTTGCATGGTGTATGATTGCTCCACTTGATATATAATCAACTCCGGTAGATGCATATTCTTCCAGATTTTCGAAATGAATGCCCCCGCTTGCTTCCGTTTCAAATTTCCCATCAATGATGGATAATGCTGTGATAATGTCTGATGGATTGAAATTATCTAGCATAATTCGGTCTATTTTACCAATGGCAACCACTTTCATCACGTCTTCAATACTTCTTGTTTCCACTTCTATTTTCATGCCGGGTTTATTGGTTTGTACATATTTATATGCCATTTCTATGGCTTTTTCAATGGAGCCGCAATAGTCAATGTGGTTATCTTTAAGCATAATCATATCATAGAGTCCGAATCTGTGATTTTGACCTCCTCCAATTTTTACAGCCATTTTTTCGAGTAGTCTGAAATTGGGTGTTGTTTTACGGGTATCCAGTAATTTTGTTTTGTAACCTGATAATTTGTCAACATATTTTCTGGTCAGGGTTGCAATTCCGCTCATTCTTTGCATGCAATTAAGTACCAGTCTTTCAGCTTTAAGTATGGTATGGATGGGAGCATGTATTTCAAAAGCGATATCTCCAACAGAAACAGACTGACCATCATGTATAATTGTCTTAAATGCAATGGAGGAATCCATTTGTTTGAAAATTTCTTCTGCAACTTCAACACCTGCAATGATACCGTTTTCTTTTACTTTAAGCATCGCCTTTCCTTGTGCAGACTTTTCAATACAACACAAGGTAGAATGATCTCCATCACCAACATCTTCTTTAATGGCGTTCTTGATAAGTAATTCCAACTGACTTTCTTTTTCCATATATACAAATCTACGTATTGAATTTAAAAACAGCGGTTAGTTGGAAGTAAAATATTTGTGTGAATATTTTTAAAATAAGTGCTAAATCCTTTACTTATCTTTTATTCTCTCATTACAAATATTTAGTTTTACAATATGGAAAATAAAAAAGTAATTCTCATTATCATGGATGGTTGGGGTTTGGGAGCAGTTAAGGAAAGCGATGCAATTCAACATGCAAACGTTCCTTTTGTAAGTTCATTGTACAACAAATATCCAAATACGACGTTGGTTACATGCGGAGAACAAGTAGGATTGCCCGAAGGTCAGATGGGAAACAGTGAAGTGGGGCATCTGAATTTGGGAGCCGGCAGGATTGTTTATCAGGAATTGCAACGAATTAATGTAGCCATTCGTGAAAAAGAATTCCAGCAAAATAAAATATTGCTTAACTCAATTCATTATGCAAAAGAAAACAATAAAACACTTCATTTAATGGGGCTTGTCAGCAATGGTGGTGTTCATTCTCATATTAATCACCTGAAAGCTATATTGGATACATGTAAGCTGAATCAATTCTCAAATGTGTTGATTCATGCATTTACAGATGGCAGAGATACGGATCCTAAATCAGGGATTGATTTTATAAGAGATTTACAGGGATATCTTAATAATTCGGTTGGGCATATAGCAACTATCTGTGGAAGATATTATGCTATGGACAGAGATAAAAGATGGGAAAGAGTGAAGATTGCTTATGATGGAATGATACATGGTACAGGGGTAAAGTCGGACAATCTGATAGATGAAATCAAACAATCTTATCAGAATGGTGTCACCGACGAATTTATAAAACCTTTGATTAATGGAAAACTTCCAAAAACTTCAATAGAAGATGGCGATGCAGTTATATGCTTCAATTTCAGAACGGATAGATGCAGGGAAATTACAGAGGTATTGACACAAAATGACATGTCTGAAAACGGAATGAAAAAGTTGAATTTGCATTATACTACCATGACCCAATACGACCACAAATACAAAGATGTTCATGTGATTTTTGAAAATGACGATTTGAAGAATACATTGGGAGAGGTTATTGCTAATAATGGTAAAACCCAATTAAGAATTGCCGAAACAGAAAAATATCCTCATGTCAGTTTTTTCTTTAGTGGAGGAAGGGAGAATCCATTCGAAGGTGAGAAACGAATTATGATTCCTTCACCCAAAGTAGCCACCTATGATTTGATGCCGGAAATGAGTGCAAATGATGTGACCGATGCTGTTGTTGAAGAGATTCAGCATTCAAAACAGGATTTTATTTGTTTGAATTTTGCAAATGCAGATATGGTTGGCCATACGGGAGTTTGGAATGCAGTAATTAAAGCTGTTGAAACAGTTGACAAATGCGTGGAGAGAGTAGTGAATACTGCTTTAGATAATGGCTATATGGTTTTTTTAACTGCAGATCATGGCAATGCAGATTATGAAATAAATGCTGATGGGTCTCCTAATACGGCTCATACTACTAATCCGGTTCCTTTATTTGTAATTGATAATAAATGGAAAGGAAATGTAAAGTCCGGAAAATTGGGAGATATCGCACCTTCTATTTTAAAAATTATGAACCTTTCTGTTCCAGAAGAAATGACCGGAACGATATTAATATAAAGGTTATTTTGATTTACTTAATTTCATGTGTTGAAATTAAAATTTCAAATGCACTATTTATTCAAATTAATAAACATTAACGAGCGATGAAAATGAAACTTCAATATCTGTTATTGTTTTTAGTTGTGTACTCTTGTAATAATGTTGAAAAGAACAATCCTTCTGAATCTAAACCAACAGAAGAGAAAGAAGTATTTTTTCCTGTCACAGATTATGTAAAGGGGCAAATTGCTGAAATAAAAGAAAAAGGAGTTACTCCGTTGAGATATTTTATTAAAGGGAAAAATACAGATTCTTCCTGGTTAAAAATGAATGAATTAAATAAGGATTTTGAAGATTTTTTATCTCCTGAAATTGATTCTGTAAAACTTTCTTCTTTTTATGATGCAAAGCGGTTTTATGATCAGACACTTAATGAAATTACCTTGACATATGAAGCCAATCAATCAATGTCCAATAAATTGATTTGGGTTGGCTGGAATGTATATATCAATCCGGAAACAGGAAAAATTGACCGTATTTATTTAAAGAAACGCCTCAGTGAAAAACAAACCGAGCAATTAACCTGGATTCCATACAAAAATTGTAAGACATTGAATATTTTTGATGATGGAGATACTTCATATATCGAAAGTGAGATCAGAACTAAATGGGACTATTAAATTAAAATGACCGCAGAAGAATTTTCACACCTATCCAATGAAATACCTGCCATGCCGGGTATTTATAAATATTTCGATGATGCCGGTAATTTGATTTATGTTGGCAAGGCAAAACACTTGCGAAAAAGAGTCAGTAGTTATTTTAACAGGTCTATTGATAATAAAAAAACAATAGAACTGGTTAAAAGAATTCAAAAGATAGAGTTTACCATTGTAGATTCTGAAGAGGATGCTTTTTTGTTGGAGAACAATTTGATAAAAGAATATCAGCCCGTTTATAATATCAATTTAAAGGATGACAAAGGGTATCCTTACGTAGTAATTAAGAAAGAACGTTTTCCGAGAGTATTTATATCAAGAAAAAAAATAGCAGATGGTTCTTTCTATTTCGGTCCCTATACATCTGTAGGATCGGTAATGGAGATGATTTCTTTCATTAAACAAAATTTTCCTCTCAGAAGTTGTAAGTTGAATTTAACAGAGAATAATATCCTAAAAAATAAATTCAAGGTTTGTCTAGAGTATCATTTGGGAAATTGTAAAGGCCCCTGCGAAGGATTGCAATCTCAGGAGGATTATGATGAAGGAATCCAGCAATTAATTTCATTATTGAAAGGGAATATCAAACCCGTTATACAATATTTTAAAACTGAAATAAAAAAACATGCTGAAAACCTTGCGTTTGAGAAAGCCGCTGTTTTACAAAGTAAAGTAAATAACCTGATTCAATATCAGGCGAAATCAGCAGTAATCAATACAAATACCGGGACGATTGATGTTTTTTCCATCATTGATGATGAAAAGATGGCTTTTGTGAATTATTTATCTGTAAATAATGGGAGTGTTATTCACACAAAAACCATTACCATAGAAAAAAAATTAGAAGAAACAATCGAGGAGATGCTGATTTTTTCAATAGCAAGTTTACGTCAATTATTTAACAGTGATGCAAAAGAAATAGTTGTTCCTTTCATCATTGACTATCCAAAGAAGGAAATAAAGTTCACAGTTCCCAAGTTGGGAGACAAAAAGAAATTGCTGGAACTTTCATTAAAAAATGTTCAATATTTCAAAGGATTGGTGGAGTCTAAAAAACGGTTACAATTACAAAAAGATTCAGAAACAGAAACAGAAAACATTTTAAAATTAATACAAGAAGATTTGAAATTGCCTGCCATACCTACCCATATTGAATGTTTCGATAATTCCAATCTGCATGGAACAAATGCTGTTGCAGCAATGGTGTGTTTTAAGAATGGAATTCCGAGTAAGAAGGACTACAGACATTTTAACATAAAGACAGTTGAGGGTATCAATGACTTTGCTTCTATGAAAGAAATAGTGCATAGAAGGTATAAAAAAATTATGGATGAATCTCTTCCTCTGCCTCAATTGATTATCATAGATGGTGGTAAAGGACAATTGAGTGCGGCAATGGAAAGCATTGATGAGTTGGGATTAACCGGTAAAGTAACTTTGATCGGACTAGCGAAAAACAAGGAGGAGATTTTCTTTTCTGGTGACAGCGAATCTCTTTTGTTGCCTTGGGACAGGAAAAGTCTTTTATTGATAAGAAAAATAAGAGATGAAGTGCACAGATTCGGCATTACCTTTCACAGAAAAAAAAGAAGTCTCTCTGCTATTAAAAATGAGCTGGAATCAATTGAAGGTATTGGTGTTTCCACTGCAGAAAAGTTGTTGATAGAATTTAAATCAGTTAAGAAAATAAAAGAATTGAATTTGGTTCAATTGGAGAAGTCTATTGGTAAATCAAAAGCTGAGATTGTATATAATGCTTTACATCAATTAAAAGGTAAGTAGCAGATTTATTTATTTCAAAAGATAATCTTCAAATGTTTTTTGTTGCAAGGCCTTAGCGGCATTGATGTCATTTATTTCAATGCTGCCATTCTGTTCAATCAAAGTTTTACCCACATTGTCAAATATCAAATACTTTTTTGGTTGTACGAAACCAAAACCGTTATTGAATGAGAAATAGGACCATTGTTTTGATTCGTTGTTTAAAAGATTCTTACTCCAGATAAAATCTTCACTTGGTATCTTTAGTTGGGAAAGCAAAGTGGCAGAGATATCAATTTGCGATCCTGTTTTGGATACTACAACATTGTTTTTTAATAAGGCTCCACCCAGCCAAAGCATGGGGATTTTAAAATCTTCCAATTTTTTGTTTTTTCTGGGAAGACGATGTCCGTGATCTGCTACAATGATAACTACAGTATTGCTCCACTCAGGATTTTTTTTGTATTCATCAATAAATCGGGTAATTACAGAATCACTGTAATGTATTGAATTCAAAAACATGGATTCATCATCATTTCCGTTGATGACAGTATTAACGGGTGTTTCATAGGGTTCATGACTGCTTAGCGTAAGCCATGTTGTAAAAAAGGGAGCAGGTGTTTTATGCAGATCTTGTAATAATTTGTCTTTTACTACACCATCATGCGCACCCCATTTGGAATTCTGGTCTCTGGAATCGAAATCATTTTTACTTACAAAACTTTTAAATCCGCATCCAAGCAGATAGGATTTCATATTGGCGAACTCCAGTTCACCCCCATAATAAAAGGAAGTATGATAATCATTATGCAGGAAAACCTGGGGTAACTTAGGAAGTTTGTTGGCTTTCTGAGGAATTTTAATGATTGAAGTAGTAGGTTGAGAAGGATATCCGCTCAATACTCCAACAATCCCTTTATCAGTTCTGTCTCCAGTAGCATAGATATCTGAGAAATAAATTCCTTCCTTTTTTAACTTATTGAAACCTGGTGTAATTTCAATTCCATTTTTGTATTCATCAATTGCTTTTTTTGTTAGGCTTTCCCATACAATGATAATGATGTTGGGTTTTTTAGATGAATCAATCAACTGAATTGTTTTCGAATTTGAAAAATACAAAGAATCAGATATTTTATCCGCCTCTTTCTTAGTTAAATAGTTAAATGGATTAGTAGAGTCGTTTAAATGGTGAGACAACGAGTGTAAAAAATTCCAGGTAACATTTATTGCAGCAAGATTCGCAAAATTATTTCCGGAGAAATAAACACTGCTTTGGTTGAGTGGTGCCAATTGAAAGCCTCCTCTGATGGGGATGATTTGTAATCCTGTGAATAGAAGAATGAGCAATGTTTGTTTCAGATTTGTTTTTTCGTGAGCAATAGCTTCTTTATGCGCTTTTAAATAATAAACAAATAATTGTATAAGGGCCATCAGTGAAAGGATCCATAAAACGAAAAACCATATCACAGGCAAGTGACTCACCGATGCCCATGCCTCTGTAGGAGATTGCAAGTACTTTAGTGGAGATGCATCAAGACGGTATCCCCATGCCTGAAATGCAGGTAAATCACAAAGAACAATAATAGATATAGGAATCAGTAAAACAGCAGTGTAGATTGATAGCCAAATGGTGATATTCTTAGCATTAAAGTAAGTCCCCCAAATTACTAAAAAACAAAAAGGTATGAGAATATAACTTGATATGGATATGTCCATTCTAATTCCATAAAGAAAACTTTTACTAACCTCCCCAATGCCTGTTTGCATGGTTTCTTTCCATGAGTATATTGTAAAAACCAAACGGGCCAATTGAAAAAACAATACCCATCTTATCCAATATCCTATTGCCAACTTTATTTTCGATAACATCTGATTATGTTAAGTTCAATATTCAAATCTATCAAATATTGACCATTAGTTTATTTTAAAGATAATTTAATATGTGACTATGGGTGTTAAAAATTTAATTCAAACAATGTTATAAATATTTTTAATTACTCAGTTAAGTATTAAATTGCACATATTTCTAGTTTATGTGGAGTATTTGTAAAAAAGAGCTTAATCAATTTTTCAGCAGTCTTACCGGATACATTGCTGTTGTATTGTTTTTACTGATAAATGGCATCTTTCTGTTTTTATTGAAAGACAGCAGTATTTTTGAAAATGGATATGCAACTATGGATCAATTTTTTGATTTGGCTCCCTGGGTACTTCTTTTTTTAATTCCAGCTATTTCGATGCGTTCGCTTTCAGATGAACTAAAATCAGGGACGTTTGAGTTGTTGAAAACCAAACCCTTGAAACCTTTACAGATTATTCTTGGAAAGTACATTTCAATTTTATTGATTGCTTTATTTGCGATTATTCCAACTTTTGTATACGTGTTTTCAATTAGTTATTTCAGTAGTTCGGGTTCAATAGACACTGGTGGAATTGCAGGAAGTTATATTGGTCTTTTTTTGTTGAGTGCCACTTTTGCATCTATTTGCCTTTCTTGCAGTGGCCTTACCTCTAATTCCGTAGTTGCTTTTTTGTTGGGAGGGTTCATATGTTTGATTTTTTATTTCGGCTTTAATGCAATCAGTAAAATAAGTGTATTTCAGGGATCTTTTGATTATTATATTGAAATGCTGGGAATAGATTTTCACTATAAAAGCATCAGTAGGGGAGTGTTGGATACCAGGGATCTTGTATATTTTTTCAGCGTGATTTTTATTTCAATTTTTATCACGAAACAAAAGTTGTATAACCAATAGGATGAATGTTATCAGGAAAATAATTCGGAGTAATTGGGCAATAGTGTTTATTGTTTTGATTCTGCTGCTTGTAAACATTTTAGCTTCATTTCATCATAGCAGAATCGATCTTACGAATGAAAAAAGATTTACCTTAAGTCATTCTACCCATTTGCTTTTAAGGAAAATAGAACAGCCCTTACAAATTGAAATATTATTGAAAGGAGATTTGCCCAGTGGATTTAAAAGTCTTGCGACAAGTACGGAAGATATTGTAAGGGAATTCAAAGAAGAAGCAGGCATTAACTTGTCTTTTCGGTTTGTGGCTCCTGATGAGACGTTTCAAAGTACTTCCAGTACTTATGCAGATACGCTTTCATCTATGGGAGTATATCCTATCAATCTTACTTCCCAATTAAAAAATGGCCAAGAGCAAAAAGTAGTGTATCCAATTGCTTTATTGTATTACGAAGATAAAATATTGCCCGTAGAATTATATAAAGGAAAAACGCCTCTAATCAGTTTTCAGGAATTGAGCGGAGCAGAAGCAATGCTTGAATATAATCTTGCCAATGGAATTGCAAAACTCATCCATCAGCAAAAAGCAACCGTTGGGTATGCTATTGGAAATGGTGAGCCTGTCGATATGAGTGTATATGATCTTTCAGAATTGGCAATAAAGCCTTCATACAATTTGCAGTTGATTAATGTGAAAGAACAGCCATTTATTAATCCGGATTGCAGTCTTTTGCTAATTGTTAAACCAACTTTATATTTTACTGATGGAGAAAAACTTAAGATTGACCAGTACATCATGCATGGTGGAAAAGTGATTTTTTTCATTGATCGATTAAATGCTGAGATGGACAGTTTGCAAATAAAGAATGAAGTGGTGGCTTTTGACAGAGGATTGAATTTGGAAGACATGCTGTTCAAATATGGTGTAAGAATCAATCCGGATTTATTGATGGATCTTCAATGCGATTATTTGCCATTTGACGTTAATGGAAATGGGCAGTTTGATTTTTTACCCTGGAATTATTTTCCTGTTTTGGAATCTTCAGGAAATCATCCTGTCAATAAAAATCTTGGTTTTGTTTCAGGCAGATTTGTAAATACAATTGATACAATTGAAACAGAAGGTATCAAAAAAGATATCATTTTACAATCATCCGCAAATGCGCGAACCATATCGTCTCCCGCTTTAATAAGTGGGAGGGAGAATGTGTCGGCTCCTGAGGATGAAAAATACAAGAAATCAACATTACCTGTTGCTGTATTGATGCAGGGCAAATTTAAATCAATGTTTGCCAACAGACTTACGGAAGCCCTCCGCGATTCTTTGAATCAAAGCGCAATGACATTTTACAAAGAAACAAGGAAAGATAACAAAGTGATGGTGGTGTCTGATGGCGATATCGTTCTAAATTCTGTTGTAAAGGGAAATCAACCTATTGCAATGGGTATGAATTCTTTTACTTACGGCACTCAAAGAGAGTTTCCATTTGCAAACAGAGACTTTCTTTTGAATTGTTTGCAGTTTATGATTGATGAAAACGGATTGAGTGATGCAAAATCAAAAGATTATGTAGTTCGTTTGCTGGATACTAAAAAAGTCAATCAATTTAAAAGTGTTTGGCAAATAATCAATATTGTTGGTCCTGTCATATTGGTTTTATTATTTGGTATTTTATTTCAATGGGTAAGAAAAAGAAAATATACAACTTAAAATATCATGAGTGCATCACAAATAACTTATTTGTTTTTTGGGCTTATAATATCATTCGCTTTGGTATTTGATCTTGGATTTTTAAGCAAAAAAAATACGGTAGTCAGCATGAGAAGTGCAATAGTGCAGACTTTTTTCTGGGTGCTGTTGGCGCTGCTTTTTTTTATATTTCTTTGGTTAGAAGACGGCAGAAAAGTCAGTCTTGAATTTTTGAGTTCTTATTTAATGGAATGGAGTTTGAGTATTGATAATATTTTTGTGTTTATCATTATTTTTTCTTCATTCGGTGTTAAAGAAAAGTTTTATGGAAGGGTATTATTGATAGGTATTCTGATGGCCATTATTTTCAGAGTGATTTTTATAACTATTGGTTTTGCGCTGTTAAAACAATTTCATTGGATAATTGATGTGTTTGGTTTGTTTTTGCTGTTTACGGGATATAAAATGTTTACTTCTTCTGAAAATGAAGAATTTGATCCGCATGATAGTAAGATATATAAAGTCCTGAAAAGATTTCTCCCTTTGGCAACGCATGATGGGAATGGGAAGTTCATAATCAGAGAAAAAAGGAAGCCGGTATATACAACCTTGTTTGTTGTAATTGTATTACTTGCTGCCATTGATCTTATATTTGCTTTAGATTCTATTCCTGCAGTAATGGGTATTACAAGAACAAAATTGGTAATTTATACTTCCAATATTTTTGCCGTTCTCGGTTTGAGAAGTTTGTTCTTTTTGTTGAGAGGAGCGGTTTCTAAGTTTGATTATTTACAACAAGGTATTGCCGTTGTTTTGGTTATTATCGGTGTAAAGATGTTGTTAGAAAATTATTTAGACACTTTTTTAAGTAAAGAATTTCAAACAGTGCTCTCCCTAATTATCATTTTGCTTTGTATTACTTGCTCAATTATTTATTCAATATATCATCAGAAAAAAGGCGTGCCAAAAGATTTTATAAATAAATAAATACTTTTAATTGATTTATACCATTACAAATATTGCTGGAATCATTGGAGCAAAAATATTACAAAACAGTAATGATACTCATATTGAGCATATTTTGCTTGACAGCAGAAAAATAGTAATTCCAGAAACATCTCTCTTTTTTGCAATAGCAGGCCCCAGAAGGAGTGGTGTGACTTTTCTTTCGGAATTGTATGCTAAAGGGGTAAGGAATTTTGTAGTGGATCACTTATTTGAACCTGATACATTGAATCAATATGCTAATGCTAATTTTTTATCTGTTGAAGATACAACTGTTGCTCTTCAGAAATTAGCCATCCGGCATAGAAATCAATTCCAATTTCCTGTCATCGGGATTACAGGAAGTAATGGTAAGACCATCATCAAGGAATGGTTGTATCAATCGCTGTTTAAATCATATAATATTGTAAGAAGCCCAAAGAGTTTTAATTCCCAAATAGGAGTTCCTCTAAGCATTTGGAATATGCGTTCTGAAAATAATTTGGGAATATTTGAAGCAGGTATTTCAAAACCTGGAGAGATGCAAAGGCTTCAACCAATTATTAATCCTGCAATAGGCATATTGTCTTTTATAGGAGATGCTCATGATGAAGGATTTGAAAATAGTGCTCAAAAAGTAAACGAAAAACTACAATTATTTATTCACGCTGAAAGTTTGATTTATTGTTCTGACAATGAGATTGTAAATAATTGTATAAATAAATTTTCAACTGATATCAATAAAACCGTTAATCTTTTTTCCTGGAGTAAAAGCAATGAGGCAGATTTGAGAATTACTTCCATAATAAAAGATAAGTATCAAACATCCATTCATTGTTTTTACGATTCCCTTTCTTTTGAAATAATCATACCATTCACGGATGAAGCTTCCGTTTACAATGCTATTACCTGTTGTGCAGTATTATTATACCTTGGGAAAGATATTTCATACATTGCTGCATCTTTATCCGAACTCAGACAGTTGGAAATGCGCTTGGAATTAAAACAGGGAAATAACAACTGTTCTATTATTAATGACAGTTACAGTGCAGATATCAGCTCTTTACAAATTGCATTGGATTTTTTACATCATCAGACTCAACATTCCAAACGGACTTTGATACTGAGTGATGTGATGGAATCTGGCATTGAAAATGATGGATTATACAGGCAATTGGCATCCATCATCCGGCAAAAAAATATTTACAGATTCATCGGCATTGGTTCGGGAATGATATCTAATCAGAACGAATTCAATTTTTTACATAAAAAACATTTTTTTATAAATACAGAAGAATTTATACAATCTCATAAAGATATCGATTTCAATGATGAAACCATTCTCATAAAGGGCGCAAGAATATTCCATTTTGAAAAAATAAGCAAGCTTCTTGAACAAAAAATACATGACACCATTTTAGAGATCAATCTGAATGCCATTAGGAATAATTTAAGTGTATACAGGCAAATCCTTGGAAAAAATGTAAAGATGATGGCTATGGTAAAGGCCTTTAGTTATGGAAGCGGAAGCCATGAAATTGCGAATCTGTTACAACATGAGGGCGTAGAATACCTTGCAGTTGCATATACAGATGAGGGTGTAGAATTAAAAAAGGCCGGAGTGCGTCTACCCATTATGGTTATGAATCCTTCTGATGAGAACTTTGACAATTTAATTACATTTCAATTAGAGCCTGAAATTTATTCTTTCAATATTCTGAATAGTTTTGGTAAGTATCTGGAACAACATAAAATAGAAAACTATCCTATCCACATAAAACTGGATACCGGTATGCATCGACTTGGATTTATGATGAATGAGTTGGATATTCTTTGCGATTCGCTTAAAGGCAAAAAATCAGTTTTAATTAAATCTGTTTTTTCTCATTTGGTTGGAAGTGAAAATATGAATCACGATGATTTTACAAACCAGCAAACTGCTTCTTTTAATACCATGACCAATAAAATTGAAAAGGCCATTGGTTATTCCTTCATTAAGCATCTTTCGAATTCCGCTGCCATATCCAGACATCCTGAACTTCAATATGATATGGTTAGACTTGGAATTGGACTGTATGGTATTGGGGCAGAAAATATGAAACTTCAAAATGTGACTACGCTGAAATCAACAATAGCTCAAATAAAAGAATTGAAAAAAGGCAGTACGGTAGGATATGGAAGAAGGGGCGTTTTAACTGCGGATGCCAAAATAGCTACTGTAAGAATTGGTTATGCTGACGGTTATTCACGAAATCTGGGAAATGGACAAGGAAAAATGCTGGTAAATGGTCATTTCGCTGCAGTTATAGGTAATGTTTGTATGGATATGACAATGTTGGATATTACAGGTATAGAAGCCACTGAAGGAGACCAAGTCATAGTTTTTGGTGAACAATTGCCTGTAACAAAGGTTTCAGAGTGGATGAACACAATTCCTTATGAAGTATTAACAAATATTTCCCAAAGGGTTAAAAGGGTCTATTACGAAGAATAATATTGTTATTTAACATTTGTTCATTCAATCAATCCTCCTAAGTCAAATTCATTGATTCAATTCCCCCTTATCTTTGCAGACGAATATGAAAAAAATTCATGTAATATCAATCATACTATTTATTGTTTTTGCAGACCAGTTACTGAAATATTATGTAAAAACAAACTTTGAATTAAACAGCATTCAAACTGTTTTTAACAGCTGGTTCCATTTATATTTCGTTGAAAATCCGGGAATGGCATACGGTTGGAAATTTGGTGGAAACTGGGGTAAAGTTGTTCTAACAACTTTCAGATTATTCGCTGTTGTTTTCGGCATATTTTATTTAGGTAAATTGATTCGTGAGAAATATCATTCCGGGTTTATCATTTGTGCATCATTGATATTTGCAGGAGCATTGGGAAATCTTATTGACAGCTGTTTCTATGGATTGATTTTTGATAAGGGCATGATTTTTAATTCCCAATTTAATGATTACACAGGGTATGAAGGATTGGCAAAACTTTCCGGAAAAGGATATTCATCTTTCCTGCATGGGAATGTGGTAGATATGTTGTACTTCCCTGTTATACGTGGACATTTTCCCAATTGGGTTCCTGGATGGGGTGGCCAGGATTTTGAATTTTTTAGGCCAATATTTAATATTGCAGATGCAGCCATCAGCGGAGGGGTCATAAGTATTATTGTTTTTCAAAAAAGATTTTTAAAAGAAAAAGAACTTCCCGTATCAGAAGTTACTCATCAAAATAATGATTCAATATAGTTTTATCTGATATCTTTCATAAATAAAGTACATTAAAAAGAATGAATTATTTTAAACACCTCATCATCGTTTTTTTGACATTATTTGTTTTTTCAGCATGTCAAAAAGAATTAAATTTTGATTACAGCGCTCCTTCTGCAGGAACACTTCATGCAAATTTATCTTTTGAATGTATAGGAGACTCTGTTTATGGAAACTATCAAAAAGATTCCGTATTAAATACATCCAACTATATAGATGTTAAAGCCAATATCACAACTGTTGGCACTTACCTAATTGTTTCAGATACTGTAGATGGATTTTACTTCAGAGGGGAGGGAACTTTTGGCTCGGTTGGAATGAATACTGTCAGGTTAAAGGGATATGGAACGCCAATTGAAAACGGACTTTTTCATTTCACTTTTTCCTACAACAATAGTATTTGCTCTGCAGACGTTTTGGTTGAAAACAATTCAAATGTAAACGATGCTGTTATTCAATTGGGAGGTCAACCAAATACATGCAGTGGTGCAATTCTATCTGGAACTTATATGCAGACATTGCCTTTGTCATCCAACAATACTGTGATGTTGAATATCACTGTATTGACTGCAGGAAATTATTCTATCGCCACTCCTTTCATCAACGGGGTTAGTTTTTCCGGTGCAGGCGTTGCCAATTTAGGTGACAATACGTTGTTACTAACGGGAACGGGTACTCCTACAACATCAGGCTCATTCAATTATACGGTCATATGCGGAAGCAGTACTTGTACATTCAGTGTAACTTTTCTTCCAGCAGCACCTGCAGCGGTATATTCTATTGGAGGAATTACAGGAAGTTGCAATGCGGTACCACATGGTAATTATACTCAGGGCGTTCCAACCAATTCTTCTGATTCTTTAACACTCATGGTTAATGTCACATCAATCGGAACATATCAAATGACGACCAATGAAGTAAATGGGGTTACGTTTGCAGCCAATGGTGTTTTTACTGCAACAGGATATCAGTCTGTTACGCTGTATGCATCCGGGACACCTGTAACAGCGGCTCCTTACCAATTTCAATACACATTGGGCAATGGTTGTTCATTCTCTATACCTGTAACAGGTAATTATATTATTTGCAATCTTGATGGTGTATTTACCACATTTAATTTTGGCGCTTCTGCCGGACTTACTTCACAGGCAGGAGGAACTTTATTGAGTATTGATGGAAGTCAGTTTGACCCAAGTACCAGCGATCCATCCATCAATATCCAGATTTCAAGGCCGGGAAGCATTGTTGCAGATTCTATCAATGTAAATACTTCGGGTATTGTGTTGAGTTGTGACTATTTTGATGCAAGCAGTGTTGACTTTTTGGCTATGACAGGAACAAGTCCTCAAACAAATCCTTTTACCGTAATTATCACCTCTATTACAACTTCTGTTCCGGCAAGAATAAAGGGAAGATTTTATGGTCCTGTAAAAGATAATAATGGCGCAGGTCCGGGACAAAAGACAATTTCTCAAGGTTATTTTGATTTGCCTTTGAATTAATAAAATAAATTTTCTGAAGTATAAAAGCCGTTTCAATTTGAAACGGCTTTTATACTTTAAATTTTTCCGACCATTTTTGAAGGAATCACCCATTCATCAAATTCTTCAGGGGTGAGATATCCAAGTTTCACAGACATTTCTTTAAGAGTTGTGCCTTCCTTATGTGCTTTTTGAGCAATCTCTGCAGCTTTGTAATAACCTATTTTTGTGTTCAAAGCGGTTACCAGCATCAGTGAATTGTCTACATGTTTTTTGATATTTGATTCAATAGGTTCAATGCCTGCAGCGCATTTATCATTGAATGAAACGCAACCATCGCCAATCAATCTGGCACTATGAAGGAAATTGTAAATCATCACTGGTTTAAATACATTCAGTTCAAAATGACCATTGCTTCCTCCAATTCCAATGGTAACATCATTCCCCATTACTTGTGCTGCAATCATGGTCAGAGCTTCACATTGAGTTGGATTCACTTTGCCCGGCATGATAGATGATCCAGGTTCATTATCAGGAATAAATAATTCACCAATTCCACTTCTTGGACCTGACGACAACATTCTGATATCATTCGCAATTTTCATCAAACTGACTGCTATCGTTTTCAATGCACCATGCGCCTCTACAATCGCATCATGAGCAGCCAATGCTTCAAATTTGTTTTCGGCAGTTACAAAAGGCAAACCGGTTAATGAGGCTATATGTCTGGCAACATTTTCTGAATAATTGGCAGGTGTGTTAATACCTGTTCCAACGGCAGTTCCGCCCAAAGCAAGTTCACTTAAATGACTTAAAGTGTTTTTGATGGCTTTGAGTCCATGATCTAACTGTGATACATATCCGCTAAATTCTTGTCCAACGGTAAGTGGAGTTGCATCCATGAAATGTGTTCTGCCTATTTTAACCACATGCATAAACTGCTTGCTTTTTTCAGCAAGTGTATTTCTAAGTTTTTCTATTCCCGGAATAGTGGTTTCAATTAATATTTTATAAGCCGCAATATGCATGGCCGTTGGAAAAGTATCGTTACTGGATTGGGATTTGTTGACATCATCGTTTGGATGTAATACTTTTTCTTTATCATTCAAATCTCCACCATTTAGCACATGTCCTCTGTAAGCAATTACCTCATTTACATTCATATTGCTTTGTGTACCGCTTCCTGTTTGCCATACCACCAGTGGAAAGAAATCATCCAGCTTGCCGTCGAGTATTTCATCACAAACCTTCCCTATTAGTGTACATTTTTCTTCTGCCAGAACTCCGGCTTCGAAATTGGTAATGGCAGCTGCTTTTTTAAGATAGGCAAATGCTTTGATAATTTCTTTTGGCATTTTGTTTATGTCCTGAGCGATTTTGAAGTTATCGATACTTCTTTGCGTTTGCGCTCCATAATAGGCACTCACGGGTACTTTAACTTCACCCATAGTGTCTTTCTCGATTCTGAATTCCATAATAATAATTTTTATTTTCCAGTAAAATTTGCTTTTCTTTTTTCCAAAAATGCGGCAGTTCCTTCTTTCATGTCTTCAGTATTGAAGCAATCCCCAAAATGATGTGCTTCTTTTTCATAGCCCAAAACAGAAGATGTATCTGATACTACTGCCGTGTTGATGCAATCAATTATTTTGCTGATGGCAACAGGTGCTTTACTGTTAATCACTGATAGGATTTCTGTCGTTTTTGAAAGCAGGTTTTCTACTGCAGTAACATGATTCACCAGTTTTAATTGCAAAGCTTCGTTGGCATCAATTATCTGTGCAGTCATTTGAAGTTCCATACTTTTGGCCTTGCCAACCAATTGAGTCAGTCTCTGAGTTCCGCCGTAACCTGGTATTAAGCCTAAGTTAACTTCGGGTTGTCCGAATTTTGCATTTTCACTGCAAATCCTGAAATGACAAGCCATTGCCAATTCACAACCACCACCCAAAGCAAATCCATTGACTGCAGCAACTACAGGTTTTGGGCAGTTTTCTATTTTAAAGAAAACTTGCTGACCTCTTTGAGATAATTGAATGGCTTGTTCTTTGTTGAATGAAGAGAACTCAGCAATATCTGCACCGGCAACGAAGGATTTTGTTCCTGAACCTGTTATGATAACAGATTTGATTTCAGTGTTGCTGTATACTTCATTCATGGCTTTGTCCAGATCATCAAATACATTTTTGTTTAGGGCATTTAATTTTTCTGGGCGATGAATAGTGATGGTAAAAATACCTTCATTAAGTGTTGTTATCAGTGTTGAATACATATCATTGATTTAAAAACTTCTGTTTTCTTTAACCCATTTTTTTATATAATCGGCAATTTCGGAAGTGCTGGTTCCAGGGGCAAATAATTTACCAACGCCTAATTCGCTTAATTGATTCATGTCTTCTTCAGGAATGATTCCACCACCCGTAAGCAGTACATCATTCATTTCTTTTTCCTTCATCAAAGCAATTATTTTAGGAAAAACAGTATTATGAGCGCCACTAAGAATACTTACACCTATAGCATCCACATCTTCTTGTAAAGCAGCATTTACAACCATTTCAGGAGTTTGTCTTAATCCGGTATAAATCACTTCCATTCCTGCATCTCTTAAAGATGTTGCGATCACCTTTGCTCCCCGATCATGACCATCTAATCCAACTTTGGCTACTAATACCCTTATCGGTCTGTTTGTCATTGGTTGTTTATTTGAGTTAATGCAATATTGATACGATTAATAGTCACGTCTTTTCCAATTTGATAGGCAATTTCAAATACCGCGGGTCCATACTTTCCACCCACGAGCATAATACGCATGGGTAATTGCAGTTCACCTGGTTTTATATTTTTTTCTGCAGCTAAATTTTTAAAAGTGTTTTCAATTTCTGTAACATTCCAATTGGTCAAACTTTCCAGCTGAATGCAGTACTCCTCAAAAAAATGTTTTTTTTCATCATTCCACTTTGGTTTAATCGTATCAAGGTCCAAGGAATCTGGATTTTTAAAGAAATAAACGGATTGTTCATAAAAATCTGTCAGCAAAGTGCAACGATCTTTCACTAATGCGATAATTGTTTTTAAAAATTCATCATCTTCAACAACCACAGATTTGGAATGCAACACCTTTTTTACTTCGGACATTAAATTTTCTGCAGCATTTATTTTTATCCATTCGTGGTTGAACCATTTCGCTTTTTCATAATCAAATTTTGCCCCGCTTTTATGAACTCTATCAATTGAAAATTGTGCAATCATTTCCTTCATTGAAAAAATCTCTTGTTCAGATCCGCTGTTCCATCCAAGCAATGCCAACATGTTTACAAAGGCTTCCGGAAGAAATCCTCTTTCTTTGAAACCCTCTGTAAATTCATGGTTTCTGGGGTCTGTCCAATTCATTGCATACACAGGAAATCCATATTTCGCGCCATCTCTTTTACTCAGTTTTCCATTAGGTCCCAGAATCAGGGGAAGATGAGCCCATTGAGGCATTTTGTCCAAACCAAAGAGATATTTCCAAAGTAAAATATGTACAGGGGCACTGCTTAACCATTCTTCACCTCTGAATGCATGGGTAATCTTCATCAAGTAGTCATCTACCACTACGGCAAGATGATAAGTTGGCATACCATCTGCCTTCAATAACACTTTATCATCTACAGTGGATGAATCAAATGAAACATCATGATGAATCAAATCGTTGAAAGAAATGGTTTCATTGAATGGTATTTTAATTCTTACTACATAGGGGACACCTTTGCTAATCATTGCAGTTACCTCTTCAGAAGAAAGTGTGAATGAGTTTTTCATACTCATTCTGATTTTGCTGTCATATTGAGGGGAGGGGTTTTCATCAGATTTGAAATCTACCCTCATTTTTTCCAATTCCTCCTGAGTATCAAATGCGTAATAAGCATAGCCTTTTGAAATCAGCTCCTCTGCATATTTTTTATACAGCTCTTTTCTTTCACTTTGTCTGTATGGTCCAAATGTTCCTCCATGCTTCGGACTTTCATCCGGCTCTATTCCGCACCAGTTCAAACAGTCATATATGTATTGCTCTGCGCCCTCTACAAACCTTGTTTGATCGGTATCTTCAATCCTGAGTATAAAATCACCCCCGTGTTTTTTGGCAAACAGGTAATTGTACAAAACAGTTCGTACGCCTCCCAAATGAAGACCTCCCGTAGGACTTGGAGCAAATCTGACCCTCACTTTTCTATTAATATTTTGCATAAAGAATCTTTGTAATTAGTTTATTCAAACTAGGTTACAAAGATAAGTTATTAGCGACTAAAGTGATTTTTGAAAATTAACGGCGGCGTCTAATGCCAGTTCAATCATGGGATTAAGGGATTTTTCTCTTGCATCGGCTGAAATCTGTTCATGGGTGGGTATTACATCGGAAATCGTCAAAATAGTAGCAGCAGTTTTTCCTAAAAATTTCGCATTGGCAAATAAAGCAAATGCTTCCATTTCAACAGCCAGACAGTTGTGTTCCGCAACAATTGCGGGATTTTCCATACTTTTTCTGTAGAAAATATCACTGGAGTGAATGGATCCTTTCAAAATAGCAGTCCCTTTTTCGGATGCCGTTTCATTGATGACATCAAAAGCTTTTCCCTGATGAGGAATGGCATTTCCTTCAATGTCAAATGCGTATTTAGCAAAAGTAGATTCGCTGCAAGCAACGTCTACATTGATAATGTCATATAGTTTTATATGTGGATGATATGATCCGGCTGTTCCTATACGAATAATACATTCTACTCCATATTCTTTGAATAATTCAAAAGAATAAATACCAATGGACGGACACCCCATGCCACTAGCTCCAACGGTAATAGTTACATTTTTATATTTACCAGTATAAAAAAATACGTTTCTGGTAGTACTGACCAAAGTAGGTTCGCTTAACCATTTTTCCGCAATGTACTTTGCTCTTAAAGGATCTCCGGGCATCAAAACAACAGAAGCGATATCTCCGGGTTTTGCACTGATATGAACACTCATAATTTTTTGTTTTATTGAAGATATCACATTTATTTGTTTTTTTCAAACGGCACAAAAAAGCTGCAATAATTTATTGCAGCTTTTTTATTGTAAGAAAAAAATTAAGGAAGAATGATTGTTCTTGTATTGGCAGAATTTCCGTCAATGGTAACAGTTGCTATATTATCACAACCACCATTTCCATAGTCCAACACAGCATAATGATTGGTTCTTTCGAATTTTATACTTCCTTTATCAATATGCGGACATGCAAATGATTTATTAAGAGTATCCAAAATTAATGTAGTCATTGTTGCGCCGGCATTATTGGTTACCGACCCAGACCCGTTATATATTTTATATTTATCGTCATAACGGAAACGAGGAGTTGCAGTTCCTTCATACTGAGTGATAGTCTTCACACTGTTATGTATCCAATACCTTCCGTCAGTAGTGTCAGTTATTTTTACATTAAGGGCTTGTCTGTTCCAGGTTCTGAAGTTTATTGAATTGTTGGGTGTTTGATTGGTCCAAATTACCGTTCCTTCTTTTTTAAATCTCTTGATATGAAAATTATCAAATGTAACAGTAGCGATACTTCCATAGCTTCTCACTGAATCTGTCAGTTGAATATGAATTATTCCACTTCTGAATATTCCAAATGTGTCAGTGCAACCTGAACCAAAATCAATGGTAATGATTCTATTGGGAAAAACACCGGATAAAGCAACCGATGCGCAAGGAGGAAGGGCATTTTCCATAGTGGTGCTTGATTGATTTTTGAATGAAAAATTATTCAAATCAATAGCTGAAAAGACTAAATTGTTTACATCATCGGTTAAAACATCACTGATCGCCTGTTTACTGCTCAAATCATAGGCTGTTTCAACTTCATCTGATGAAGTGTTCTCTGCCTTTTTACAAGAAATAAATCCAAGAATTAATAATCCCAATAAGCTAGTCAAAAGTTGTTTGTATGAATACATAAAATAAAATTTAGAATTGATAGACAAAATGAAGGTAAAGAAGTTTAATTTTATAAAAAAAATACTTGTTTTATTTAGTCAATCCGAGTAGAGTACTCAAGTGGTTTTATCCAAATTGTATTTGGAATATTCCTTCCAAGGAAAATAGTATTTACCTAACCTTTGATGATGGCCCGCATCCATTAATTACTGGTTTTGTATTGGATGAATTGAAAAAATACAATGCCAAGGCTACTTTTTTTTGTATTGGTAAGAATGTGGAATTATATCCGGAAATGTTCAAAAGAATCATTGATGAAGGTCATGCAATTGGCAATCATACTTACAATCATTTGAATGGTTGGAAAACAGCAGATGAAGACTATTTGAATGATATAGAAAATGCAAAAAAAATAATTGACAGCAATTTGTTTCGTCCACCTTATGGGCGAATCACAAGATTTCAATTGAGTCAGTTGTCAAAACCTCGGTTTAAATTAAAGTCTGTCATGTGGTCGGTGTTGAGTGGAGATTTTGATGTTGAATTGTCAAAGGAGTCATGCAGAGATTATGTAT
>CANFOP010000019.1 GCA_947448685.1 Chitinophagaceae bacterium | reverse complement strand
CAAAGTTAATCATCTCTAACTTTCTTTAATTCGTAAACTGATTGATTTGTAATCATATTACATTTGTATGACAAAACCAGCAACACTACCAACCATTTGAATAAAAAAATAAATATAGCATTAGTTGGCAACCCAAATAGTGGCAAGAGTTCATTATTCAATGAGTTAACCGGGCTGCACCAGCAGGTAGGAAATTTTCCGGGTGTCACAGTAGATAAAAAAACGGGCATTTGTAATATTTCAGAAAAAATTCAGGCGAATTTTATCGATTTACCCGGCACATATAGTTTATATCCCAAAAGGGCAGATGAGTGGGTTTCTTATAAAGTGTTGCTTCAGGAAGATGAGATAATAGTGCCCGACATGATTTTGCTTGTTGCGGATGCCAGCAACATGAAGAGAAATTTGCTGTTCTGTTCACAAATCATCGACTTAAAAATTCCGGTTGTTGTTGCTTTAACAATGATGGATATAGCAAAGGAGAAAGGAATAAGCATAGATATTCCTGCTCTTGAGATAGAGTTGGGTGTTCCGATAGTGGCAGTGAATCCAAGAAAGAAAAAGGGAATTGGATTTTTAAAAAAAGCAATTGAGCAGACAGCAGAAATCAATCATCGTCATTCATCACGCGATTTCATTTACAATAATATGCTTGCGCCAAGGGCAATTGATGAGGTAAAGAAAATTTTCCCAGAAATAAGTGACTACAAAGCGATTCATTATTTAATCAATCATGAATTATTTTCAATATCAAAAGACATATCCGACAAAATCAAAAAAATAGAAGTAGATAATAAATTCAGGCCTATCAAAACCCAGGCAGAAGAAATAGTGCAGCGATATGCCAAGATTAAACATATCATGCAGCAAGCGGTTGTTGAAAGCGACCCAATTAAAAAATCAATGTTTACCGAAAAGGTTGACAATATATTATTGCATCGCACTTGGGGATATATAATTTTGTTGACGGTGTTGTTTATTCTTTTTCAAAGCGTATTTTGGATAGCCCAGTATCCAATGAATTTTATTCAAGAAGTATTTGGCACTTTGAGCAATTGGTGTTCAATGATATTACCTGATAATTGGCTGGGAGATTTATTTATAAATGGATTCCTGGCCGGGTTAAGCGGGATACTGGTTTTTGTACCCCAAATTATGATATTGTTTGGTCTGATAACTCTTCTTGAAGATAGCGGGTATATGGCGCGTATCAGTTTTTTAACGGACAAGATTATGCGAAGTGTAGGGCTGAATGGAAAAAGCATCATGCCTATGATCAGTGGTTTTGCTTGCGCTGTTCCGGCAATCATGGCCGCAAGAAACATAGAAAATAAGAAAGAGCGCTTGCTGACAATTATGATTACGCCTTTAATGAGTTGTAGTGCAAGGTTGCCTGTTTATACTATATTGGTAGCATTGGTCATACCCGCTAAAACGTATTTTGGAATAATCAGTTTACAGGGTATGGTAATGATGTTTTTATATCTTTTCGGGATGGCGATGGCAATGCTGGTTGCCTGGATAATGAAATGGTTTATCAAATCAACAGAAAGAAGTTTTTTTATACTGGAACTACCTGTGTATAGGAGTCCGCGATGGAAGAACATGTTTTATACCATGTTTGAAAAAGCCAAAATATTTGTGTTTGATGCAGGTAAGGTTATCATGTTAATCAGTTTGCTTTTATGGGCATTGAGCACATTTGGCCCGCCTGAAAAAATTAGTGCAATAAAACGTGAATACACCCAAAAAATACAGCAAAATCCAGCAGCGGCTGAAGGGTTGATAAAAGAAGAAAAGACCGCTTTGTTGCAAAACTCCTTTGCCGGACATTTGGGAAAATTTATTGAGCCCGCTATTGCCCCCATTGGGTATGATTGGAAAATAGGAATAGCCTTGATAACATCGTTTGCCGCAAGAGAAGTATTTGTTGGTACAATGGCAACGCTTTATAGTGTAGGAGATAATGCAGATGAAAACAATGCTACCTTGTATAAAAAAATGTCTATGGCAAAAAGAGAAGACGGAACCCTTGTATATACACTTGCCACCGGAATGTCTTTATTAATATTCTATGTGCTGGCTATGCAATGTATGAGCACTATCGCCATTGTGAAACGAGAAACAAAAAGCTGGAAATGGCCAATGATACAACTACTGTATATGACAGGGTTAGCATATTTGTGCAGCCTGATGGTATATCAGTTTTTAAAATAAACCTTCTCAACACAACTTTATTACACTACTTAAGCAGGCAAAATTTGATTAACTTTGCTCCCAAAATTTTAATATGAAAACAACCCCTTTCACGGAAAAACATATTGCGCTTGGAGCTAAAATGGCAGAGTTTGCAGGGTTTAATATGCCTATTTCTTATTCGGGCATTAATGATGAACACGCAGCCGTTAGGAATAATGCAGGCGTTTTTGATGTAAGCCATATGGGGGAGTTTGTGATAAAAGGACCACATGCGCTTGATTTGATACAAAGACTAACAACAAATGATGCCGCCAAACTAACAAACGGTAAGGCTCAATATAGTTGTATGCCCAATGAAAACGGAGGAATTGTTGATGATTTGCTCGTGTATTGTATCGAGCAAAACAATGCATACATGTTGGTGGTAAACGCCGGAAATATTGATAAAGACTGGAATTGGATAATGCAACACAATCATCAGCGGGCTGAAATGCACAACATCTCTGAAAAAACAGCCTTATTGGCCGTACAAGGTCCCAATGCAACAAAAATTCTGCAAAACCTTACAGAGATGGATTTGTTGAATTTGGGATATTACACATTCGTAAAAGGAACCTTTGCCGGAGTGGAAAACGTGTTAATCAGCGCGACTGGATATACCGGAGCCGGAGGCGTTGAGATTTATTTCGAAGACAAAGATGATAATGCCGATATTATTTGGGACTCTATATTTAAGGCAGGTGCGGAAAAGGGAATTAAACCCATTGGTTTGGGTGCAAGAGATACGCTAAGGCTTGAGATGGGTTTTTGTTTGTATGGAAACGATATCGACGACAACACATCTCCCATTGAAGCCGGACTTGGCTGGATAACAAAATTCACCAAAGACTTCACTTCTCGACCTTTATTTGAAAGTCAAAAAAATAATGGCGTTTTTAAAAAGCTAGTTGGTTTTGAGATGATAGAAAAAGGTATTGCTCGTCATGATTACGAAATTGTAGATCAGGCCAATCAAACAATAGGCAGAGTTACTTCGGGAACTCAATCTCCATCGCTTGGAAAGGCAATTGGGATGGGTTATATTGAAAATACTCATGCAGTAATAGGCACAGAAATTTTTATTAAGGTGCGCAATAATTCACTGAAAGCCAAGGTGGTTAAAATTCCGTTTGAATAATAAAAACTCTTTTACAGATGTCTCTTTCTAATAATAAACCATCACTATATACATCCTTCTCACCGGCATTATTAAATCTGTATGATATCAGCAACAGCGTTGTCGTTATAATAGATGTTCTAAGGGCCACCTCAACAATTGCCACTGCATTATTCAATGGAGCCAAAGAGATTATTCCTGTAGATAGTGTAGATGAGTGCATAAGAATTGGAAAACAAATGAATGCTATTACTGCTGGGGAAAGAGATGGAAAAGTTGCTGAAGGTTTGCAATATGGCAACTCTCCTTTTGAATATCCTGAATCATTTATTGCAGGAAAAACACTGGTATTGACTACGACCAACGGAACAAAGTTATTGCATATGGCACTGGCAAAAGGGGCAAATGAAATAATTACAGGCGCTTTCGCAAATATTGATGCGGTGTGCGATTACCTGGTTAAAACAGGTAAGCCTGTTTTACTGGCTTGTGCAGCATGGAAGGATAGAATCAATATTGAAGACACTTTATTTGCCGGTGCTGTCATCAACAAAATAAAAAATCATTTTGATATTAATTGCGATGGATCCAAAATCGCCGCATGCTTATTGAATGAAGCTGAAAATGATTTATATGGCTTCATGAAAACAAATCAAGCTACTCATTTCCAAAGACTGACAAATTTTGGATTGGAAAAAGATATTAAACATTGTTTGACCAACAACACCGCCCCGGTATTACCAATCTACCAACAAGGAAAATTAGTGCGATTAAATAATAACATTTAATTCTCCAAATTATCCCATTTATAAAACCCGAACTGACCAAATTTCCTTTACTTTTGCAAATTGCCTAAGTGAGAAACGGGTAAAGTATAATATTTCAGAAAAAGCAGTACACTTTTTGGCCTTAACACATATCATAAAACACATCTACAACAATGCAACAGACGAAGTTATTCGTCGTGGAAAAAAAATTCATGGCTCCGGATGGGTAGAATTGATTGAGCATGATGAATTGATGGGAAGTATTGTTTTTAGAGTAAAAGATGACAGCTATAATACCTTTTACAGAGTACACATCCAAAGATATAGTGATCCAAAGTTGATGTCTCTTCGCTGCACTTGCCCTTACAATATGGGAGATATTTGCAGACACGAAGCGGCATCTTTGTTTAGGTTGCAGGACATGGCAGACAAGAACATGCTCGGAGTGGGCATGATACAGTATAATCAATATCATACTGTTGCCAAAATGAAAAATATAGACCTTAGGACAATTAAAATGCTATGCTCCTCCTCTATATACGACGACGCCGAAAGAATTTCAAGGACAAGCAAAGCAAAGATTTTAAAAGCGGCAGACGAACGAGTTGAAGCAGAGCTTATTTATAACGGAGATACCTATCCGCTGGTAATTCAAAAAAATGAAGAACGAAATTTTGACACATCCTGTACGTGTCCAGAGAACCTTCATCCATTATGCGAACATAAAGTACTATTGTTTTTACAACTGCTTAATTCATATGGATCAAACTATTTTGACAGCATAAGAAACTGGGACAAGGAAAAAAACAAACTATTACAGATATACGGATACTCTCTCAAAGATGATTTAAAAGGTAAATTTGAATTTACTTACAAGGAGGGAAAACCATATTTGAAATTGCTTGATACAAGCATTAAGCGAGTTGCCCCTGTAGTGATATCCGAATCCAAGACACCTGTTATTCCCGAAAGAAAGTTACCCGCTCAAAAAGAAGAAAATATAGTCCATGCACAATCTTCAAAAAGACTGGGGATAGTCATTAATTTTAATACTAAAACATATCCTGGCTTTATAATCGAGGCAATAGAAGGAGAGGCAGATGAGGATAATAAAAAATTTATAGGAAAAGTTGAGAAGCTTGATTTGACAAAATTTGTCAATATTGATCAATATAATGATAGCGACAAAATACTTTTTCAACAAATTAGAAAACTTCAACTTTCCGAAATAAATAAATATTTAAACAGAAATTCACCATTCAGTGGAATATGGGATCATATTGTTCAGGTGGAGGGAGATGACTTGCCCGAAGAAACAAAATCTTTGATAGCAGAATACATACACCCCAAACTAAAAAAAATATTTGAGGATGAGTCAAATAATCATTTTATTTTTCACCTTAAGAAAAATAATAAGTTTATTACGTCTAATCTGACAGAGGTAGAGCTAAGTGATCAATTTATAAGTCCCGCGTTTAAGGTGCAGCTTACATCAGGAGGGATTGAGTTGGTTTGTACAATTAAGGCGGGAAACAAAACTCATCTGTTTAATGAAAACCAGTGCGACAGCAACTTGCTTTTTTTGTACGATGACATAGTATATACCTGGCATAAAACAGAAGACATTATTCATGCTGGAAAGTTTTTAGAACGAGGTAATGTAAAGGTAAAAAAGCCCGATTGGCCAACAATGCTTCAGCAGATAGTCATGCCACTAACACGTGATTATATTGTAGAGTTTGATAAAGGCATGACGAAGGAAATAAAAGAATCCACCCCTGAAATAAAACTTCAACTTCTTGAAAAAGGAGACTATCTGGTGTTTCAGCCTGTTTTTATTTATAATGGCATTGAAACAAAAATATCTGAAAGCTCAACGATAACACTACCCAATGAAGATAAAATCCTGATAATCCATCGCAACAAAGAAGTAGAAGAACATTTTATAAAACAATTAGAAGGACTACACTCTCTCTTTGTAAGACAGCATGAGTCTTACGGTTTAGTGTTAAAGGGGGCTGAAGTTTTAAGGAATAATTGGTTCTTTCTTTTTGTGGATGCGATGAGGGAAATGAAAATTCCGGTATTTGGATTTGAGGCGCTTAGAAATTTTAAGTTCAACACAGCCAGACCCAATACACATATTCATGTGAGCAGTGGAATGGATTGGTTTGATGCAAAAATAGAAATAGAATTCGGCGAGCAACGAGTTGGCATTTCAGACATAAAAAAAGCGCTTTCAAGCAAGCAATCGTTTGTACAGTTGGGAGATGGAACACTTGGAATATTACCTGATGAATGGATAAAACGATATGCCCTATTGTTTAAGGTGGGCGAGGGTAAGAATGATAAACTGAGGTTGTCAAGATATCACATGAGCGTGATAGATGAGTTGTATGAAAACAGAGACGAAACAGAAATTAGTTTTGCGCTGGATGAGAAGTATGAAAAATTAAGGGCGTTTAAGAGCATTCCCGAAATAGAGGTTCCCGATACTTTACAAGCAGTACTTCGCCCCTACCAGATTTCCGGATATCAATGGTTGAATTATTTAAATGAAGTTGGTTGGGGTGGAATTTTAGCAGACGATATGGGGTTAGGTAAAACAGTGCAGGCATTAACCATGCTGGAGCAGTATAAAAAAGCCAATGGTTTATTAACCGCCATAGTAATATGTCCTACAACACTGATATATAACTGGCAGAATGAAATTAAAAAATTTACACCTGGCCTAACTTATCATATTCATCATGGAAATGCCAGGCTTCGAAGTAAAGAAGAGTTAGTAAAAAGCAATGTAATTATTACAACATACGGAACACTGAGAAGTGATATCAATCTTTTTCTTTCAATATTGTTTGACTATGTTGTGCTAGATGAAAGCCAGGCCATAAAAAATCCTTCATCCAAGGTAACAAAAGCTGCGACGTTATTAACTGCCAAAAATCGTTTGTGCATGAGTGGTACGCCGCTGCAAAACAACACATTTGACATTTTTGCTCAAATGAATTTTTTAAATCCCGGACTGTTAGGGAGTATGGAGTTTTTCAGAAATGAATTTGCAACACCTATTGATAAGTTTGGAGAGCCCGAACAGAAGGAGCATTTGAGAAAATTGCTATATCCGTTTATTTTACGTCGTACAAAAGAGCAGGTAGCCAAAGACCTTCCTGAAAAAACAGAAACTATCCTGTTTTGTGAAATGGAAAACGAACAGAGGGTTATCTACGATTCTTATAGAAATATTTATAGAGATAAAATCCTAGGCGCGATTGATCAACAAGGTATTGATAAATCACAATTAACGATTTTACAAGGATTAATGAAGCTTAGACAAATCTGTGACAGTCCGGCAATTTTAAATGAAGAAGACAAGTACGCCAATCACTCTATCAAACTGGATGAGTTGTCGAGAGAAATATCTGAGAATATTGGTCAACATAAGGCTTTAATATTTTCTCAGTTTTTAGGAATGCTTTCGCTTATTAAAGAAAAGCTCAAAGAGCAAAATGTTCCATTTGAATATTTTGATGGAAGCACCTCTGCAACGGAAAGAGAAAGGGCAATACAAAATTTTCAGAATAACGATGATTGCAGAGTGTTTTTAATTTCTCTGAAAGCGGGGGGTGTCGGGCTGAATTTAACAGCCGCAGATTATGTATATATTGTTGACCCCTGGTGGAATCCTGCAGTAGAACAACAGGCAATAGACAGAACGCATAGAATTGGACAAACAAAAAACATCTTTGCATATCGCATGATTTGTGTTGACACCATTGAAGATAAAATACTTCAATTGCAGGAACGTAAAAGAATATTGGCTAAAGAATTGATAGCAGATGAGTCCAGCTTTGTAAAAACATTGACCAAAGCAGATGTAGAATATCTTTTCAGTTAATAACTTAATAGTCTATCAATTGTTCTACCATTGCAGGCATTTCTCTCCATTCATATTGCTGGTTGCGGAGTTGGGGTTCAAATCCCGCTTCTTTAATTGCCTCCTGTATTGTTTTACTGGTAAACCTGTGTGGCGCACCGGCAGCGCTAACTACATTTTCTTCAATCATAATGCTTCCGAAATCGTTGGCGCCCGCTTGTAAACAAAGTTGTGCAATAGGTTTGCCAACCGTTAACCAGCTGGCCTGAATGTTTTTGATATTAGGCAACATGATTCTGCTGATAGCAATCATGCGAACATATTCTTCAGATGTAGTAAGGTTTTGTACTCCGCGAATCTTCGTCAGTAAAGTATCCACATCCTGAAAGGTCCAGGGAATGAAAGCAAGAAAGCCTTTTGCATTTTCGGGTTTTCTGCTTTGCACTTCTCTTATTTTTATAAGGTGCTCAAATCTTTCCGTCAATGTTTCTACATGACCGAACATCATTGTAGCAGAAGTGGTAATATTGAGTTTATGGGCTTCGTGCATAATATCCAACCATTCTTGTGCCCCACACTTCCCTTTGCTGATTAATCGTCTAACCCTGTCCGTTAGTATTTCTGCTCCTGCACCGGGAAGGCTGTCCATTCCGGCATCTTTAAGCGCCATCAAAACATCGCGATGATTGCTTTTTTCCAGTTTTGTGATATGTGCAATTTCTGGAGGACCCAATGTGTGTAATTTAATATTGGGATATAATGATTTTAACTCCCTGAAGAGCGCAACATAAAAATCCAAACCTAACTCAGGATGGTGCCCGCCCTGAAGCAACAATTGGTCGCCGCCGTATTTGATGGTTTCCTCAATTTTTCTTTTGTAGGTTTCAATGTCGGTAATGTAGGCCTCACTATGTCCGGGAATTCGGAAGAAGTTGCAAAATTTACAATTGGCTACGCAAACATTAGTAGTGTTCACATTTCGGTCAATTTGCCAAGTTACTTTACCGTGAGGAACCTGAATTTTTCTTAATTCATTTGCTACGTACATCAACTCATTCAAAGCGGCGTTTTCAAAAAGAAATACACCCTCTTCCACACTTAAAAATTCAAAGTTCAATGCTTTGGTAAGTAAATTGTTGATGTTCATTTTGGGATTTTAATATAAAACAAAATTAAGCTCAATTGGTTGATTGTTTTCTTCTTTGTTTAAAATGTTTCATAGATTTAATTATCTCAAGGGCAGATTCGCAAAACTTCTTTATTTGCGGAAATAAATGATTAAAACATCAAAAAGACTTGGGAAAAAAATATATTTTCCATTCGTTCACCGTTTAAATGGTAACTTTTGAAACATCATAAAGCAAAACAAACCTAACTTTACGCTATGATTAAGTTCGAGAAATTTATTTTGGAGAATGGTTTGCGCGTATTGGTTCATGAGGACAAAAGCACGCCCATGGCTGTTTTGAATGTGCTATACGACGTAGGCGCCAAAGATGAAAACCCGGAAAAAACAGGCTTTGCCCATTTGTTTGAACATTTGATGTTTGGAGGTAGCAAGAACATTCCTTCTTATGATGAGCCGTTACAGTTGGCAGGAGGAGAAAATAATGCATTTACCACCAATGATCTTACCAATTACTATTGTCAACTTCCTGCCGAAAACATTGAAACAGCCTTTTGGCTGGAAAGCGACAGGATGTTAAGTCTCGCTTTCAGTAAAAAAAGTCTGGAAGTGCAACGCAAAGTGGTTTGTGAAGAGTTTAAAGAGCATTATATCAACAAGCCCTATGGCGATGTATGGCATAAGATGAGAAACCTTGCCTACACAACGCATCCTTATAAATGGATGACCATTGGCGCCATATTGAAACATGTAGAAGAAGCGACACTGGAGGATGTAAAAGAATTCTTCTTTAAGCATTATACACCTTGTAATGCCATTTTGGTTGTTGCGGGAAATATTGATATAGACAATATTAAAACATTGGCAGAAAAATGGTTTGGACCGATTCCTTCAGGAATAAAATACAACCGCTCACTTCCTGCAGAGCCTCCTCAAACGGCTCCTCGTTATTTAGAAGTTAAGTCTGGCGTGCCATTAGATGCATTGTATAAGTGTTGGCATATTTATCCAAGAATGGATAAGCGTTATTATGCCTGCGATTTGATCTCAGACATTTTGAGTGGAGGTGGTTCATCCCGTTTATTTCAAAGTCTCGTAAAAGAACAACAACTGTTCAGTAATTTGGATTGTTATCATTTTGGAAGCACAGATGCGGGGTTAATGACCATTGAAGGAAAGGTGGTTAAAGGAATAGATATAAAAGAAGCGGAAAAGGCATTGGTAGAAGAGATTAAAAAATTGCAAGTAGAGGGTATTTCTCAGGCAGAGCTGGAAAAGGTTAAAAACAAAGCAGAAAGTGCTATGGCTTTTGAAGATATGAGTGTAATGAACAGGGCTTCCAGCATCGCTATGTATGAACTGCTAGGAGATGCCAACCTTATCAATACAGAACTTTCAAATTATCAGATGGTAACCGCAGAAGAAATCAAAGAACAAAGCCGTATCATTTTTGATGAAAACAATTGCAGTACGATGTATTATTTAAGCGACAATTAATTTACATGAACAGAAAGATTGCCCCAACTATAAAAGATGCCATAGACTACACATTGCATTTAAAGCCATACGAATATTCGAAGCTGGACAATGGGATAAGTGTATACACTGTAAATGCCGGGGCACAAGAAGTAATTCAATTGGAGATAGTGTTTTATGCAGGCAACTCATTTGAGCAGCAAAGAGGGATTGCCGCAGCCACCAATTTTTTGTTGAAAAACGGAACGAGTACTAAAACGGCCCTTCAAATCAATGAAGCGTTTGAATATTATGGAGGATACTGTAACAGAGTCTGCTATAATGAAACTGCGGTAATTTCTTTGCATAGTTTGACAAAACATGTGAACAAGCTACTTCCGATACTTAATGAAATGTTGACAGATTCTATTTTTTCAGAGGAAGAACTGAAGGTGTACAAGCAAAATGCTCAACAAAGGCTCAAAGTCAATTTACAAAAAGCGGAGTTTGTAGCAGGTAGATTGATAGACAGTTATGTATACGGAGAGCAACATCCATATGGCGTATATACGAATCCGTTAGATATTGAAAACATAACAACGGATGCCTGTAAGCAATTTTATGAGAAATACTATCTAAATGGTAGTTGTATTATTTTTGCAGCAGGAAATCTACCCGCACAATTCATCAATGAACTGAATGCTGTTTTTGGAAAACTACATGTCAATAAAACATCAATAAAAGTGCCTCTAGCGGATGTTTTTCCGGCTGTTGAAAAAAAATATCGAATAGAAAACGACCCTAATGCAGTTCAGGGTGCTATAAGACTAGCGTCCCCTTTTCCTAACAGGCATCATCCTGATTTCAAAAAAGCGATGGTATTAAATACGTTGTTTGGCGGCTTTTTTGGCGCAAGACTGATGAGCAATATCAGGGAAGACAAAGGATATACGTATGGCATCTACAGTTATATTCAAAACCATTTACAGCAAACAGCATGGATGGTGAGTACAGAAGCGGGAAAAGACGTTTCGGAAGCAACAATTGAAGAAGTATATAAAGAAATGAAACGCTTGCGTGAAGAAAAAATCGGAGAAGAAGAGTTGTTGCTTGTTAGAAATTATATGATTGGCGGAATATTGGGAGATTTGGATGGACCGTTTCAGATCATGGCAAAGTGGAAGAATATCATCCTAAATAATTTAGATGAAACTTATTTTTACGACTCCGTAAATGAAATAAAAACAGTCAGCGCAGATGCGCTGATGGAGTTGGCCAATAAATATTTGCTTCCTGAAAAGTTTTATGAATTGGTGGTGTATTGATTTTAAAGGAAAAAGTCGAAAATTAACTCTTTCAACCATTGAACACCAGAAAGAATATGCTTCTATCTGAAGCATCAGGTGTTTGTTGAATTACAATAATACCTTCGAGAAGAATATAACTATTCGTTTCTTTTTCTTACAATCTCTAATGCTTTTACAAAGTACTTTCCACATTTTTTATAATTTCCAAATCGAAGGTTTTTATATGTTTTGTTTGTTTGTAGGTCTGTAATGCCGAAATAGATATCTGTACTAGGGGCTTGTCTGCCGTAGCTTGTAAATTCCCCCCGATTAAAATCCATGTAGGAATTAAATGTATAATAATGTGAAGAGGCGTTTTGTTGATTTCTATTTGAATTTAGTGCGCTTTCGAATTTTCCTTTATAATATTTTTCAAACGCACTATTAACAAACCTATCAATTTTTTTATTTCCTGACGATATGATGATTACAGTAGAATTTCCCTTTCCAAAATCAGCGGGAATCTGATCGTTTTTAAGAAATGTTTTTGTAGAAACGCAAGATGTTAAAAATAAAATACAAAGTGTAAATAAGCCTATTATAAAACTTTTCATAAACAATGGGGTATTAAAATGTTGATTAAATAATCTGACAAAACTAAATCACCCGAAAATACTTTCAAAATAAATCCGCTGTTAGCCCTGGTGTTCCACAGTGAGCTGTTGTGAGAAAGAGTAGAAGGACTTAGTCCTTAAAACACATCACGTACAAAAACTTAGTCTAATATTGTAACCCAAGGACAAAGTCCTTGGCCTTTTGTAAACACCGGTCGCAGACCGGCGCTATTTTCAATACTTGGGCTACATCAAACATTTTTCTTTAAGAAATCGGGTGTTTTCACCTATGTAAAAACTCAGGCATTTTTCAACTTTGATGACGATGTCTTCAAGGTATAAACCATGTGATGCTGAGATTCCTCATTTTGTAACATTTACTGTTATTGGATGGTTGGATGTATTTACAAGAAATGATTACAGAAATGTTGTAGTGAGTAGTTTGCAATATTGTGTTGAAAATAAAGGTCTTCAGTTACATGCGTGGGTAATAATGACAAATCATATTCATTTAATTGTGAGTACTTCTTCGAACAATTTATCAGGACTCGTAAGAGATATAAAAAAATATACGAGCAAAAAAATTACTGAGTCCATACTGAACAATAAAAGAGAAAGCAGACAAGAGTGGATAATTAACATGCTTGAATATGCTGGAAAAGAAAATAACGATAATAAATATTATCAATTTTGGAAAAAATACTATCATCCTATTGAACTTAGTAACTCAAGAAGGCTTGAAATAGCATTAAATTATTTGCATAACAATCCTGTCAAAGCCGGCTTTGTGTGGGAGCCCTGGCATTATAAATACAGTAGCGGCATTGATTATTATACAAACGAAAAAGGGTTGTTAAGCATAAAGCATTTATAAATAAGGACAAAGTCCTTGGCCTTTTGTAAACACCGGTCGCAGACCGGCGCTATTGTAGCAAATTAAAAGTAAAAAGTAAAAAATCAAAAACTTTGCAACTGTTGAACCATTGATCTATTGAACGAATGGCCTCTCGCAGACCGCCCTCACAATTAAAAAACAACATTCCCTTTGTTGTTTCGGCAATAATTGGGAAATTCGCCCATGCAATTTTCTAAAAAAACTTTTTCAAACGAACAACTGATCGATTTATATACATCCATTCTATTTCCAAGAATGATAGAAGAGAAAATGCTGGTGTTGTTACGTCAGGGAAAAATATCCAAATGGTTCAGCGGTATTGGCCAGGAAGCAATCGCGGTTGGTGCGACAAAGGCTTTAGATGCAGACGAATGGATTATGCCATTGCACAGAAATTTAGGCGTATTTACCGGCAGAAGTATGCCATTAAGCAAACTTTTCAAGCAATGGCAGGGAAATAAAGATGGCTACAGTAAAGGAAGAGAAAGGAGTTTTCATTTTGGCAGCAAGGAACACCATATATGTGGTATGATCTCGCATCTTGGTCCGCAGTTGGCCATAGCAGATGGTGTAGCATTGGCTCATAAATTAAAAAAAGAAAAAAAGGTGTCACTTGCTTTTACCGGAGACGGCGGCACAAGTGAAGGAGATTTTCATGAGGCTTTGAATACCGCTGCAGTATGGGACCTGCCTGTTATATTTATCATTGAAAACAACGGCTATGGATTGAGCACCCCTACAAATGAACAGTATCGTTGTAATAATTTGGTGGATAAGGCTGCCGGATACGGAATTAAAGGAATACAAATTGATGGGAATAATATTTTAGAGGTCTTTGAAACAATCAAAGAAGCCAGAGAGTATTGCATCAACCATCAAAAACCTTGTTTGATAGAATGCATGACATTCAGAATGCGCGGACATGAAGAGGCTAGCGGCGTCAAGTATGTTCCCAAAGAGTTGTTTGAAGAATGGGAAAAGAAAGACCCTATAAAGAACTTTGAAGAGTGGTTGCTAAAAGAAAAAATTGTAACCCCAGAGGCAATTAACACAATAAAAACAGCCACAAAAAATCATATAGAAGAAGAGCTGAAAATTGGATTCGAGGGAGAACCTATTCATCCAGACACGGCAGCAGAAATCAAAGATGTATATGCTCCAAAAAATATTTCTGATACAAATGTTATAGACAACGCCTCCGCGGAATTTAAAAATTCAAACGAAAAAATTTCTGAAAAAAAATACATCAATGCAATCGGTGATGCATTGGAGCAATCATTGCAACAACATGATAATTTTATTTTGATGGGGCAAGACATTGCAGAATATGGCGGAGCATTTAAGGTAACGGAAGGCTTTGTACAAAAATTTGGCAAAGAAAGAATAAGAAATACCCCACTATGCGAAAGCGCTATTGTGGGAACTGCATTGGGGTTGAGTTTGAAGGGGTACAAATCTATGATGGAAATGCAGTTTGCAGATTTTGCAACAGTGGGGTTTAATCAAATTATCAATAACCTCGCAAAGATTCATTATCGTTGGGGTCAAAATGCTGATGTGGTAATTAGAATGCCAACCGGCGGCGGTGTAGGAGCGGGTCCATTTCACAGCCAAAGCAATGAAGCATGGTTTGTACACACCCCAGGACTGAAAGTGGTTTTTCCTTCCACACCCATTGATGCGAAAGGTTTATTAATAGCGGCAATCAATGATCCCAATCCTGTTATATTCTTTGAGCACAAGGCATTGTATCGAAGCGTAAGCGAATTGGTGCCCGATGAATATTATGAAATTGAAATTGGTAAGGCAAAACGTGTAAAACCAGGAGATGACTTTTCAATCATCACGTATGGTGCTGGTGTTCACTGGGCATTAGAGTTTCAACAAAAGAACCCAACTCTTTCTATAGACATACTTGATTTGAGAACATTGTTGCCATTGGATTATGATGCTATACAATCTTCGGTTATGCGTACTGGTAAGGTGATATTGTTACATGAGGATACGCTTACAGGAGGAATAGGAGGAGAGATTGCTGCATGGATTTCAGAAAACTGTTTTCAGTTTCTGGATGCACCGATAATGAGATGTGCAAGCTTGGATACACCCATTCCGTTCAACATTGAACTGGAGAAAAATTTTATGGCCAATACCAGATTGAGAGAGGTGGTAGATAAGTTAATGTCTTTTTAAAATTCCCTCAAGTCTACTTTTCAATAACTGGTACAAACTTCAGTGATATTGAATTCACGCAATGTCTGGTATTTTTGGGAGTAAAATGTTCGCCGAAAAACACATGACCCAAATGGCCGCCGCATTTTGCACAAACGATTTCTGTTCTTTGTCCATCAGCATCCGGAAGCCTTTTCACTGCCCCCTGGATTTCATCATCAAAACTTGGCCAACCACAGTGTGAATTAAATTTATCCTTTGATGTATATAAAGGGGTATTGCATCTTTTGCACAGATAAACACCTTCAGATTTATTGTTCGTGTATTCTCCAGTATAGGGCCTTTCGGTTCCTTTGTGAAGGATTACGTATTCTTCATCAGGGGTTAAATGATTGTATTCCATGTTGTTCGTTTTAGTCAACTGTAATATTTTTTCAAATTGTTTCTGTGCATCAAGAACATATTTGTTAAATAAAAGTTCGGAGCAGTTTTTGGTGAATGAATAGGACGGCCTGTACCATTTTAAAAAAGTGTCAACGAGCGGGCTTTTCATCCCTGAAATTCTTTTTACGAAAATTTTGTTGAATCGGAAGTCAACATACCGCTCTTGTTCTTCTGTTTCCATTCTTTTTTGAAATGCCTCCAATCTTTTGTTTCTTCTGAATCGAAAAGCATTGATTAACTCATCAAGATCTAAACCAACAGTACCTTCGGCAGAAATGGAAGGTGAGAGCCCTGGTTTTTTATAATCAAAAATATCGGAATAGTTATGCCTGTTGTTAATGGAGTCTTCTTTGTATGACTTTGAAAAAACGGTCACTTCCTTTAGGGCGCTGTATTTCCCCTTTATCGGCACATGTAAACAAATGTCAAAATGAAAAGGATCTGCAATTTGGGCAACAGCGAATTTTTGAGTTGGTTTATTGTTGTAATAAAAAAAAAGAGAATCCTTTTCGGCCACCGGGATTTTATATTTCCCCATACTGTCTGTAATTGAAAAAATACCGGATGAGCTTACTACACGAACATTTTCAACATAATTAACTTTTGAAATATCATAAACAGTTCCACTTACAAGAAGTTGCGCTTGCAATTGAAATGAAATTCCCAGAAATAGTAAAAGAAAATACTTCACAACCTAAATTATCGGTAATATTATCACAAATTAAAACGTCCAATAGTCTCAACATTGACATTTAACGTTGATTTTACTTTTTACCGGTCAGTCTGTTGAAAACGCGGCCTAAATAATTTTTAAAAAATTTAAATTGTCCCAAGGGTATGCTAATGGTAATAACGCACATTGGCCACAGTAAAAAAAGTAATAATATATATATTGTCCACCAACCGATCCGACCTTCTATTTCTACATAGCTTAATATCTGTTTACCAATTTTCGCACAAGTACTACCCCCAAGGGCAAAAGTTGTTATTATTAAAAATAACTGCCATTTATTTACTCCCCATTTTTTTTGAATCTTTTTCAACATTTTACAAAAGTGCAGAAATATTTACTATTAATCATTAAAAACACATTAGTTGTTTGAAATGTTTAAAAATTTACATTTCGATGACATTAAAAGTAACACAAGTTATAATCGACTGAAACACATAAGAAAAAACAAAAAATTTTTTTTAAAAATGTTGATATTATGTCAATATCCTACCTTACTTTTGCTTCCGAAAAAAGGAAATTTTCCACTTTAGACCGTTAACTGTATGAGCCGATTTAGAATATCCATTAACAAAGCCTTAATTAGTTTTCTCCTCATTTTTATTTTTTCTGCCAATAATCAAGTCTTTGCTGCTGATGGGGAAGCGCTTTTTAAAGCAAACTGCGCCAACTGTCACAAACCTGATGCAGACTACACCGGACCGGCATTAAAGGGTTGGAGTAAAAGAGTTCCGAGTCCAGATTGGATATATAAATGGGTGGCTAATCCGGCTCAAATGATTGCGTCAGATGCTTATGCAAAATCGCTTTTTGAAAAGTGGAAGCCCACTGTAATGACTGCATTCAGTAATCTTAAAAAAGATGAAATTGATGCCATATTAAAATATGTAGATGATTATATGCCCCCTGCATCTACCGCACAAGCGGGTACCAATGGGGCTCCTGCAGGTCAATCTGACAACTCTTTACTCTTTGGAATTCTAACCTTGGTAATGGCGATTGTTGCATTTATTTTACTTCAGGTAAACAGCAACCTTCGCAAATTAACAGATGAAAAGGAAGGTGTTTATCGCACTGAACCTATTCCGTTTTATAAAAACAAAACATACATCATGACAGTGATTTTGATTTTGTTTGCAGTTGGCGGATACTACACTATTAGTGGAGCTATTGGATTGGGAAGAATGAAAAATTATCAGCCTGAACAACCTATTTATTACTCTCACAAAGTTCACGCTGGAACTAATCAAATCAGTTGTTTATATTGTCATGGAAGCGCACAAGACAGTAAACATGCGGGAATTCCTTCGGTAAATGTTTGTATGAATTGTCATATGGCAATTAAAGAATACAAAGGAGATCCAATTGTTAGAGAAGACGGAACTAGCGTAAATGGTACAGAAGAAATTCAAAAACTATATAAATACGCAGGATGGAATCCTGATACAAAATCGTATAACCCTGATAACAATGGAGATGGCGCACCTGATGGGGCTCAGCCTATCTCTTGGGTTAAAATCCATAACCTGCCTGACCACGTTTATTTCAATCACAGTCAACACGTTAAAGTTGGAAAGCAACAGTGCCAAACATGCCATGGAAACATCCAGGAAATGCCAGAAGTTTACCAGTTCTCAACGTTAAGTATGGGCTGGTGTATCAATTGTCACCGTGAAAGCAAGGTTGATTTTTACAACAAGGAAACCGGGGAAGGAAATAAGTTTTACAGCATTTACGAGAAATTCCATAAAGACCTGAAAGACCACAAAGTGGACAGTATAACTGTAGAAAAAATTGGTGGTACAGAATGTCAAAAATGTCACTATTAACAATATACATTTTCTTAGAAAACGAGCAATTACCGAATAACAGAATTATCAAATTATGAGTAATAAGAAGTATTGGCAGAGTTTCGGAGAGTTGAATCAAACTGATGCATACAAGCAATCGTCAGAAAATGAATTCAACGAAGATTTATTGCCTATCGAAGAGCTTTCTGGTGAAGGCATTCTTGATGGTAAAACACCTCGAAGAGACTTTCTTAAATATTTGGGCTTCAGTACAGCAGCAGCAGCAATTGCAGCAAGTTGCGAAATGCCTGTAAGAAAGGCTGTTCCATATCTTCAGAGACCAGACAATGTAATACCGGGTGTACCGAATTACTATGCATCTACTTATGTAAATGGTGGCGATGCTATTAGTGTTGTTGTAAAACAAAGAGATGGCAGGCCAATTAAAATAGAAGGTAATGAACTTTCTTCGTTAACAAAAGGAGGGACAAGCGCACAGGCTCAGGCTTCTGTTTTGGATTTATATGATACAACCAGATTGCGTCATCCTTTGCAAAAAGATGGAAATGATTTCAAAGAGATTAGCTCTTTTGAATCACTCGACAATATGGTGAAAGATGCTATGGTCGGAATTGGAAATAAGCCGGTTGTATTGTTGACATCTACTATCCACTCTCCTTCCACACTTGAAATCATCAATAAATTTTTAGCCAAATATCCCGGCAGTCGCCATATTCAATATGATGCAGTGAGTTACCATGGAATGCTTTCTTCAAATGAAGCTTGCTATGGAAAAAGAGCGATTCCTTCATATCATTTTGAAAATGCAAAGACAATCGTTAGTCTTGGTGCAGACTTTTTAGGAACCTGGTTAAGTCCTGTTGAATTTAGCAAACAATATGCAACCAACAGGAAAGTAACAGGAGAACATCCAACGCTAAGCAGACATTTTCATTTTGAAAGCATGTTGAGTTTGACAGGAAGCAATGCGGATGATAGGTATACGCACAAGCCTTCTGAAACAGGATTAGTAGCACTGGCTTTATTGGCTAAGTTGGGGGGAAATGTGACCGCACCAACCATCAATGATGCCAACTTGAAAGCCGGTATTGATAAAGCGGCAACTGAATTAATGAAGACAAAAGGTTCTTCGTTGGTAGTATGTGGAAGCAATGACGTGAATGTGCAGGTAGTTGTAAACGCAATCAACGAATTGATTGGAGCAAATGGAACAACCATCAATTGGGGTGCCACTTCGAATATCCGTAAGGGTAATGACGCAGATATGAATAAGCTGGTTGCAGAGATTGGCTCTGTGGGAGCATTGTTGGTCTATGATTGCAATCCTGTTTATACGTATGCGGATGGTAAAAAACTGGCAGAAGCCATTTCTAAAATACCGGTAACCATTTCATTTAATGGAACTATGGATGAAACGACCGAGCAGTGTAAATATGTTATTCCGTCACATCATTGGCTGGAAAGCTGGGGAGACGCTGAACCTAAAACCGGATATGTCAGTTTTATTCAGCCATTAATCAATCCTTTATTTAAAACCAGGTCGTTCCAATCATCATTGATGAAATTGACTGGCGCATCCGTAAATAATACATCTGTTTCAACAAACGACTCAACCTCTGCTAAGCCGGCAGTTGCTGTCTCTTCAGAGGGAAGCGATTACGAAACATTTGTAAAAAATTACTGGACATCGAAACTTGGAAACCCTGAGGCCTGGGACAAAGCTTTGCAAGACGGTGTTGTGGAAACTGCTGCTACTGTATCATCGGCAGTATTTAATGCTTCTGTGGTATCAGCTTCTGCTTCTAAAATAGTTGCAGGAAAATCGGGTACAACAGAAGTTGTACTATATCAAAAGGTTTCAATGGGCAATGGTAGCCAAGCAAATAACCCTTGGTTGCAAGAGTTGCCTGACCCAATATCTAAAGTAACCTGGGACAACTATGCAATGGTAAGTCCTGAGTTGGCTAAAACATTGGTAGGTATTGATATTGTAAATAATCAGCGTCAAGCGGATGCTTATGAGGTAACACCAGAAAAGCCAATTGTAAAAATCACTACAAATGGTAAATCTATTGAATTACCAGTATTGATTTTACCAGGATTAAACAGCTCAACGGTAGCAGTGGCATTGGGTTACGGAAGATCAAGTGCTGACGAAAAAAATTCATTGGATAGAATTGGCAAGTCTGCAGCGGGCGCAGGAAAAAATGCGTATGTATTTGCAGGATTTGACGGAACCTCATTTATTTATAACGGAGTTGCTGATGTTCAAAAAACAAATACTACCTATCCACTTGCTCAAACTCAGGTACATGGCTCATCTGAAGGCAGACCTGTGATTTATGAAACCAATTTGTTGAGTTTTACAAAAAAACCCGAAGCCTTATTGGAAGAACCAAGAAGTGAAAGGTTGAATTTATTAGCCGAAGGCAAAACAGATTTTGTAACAGAAGGAACCATATATCCTAACTACGAAAAGCCAGGTATAAAATGGGGTATGAGTATTGATTTGAATACCTGTACCGGTTGTAGTGCTTGTGTGGTTGCCTGTACTGCTGAAAACAACGTGAGTGTTGTTGGTAAAATTCAAGTACAGAAAGCCCATGAAATGCACTGGTTAAGAATTGACCGCTATTTTACAGGAGATGTAAAAAATCCTGATGTGGTATTTCAGCCTATGCTTTGTCAGCATTGTGATAATGCCCCATGTGAAAACGTTTGTCCTGTTGCGGCAACCAATCACAGCAGTGAAGGATTAAATCAAATGACATATAACCGTTGTATCGGTACTAGATATTGTGCAAACAACTGTCCTTTTAAAGTGCGTCGTTTTAATTGGCTTGATTTTACCGGAGCGGATAGTTTTGCTAATAATCAGGAACCGCTTCGAGATAAGGAATTAAATGAAGTTGTATTCCAAATGAATGATGATTTAACCAGAATGGTGTTGAATCCGGATGTTACCGTTCGTTCAAGAGGCGTGATAGAAAAATGTTCTTTCTGTGTACAACGTTTACAGGATAGCAAATTAGAAGCAAAGAAACATCAAGACCCTTCGTTGGTTCGTAATGTTAAGACTGCTTGTATGCAAGCTTGTCCTACCAATGCCATCAGTTTTGGAAACGTTAATGATAAGGAAAGTGAAGTGTCTAAAGCAAGAGCAGACAAAAACAGAAACTTTTACGTACTGGAGCAACTTCACGTATTGCCAAACGTAAGTTATTTGGCGAAAGTGAGAAACACAGACAGGCCAATTGGTATTGCAGAAGAGGTATCAGCAGAAAATGAAGCACACGCTTAAGGACCTAACAATAATTTAAGACTAACAGCTAATAGTTAAAAGCGAAAAAGAATATGTCATTACTCAAATACGAATCACAACAAAGGGAACCGCTGGTAGATGGTAATAAAAATTATCACCAGGTTACGGAAGATATTATTAGTCCCATTGAAATGAAGCCGACAAGGCTATGGTATATCGGTTTTTATATCAGTGTTGGCTTGTTGTTATTTGGTGCTTACAGTGTTTATAGAGAAGTAACCTACGGAATCGGACAATGGAACTTGAATAAAACAATTGGCTGGGGTTGGGATATTACCAACTTCGTTTGGTGGGTTGGTATAGGTCATGCGGGAACTTTGATATCTGCGATTCTTCTGTTGTTCCGTCAGGGATGGAGAACAGGAGTAAACAGAGCTGCAGAAGCAATGACCATATTTGCGGTAATGTGCGCCGGTCAATTTCCGATTTGGCATATGGGACGTGTATGGATGGCTTTCTTTGTATTACCCTATCCTAACTCTCGCGGTCCTTTGTGGGTTAACTTTAATTCTCCTCTTTTGTGGGACGTATTTGCGATATCAACTTATTTTACCGTATCATTATTGTTCTGGTATTCTGGGTTGTTGCCTGATTTAGCCACCGTGAGAGACAGAGCAAAAACAAAATTGCGCAAAATGTTATATGGTGTTGCTTCTTTTGGTTGGACCGGAAGCACAAAACACTGGCAGCGCCACGAATCACTTTCCTTGGTATTAGCAGGATTAAGTACACCTCTTGTACTTTCTGTACATACGATTGTATCATTTGACTTCGCCACATCAGTTGTACCTGGATGGCATACAACTATCTTTCCTCCTTATTTCGTAGCTGGAGCTATTTTTAGTGGATTTGCAATGGTACAAACATTGCTGATAGTGGTAAGAAAAGTCATGGGTTTACAAGACTATATAACGCTTGGACACATTGAGGCGATGAATAAAGTAATAGTATTGACAGGAAGTATTGTGGGTTGCGCGTATTTAACAGAGTTATTTATTGCATGGTATGGACAGAATCCATATGAGTGGTATGCATTTTCACAAAACAGAGCAAATATTTTCAGCCCTTATGGTTGGTCATATTGGTTAATGATGTTCTGCAACGTAGTATCGCCGCAGTTGTTTTGGAGTCGTAAATTGAGAAGAAACATTACCGTTACCTTCTTTATGAGCATTGTGGTAAATATTGGTATGTGGTATGAGCGTTTCGTAATTATCGTTACTTCTATTTATCGTGACTTTTTACCATCAAGCTGGAGTACTTATTATAGCCCAAGTATCTGGGAGATTGGTTTTTATTTAGGAACATTTGGACTATTCTTTACTTGCTTTTTCCTTTTTGCAAAATACTTCCCTGTTATTGCTCTTGCGGAAATTAAATCAATTTTAAAAACGTCTGGGGAGAATTATAAAGCAAAAATGACCGATATAGAAAAAGCGGATTCAGAGAAGTTTTATGTGGAAGAAGTGGAGCATGCTCATTAAACTAAAAAGTAAAAATTAAAAAACTAAAAAGGAAAAACAAAAAAACAATAAAGTTAAATTTTTGAATTTTTATTTTTCACTTTTGATTTTGACTAAAAAGAAAATACTATGGCTGGAGGAATAAAAAAATTTGTTGTTGGCTCATTTGATGATGAAGCGGTTTTGTTTCCCGCGGTGAAAAGTGTTCGTAAACAGGGCTATAAAATCCATGATGTGTACACACCGTTTCCTGTTCATGGTTTGGATCATGCAATGGGGTTAAGAGAAACAAGCCTTCATACTGCAGGTTTTATTTACGCAATTACAGGAACAACTACAGCACTTAGTTTTATGAGCTGGGTATTTACAAAAGACTGGCCCTTAAATATAGGTGGCAAGCCACACTTCGCATTGCCAGCATGGATACCAATCACGTTTGAATTAACGGTGTTGTTTTCTGCTGTAGGAATGGTGTTGACTTTTTGTTATTTGTGTCAGTTATCTCCATTTGTTAAGAAACATCATTTTCATCCAAGGGCAACAGATGATCTTTTCGTAATGGCAATAGAATGTACAGATAAAACAAATGACGCAGAAGTACAAAGTTTTTTAGAAAAGGCTGGAGCAAAAGAGATAAACGTTCAGCATGCGGAAACAGGATGGTGGATTGGCAGATACGACAGAGAACAAAAACTTTATAAAGAAAAGGACATCAATCTGTAAGAGTTTAACAGTTTAAAGAAAACAATCCCTTAGGGGACGATTTAATAGTAAAGTATGAAAAAAATTGCAACATTATCGGTGTTGGTATTAACAATGTCTGCGGCATTAGTTAGTTGCGACAGTAAGCGAGAGCCAGGGAAAATATATATGCCCGACATGGCATATAGCCGAGCATATGAAACCTATGCAGAAAGAGACTCTTCTGTTTTTACAATGAATCAATCTGAAGTAGGCGGAAGCAAAATCTATTATGACAACAAACCTGTTTTAGGTACAATTCAATATACAAAAACCGGAGAATTGTTTCCTTATACGCTACCGAATGACAGCAACGGATATAAAATGAGTGCAATGGTAAAAAACCCGCTGGACAGCATTTCTGAAGCGGATTTAAAAGAGGCTGGTCGACTATTCAATATTAACTGCGCTATTTGTCATGGTGAAAAAGGAGCCGGCAACGGTCCAATATCTACGTCAGGAAAAATAGGAGGTATTGCAAATCTGACATTAGATAGTTATATAAAGATGGCTGATGGAACTATGTTCCATTCGATTACCTATGGAAAAAACAACATGGGAAGTTATGCCTCTCAAATAGACAGAAAACAACGCTGGATGATTATAAAATACATTCGCACGTTGCAACCTAAGCCAAGTGTTGCAACAGACAGTACAAGATAATTTTTAAAAAAATCGGATTCATTGAATCCGCTGCATAATAAACATAAAGCTTATTTAGATGAATAACCAATTTGAATTACCGGGCAGTTATAAAAAATGGACATGGGGATTGATTGCAGCCGGATTAATAGCCTTAGTTTATGGCTTTATCATGTATCATCCATTTGCCCCAGT
>CANFOP010000018.1 GCA_947448685.1 Chitinophagaceae bacterium | reverse complement strand
TGAATACTGGCAAAACTTGGAACAGGGAGTCAGTGGATGCGATTATATCCAACAATTTGATGTCTCCAAATTCAAAACCCGATTTGCTTGTGAGGTTAAGGATTTCGACGCTTCTAATTATTTAGATAAAAAGGAAGCACGAAAAATGGATCGTTACTGTCAGTTTGCATTGATTGCAAGTGACGAAGCAGTAAAAGATGCAGGTATCAGTAAAGAAAACGTAAATCCCGACAGAGTCGGGGTGATTTTTGCAAGTGGTATCGGTGGTTTGATTACTTTTCAGGAAGAAGTGATAAATTTCGCTTCAGGAGATGGAACGCCACGTTTCAATCCTTTCTTTATTCCAAAAATGATTCTTGATATCGCAGCAGGCCATATCTCTATGAGACATGGTTTCCGTGGACCCAATTACGCTGTGGTAAGTGCTTGCGCTTCTTCTACCAATGCCATCATTGATGCATTTGACAATATTAGACTCAATAAGGCAGATATTATCATCACAGGTGGAAGCGAAGCGGTTATCAGTGCGGCAGGGTTAGGCGGTTTCAATGCCATGAAGGCTTTAAGCGAAAGAAACGATGATCCCAAAACTGCCAGTAGACCATTTGATAAAGACCGCGATGGCTTCGTCATGGGGGAAGGGTCTGGCGTTTTAGTATTGGAAAGTCTTGAACACGCATTAGCTAGAGGTGCTAAAATATACTGCGAAATAGCAGGAGGAGGCGCTACCGCAGATGCTCACCACATCACAGCCCCACACCCCGAAGGTTTGGGTGCCAACAATGTGATGCGAGTTGCATTGCAGGATGCAGGAATGCTTCCTGAAGATATCAATTATATCAATGTTCACGGAACATCTACTCCTTTAGGAGATATTGCCGAAACAAAGGCCATCTTGAATGTATTTGGTGACCATGCCTATAATTTAAATATAAGCTCTACCAAAAGCATGACCGGTCATTGCCTGGGTGCGGCTGGTGCCCTGGAGGCTTTGGCATGTATCATGGCAGTTACAAAAGATATTATTCCCCCCACTATCAACCACTTTACGGACGATCCGGATTTAGATCCTAAACTAGATTTTACTTTTCACAAAGCTCAACATAAAGTAGTCAATGCAGCATTAAGCAACACTTTTGGATTTGGTGGCCATAACGCTTCCGTAATCGTGAAGAAATATAGACCTTGATTTAACTACATTATTTTCCCCTATAATTTATACATTGACCCAAATAGTATAATTTCGGATAAACAATTTTTATTTTGCCCTTTCATCTAAGTTTCTTCGATAACAAGGAAATCAAAGAGTTTAAGACACAACTCAGAAACATACTTGGATTTACTCCACGAAACATCTCTTTATATAAAACAGCGCTAAGCCACAGATCAGTAAGAGAAGGAGCTGATGAAAACAATGAGCGACTGGAGTTTTTAGGTGATGCTGTGTTAAGTAGCATTATCGCTCATTATCTTTTCAGAAAGTATCCATACAAGGGTGAAGGATTCCTCACAGAAATGAGAAGCAAGATGGTAAACAGGCAAAAGCTCAATGAAATCGCATTGAGAATGGGTCTGAAAAAAATAACTTTTTACAATAAATATGACAATGCTCTTAAAATTTCTCAGATATTTGGAAATACGTTGGAAGCATTGATCGGAGCAGTTTTTTTAGATAAAGGCTACGATAAAACAAAAAGGTGGGTGGAAGAATACATTATTTTACCTCACTTATTTATGGAAGATCTCGAGTCAATTGAAATTAATATCAAAAACAAATTGTACGGATGGGCCAATAAAAACGGTAAAAATGTGGAATTTGTAACAGTAGATGAAAAACTTGAGAAAGGACGAAGATTATTTACAGTAGCTTCTTTGGTAGATGGCGAGATGATTGCAGAAGCAAAGGGATTCAATAAAAAAGATGCGAGTCATTTGGCTGCTCAATTGGCTGTTGAAAAACTTGGATTATAAAATACAGTTGTGGAAATTTTAAACGATTTGTTATTTTTAAATAAACTAAAATGAAATTCGGAGTAATAGGCAGTGGAAGTTGGGGGACAGCTCTCGCCAAAATTTTAACAGACAATGGCCAAGATATTCATTGGTGGAACAGAAGTCAGGATGCTATTGAGGAATTCAAAATTCGTGCACATAACCCACACTATTTATCCTCTGCAAAATTTGATTTACATAAACTATCATTAACCACAGATATTGCTGAAGTGATAGCAAAAGCAGACATCATTGTAATCGCCGTTCCATCCGCTTTTATTGTAGAAGTTTTGTCGGCATTGCCCAGCAATATATTTGATGGGAAAAAAATCCTATCTGCATTGAAAGGAATTCTTCCCAGTGAAAACGTACTGCTGAATGATTTTTTATTAGAACATTTCAATTTCCCTTTAGAAAATTATTTTGCTGTTTTAGGTCCATGTCATGCAGAAGAGGTGGCAGCCGAAAAATTGTCCTATCTCACCTTTGCGGGACAAGATGAAGAATCTACAAATAAAATTGCCAACTATTTCAATACATCTTATTTGAAAACCGTTGCCAACAAAGACATTATTGGTGTTCAGTATGCCGCAGTTCTGAAAAATATTTATGCATTAGGCGCCGGCATTGCACACGGACTTGATTATGGTGATAATTTTTTGAGTGTTTTGATTGCAAACAGCGCCAATGAAATGGCGGTGTTTTTAAGAAAAGCAGGAATTATTAATGCCGAAGTTGGTTACACAGAACACAAAGAAAATCTCATTGCTCACGATGCTCATAATAATTATGCAGCATCTGTTTATTTGGGAGATCTTTTGGTAACCTGTTATTCTTTGTTTAGCAGAAACAGGACTTTTGGAACCATGATTGGAAAAGGATATTCTGTAAAAGCTGCAAAATTGGAAATGAACATGGTTGCAGAAGGACTTAATGCAAGCAAATGCATGTTTGCCATCAATCAAAAATACAATGCAGAAATACCTATCGCAGAAACCATCTATAAAATATTGTGGGAAAATCTATCTGCCAGAAAAGGGTTTAAAAATATCGAGCAGTTACTTAATTGATCGAACAAGGTTCTGTTGTATTTACTAATCAAAAAATAAATTTGCAGCAATCCCATCTGCAAATAATTTTCCTTCTCTGCTAAGTACAATATTTTTTTTGTAATCAATCATTCTGCCTGAATCAATTTCAGATTTACACAAATCAAGCAACTTACTTGTTTTTTCTGTTCCAAACTTTGATTCCAACTCACTTATCTGAATTCCCTCTATAGTTCTGATGGAAGTCATTATATATTCGTTCAACTGTTGTGTTGGAGTCAATAACTCTTCTTCAAATGCTGATTTGTTAGCAACAATCGATTTGATATAGAGCGCATTGTTTGCAATATTCCATCTTCTTTTATTCCTTCCATCAAATGAATGCGCTGATGGACCGAAGCCATAGTATGGCTTTCCCGCCCAATAACTGCTGTTGTGTTTGCTCCTCATTCCCGGTAACGAATAGTTGCTGATTTCATATTGTTCATATCCTCGCTGATTCAGCAAATCCATCGTCAGCAAGAATTGCTCCGCTTGCTTTTCTGATTGTATTTCTTCTGTTTTTTTTGTTTTTATCAAATGATACAGCTGGGTTTTAGGTTCTGCTGTTAATGCATAACAAGAGATATGCGGAATTTTATTTTCAGTGATGATGTCAATATTGTTTATTAATATCTTGTCTGATTGTAACTGACTGCCGAATATTAAATCAACAGAAAAATTTGTAATACCTGCTTCAAGAATTTGATGAATGCTCAACAGTGATTGCTTTGATGAATGAGTTCTGTTCATCCATATGAGCTCTTCATCTGAAAAAGACTGAATTCCTAAACTGACTCTATTGATCCCTAATTGTATCCATTCTTTTACTTTCGAATAATCAATATCATCCGGATTGGCTTCAATGGTGATTTCAGCAGTAGAAGAAATAATGAATTTCTTTTCTAATGTTTTTAAAATGGATGAGATATCTTTTGTATTCAGTAATCCCGGTGTGCCACCTCCAAAATAAACTGTTTCTATTGTTTCGTTATTTGGCATGAAATCATTCTTCATCAAAATTTCCATTTTCAATGAAGCTATAAAATCATCTACCTGATTCAGATTGGTTGAAAAATGAAAATTGCAATAATTACAAGCCTTTCTGCAAAAAGGAATATGAATGTAAATGCCGGCCAAAGTTTGTAGTTTTACAAGATTTAATTAAGAATGCAATTTAGAATTAATAACCATATCATAAAATTTGTTTTGCTGTCATTGCTGCACTTTGCATCTCTTAATCTTACAGCACAGAAAAAACTAATAAAGAACTATTATAAACTGGATTTTCAAATTACAGATAAAGACAGCAAGTTTGAAAAAGATTCCCTTAAATTAAACAAGTTGTTCAATGGAAAAGATGAGGCACTTCAATACATCAATAAATTGCCTGCTTTACTTGCATCAAAAGGTTATCCGATAGCATCTGTTGACAGTGTTTTCCAATCCGATTCCATGACTTTGGTAATTCTTTTTCTAGGAAAAAAATATCAATTTTTAAATATTTCGTTTCCGGATATTGAACCTGCAGCTTTGGAGAAATTGGGACATAATTTTGAAAAAAATACAACAATCTCCTGGTTCAATAAAATCGAAAATGTACAGGAATCATTGTTGCATTATTATGAAAACAACGGATATCCTTTCGCAACAGTTTATCTCGACAGCATTCATTTGGAAAATGGAACTTTATCGGGCATGATGATAGTAAATAAAGGTGTATACTACAACATAGACAGTATAAGGGTTTATGGAGATGCGGTAATTAACGGTGTATTTCTTCAGCGTTATTTAAATGTATATAACAACAGCTATTATAGTAAAGATAAATTGCAAAAAATTGATTCAAAAATTGCAGAATTGCCTTTTGTAAAATCTATTCAGCCCTCAGATGTGACATTGTTGGGAACAGGCGCTATTCTGAATTTATACTTACATCCCAAAAAATGCAGTCAGTTTAATTTCCTGCTGGGATTTCAGCCATCAACCGTTGAAAAATCTAAAATTCAATTTACTGGAGATGTAAATCTTGATTTGAAAAACGTATTTGGAAGAGGCGAAAACATCATAATGAAATGGCAACAATTGCAAAAAAAATCACCCAGATTGATGACAGGGTTTTCTTATCCATACATTTTCCGCTCTGCATTGGGAATAGATTTTTTGTTTGAATTGTTTAAAAAAGATTCCGCTTTCATTCAGGTGAGCACAAAATTCGGAATCAATTTTTCATCATCAGAATATACCACAGGAAAAATCTTTATTCAATACCAAAGTTTCTCTTTGTTGGATGGAGCAGTAGATACTAATCTTGTAAAAGCAACAAAAATACTTCCTTCCAATATCGATATGAATACTGTAAATGCTGGTATCAATTTTGAATTCAACAATACCAACTACAGACTAAATCCGCGAAAAGGAAATCAATTGAATTTCACCTCATCTATCGGAACAAAAAAAGTCAAACCAAACAATGACATTCTGAATATCAAAGATATCAACTACAATTACTCAACATTATATGATTCGATAAGGATTAAAAATTATCAATTGAAATTGCTGTTAAACGCAGCTCATTTTTTTTCTCTAAAGAAATCCTCTACTATTAAACTGGCACTGAATATGGGTTATTATAATAGTCCGTATATTTTTAAAAATGATTTATTCCAAATTGGCGGTTACAAATTACTCAGAGGATTTGATGAAGAAAGTATATATGCATCATCTTATGTCGCAACTTCAGTAGAGTACAGATTCTTACTTTCAACAAATAGTTATATCTCTTCCTTTATTGATTGGGCAAAGGTTTATAAAAACTATCAAACTGTTTCTGTTTCCAATTTTTTTATCGGGGCAGGAGTATCCTTAATTTTTGAAACCAAGGCAGGTCTTTTAAACATGAGTTATGCCTTAGGTAAAAAAGAGGATGTTTCTTTAAATCTCAAAGAAGCCTCTAAAATTCATTTTGGCTATATAAATTACTTCTAAGAATTTATGGAAACCAACTTAATTTTGCATAAGAAATTATATCCCGTGTTCAAATACTTTTGTTGTTTTATTGTTTTGCTGCTGTCGTTTGTTTTTACCTTGCAAGCTCAGCAGCCTGATAGTTTGCATATTCAAAAAGACAGTATCGTCGCGCTTGATTCTTTTCGCAACAACCAATACAATCTCATGCAAGAATTGCTGGAAAAAAACTTTCTCATCAATGGTAAAGGAAATTCTTTTCATTACCTGAATACAGAGAAAGAAAATGCTGGTAAAGACACCCTTTTTTATTTAATTGCTGGATTGTTGTTTTCTTTTGGGTTGTTTAGAATGTTGAATAATAAATACTTTGTAAACATTGGACGGGTTTTTTTTAACAACACACTCCGGCAAAGTCAGCTGGTAGATCAACTTTTGCAAGCCAAATTACCTTCTCTCTTTATGAATCTTTTTTTTGCAACGGTCTCAGGCTTTTATATTTTTCTAAATCTGGTAACTTATGATAAAATAAAGTCGAACAATTGGACTATTCTTTCATTCTGTATTTCATTTGTTTTGGTGATATATTCCATCAAGTATCTTTCATTGAAGTTCTTCGGATGGCTTGTTGACAGTAGAAATGAGGCCGATAATTATATCTTTATTGTTTTTTTATTGAATAAGATAATTGGAATCTTGCTTTTGCCTATGATATGTATCATGGCTTTTGTGGATAAAAAATCATTTGATATCATTCTGGTGGGCTCCTATTTTATAATAGGATTGATGCTTGTGTTAAGATATCTTCGTTCATATAATGCTTTAAGATATTCGTTGAAAGTCTCCCGCTTTCATTTTATCCTTTATGTAATTGGTATTGAAATTTTACCGATTTTCTTGATTTATAAAGAGGCTATGATTATTCTGAATAAAAACATGTAATTTTGCATTTTTATTGGACGATATAAGTATGGCAAAAAAAATTGTAAAAAAGACTACGGTTACACCCACATCTCCTAAAAAAATACTTATAAGCCAACCCAAACCGGAAGGTGTCAAGTCCCCCTATTATGATCTCGCAGTTAAACATGGCTTGGTTTTAGACTTCTATCCGTTTATAAGCGTAGAAGCTGTGCCATCCAAGGACTTTCGCAAACAAAAGATTGATATTGCCAACTATTCAGCGGTTATTTTTACCAGCAGAAACGCAATCGATCACTTTTTTCGCATCTGCGATGAAATGAAAATATCTATCTCTCAAGACACGAAATATTTTTGCATTACAGAGGCTGTTGCTTTATATCTTCAGAAATTCATACTATACAGAAAGAGAAAAGTTTTTTATGGCGCAGATGGACTAAACAAAAGTTTGTTTGATGTCATTAATAAACACAAAGACAATGAAAAGTTTCTCTATCCTTGTTCAGAGTCATTTGACAGTGAAATAACGAATTGGCTCAAAACAAACAAATGTGAATACGCTACTCCTGTACTTTATAAAATCGTAAGCAATGATATCAAAGAAATCATTGCAAAGAAATACGATGTTATTTGTCTTTTCACTCCTGGTGGAGTAAAGAGTTTGATGGAGAATTTTCCAAAATTCAAACAAAAGGAAACCAAAATTGCAGCCTTTGGGGCCAACACTTTTAAAGCTGCAGAAGAAGCTGGATTAACCTTGGATATTAAGGCACCTATGCCGCAAAGTCCAAGTATGGTAAGTGCTTTAGAAAAATATTTGACATCCAATTCCGCTAAAAAGTAACCCTTTCCTAAATTTTTTTTGTTTTCCGGTTTGCATATGCAATTTTAAAGACTGAAATATTCGCTGTGCAATGATTGTATGCTGTACAAGTATTGTTAACAAATATGAAACCACACCTTAAAAATATTCTCAGTAAGGAGACTAGTCCTTATTTGTTGCAACATGCCAAAAATCCAATTCACTGGCAGGTATGGAATAAAGAAACTTTACAATTGGCAAAGGATTTGGAAAGGCCTATACTTGTAAGCATTGGATATGCTGCTTGTCACTGGTGCCATGTAATGGAAAAAGAAAGTTTTGAAGATGAGGCAATAGCATCCTTCATGAATGAGCATTTTATCAATATAAAAATAGACAGAGAAGAACGACCTGATTTGGATCATATATACATGGAAGCATTGCAGTTGCTTACTGGTAGCGGAGGATGGCCGTTGAATATTTTTTTAACCTCTGATGGAAAACCTTTTTTGGGAGGTACTTATTTCCCACCACAATCAATGCACAATAGACCGTCATGGCGGGAAACAATTCAGTTCATCCAAGACATTTGGAAAAATAGAAGGAGTGATGCGGAGAAACAAGCAAACAGACTTGTTGATCATTTGAAAACCTCCGGTCATTTATTGTTCAAAAAAGACATTGAAATAACTTTTTGGAATAACAATTTAAATACAAATTACTTCGAGGAAGCATCTGTAAAACTTTTAAGTAATGCAGATTTTCGAAACGGAGGTTTTGGCAATGCTCCTAAGTTTCCACAGTTATCTACTTTACAGTTTATGCTGAATTTATACTATCACGATGGTAGAGATCAGTTGTTAAATCATGTAATATTTTCTTTGAGAAAGATTTTAACAGGAGGAATATATGATCAATTAGCCGGTGGATTATCAAGATACAGTACCGATGAGCATTGGGATGTACCCCATTTTGAAAAGATGTTGTATGACAATGCATTGCTTATCAATTTATTGAGCGATGCCTATCAAATAACCAAAGATATTTTCTATAAAGAGGCGATTGAAGATGTTGTCAGTTTTTGCATTAAAGAATTAAAAAGTCCGGAAGGCGGTTTTTATACATCCATTGATGCGGATAGTGAAGGCAAAGAAGGGAGTTTTTACGTTTGGTCAAAAAAGGAAATAGATGCACTTCTTCCTGAAAATGCTGATTTGGTTTGCGAGTGGTTTGGTGTAACAGAAAAAGGTAATTGGGAGGGCACCAATATTTTTCGTTGCAAGTCCGAAATCGGAATGTTTGCAAAATCTAAAGGGATGAACTCTGAAGATTTTATTAGCATCTTGAAGACAGCAAAAGAAATACTGAATAAGCAAAGAAAAAAAAGAGAAAGACCTGCAACCGATACAAAAATATTATTGATCAACAATGCTATGTTGGTTAGTGCACTTTGTAAGGCATCAGCAGCGCTCAACAATAAAAAATACCAGTTGTTGGCAATTGAATTGTTCAGTTTCATCAGAGATAGAATGTATAAAAAAGGAATTCTTTTTCATTCTGTAACAGATAAAGCCAATGCTCAAGTGGCTTTTTTAGACGACTACGCATATTTGATTCAGGCATCAATTCATTTACAAGAAATTACAGGCCATGAGAATTATTTGTTTTTTGCTAAAAGCCTTACTGAATATGTTATAGAAAATTTTGCAGATCAGGAAACGGGATATTTTTTTTATACCGATAAAATAATGGATGATGTCATTCTCAGGAAACATGATTTGTATGACTCTCCCATTCCTTGTGGGAATAGTTTGATGGCTCAAAATCTTCGATATCTATCGGTAGTTTTTGAAAATAAACAATGGTTTGCAAATTCAGAAAATACATTGTTGAGAATGTCTGACAGTATAAAGCAATATCCTGCCTCAATGAGTAATTGGGGAATTGCTTTATTGAGTTATTTATTCGGACATGTAGAGATTGTCATTACTGGAACCGAAACAGAAGTACAAAGGAGAAACGTATTGCATTCATTTATTCCCAATAAAATATTGATAAGTGCGGAAAAGGAGGGAAGTATTATATTAACAAAAAATAAAAATTATTCAAATAAAGGACTGATTTACATATGCAAAAATAATCAATGTTACAGTCCTGTAGAGGATTTTAATGCTATTTCACATTTTCACAGTGGTTTAACATTTTCTAAATTAAAAAAGGAATAATTTGCGTTTGAAGCGTGGGCAATAATTTAATTTTTATGCAGATTGTAAACTCTTGAATTATTTATTGCTTTTTCAATTGAACATTTTATATTTGCGAACTCTTATTCAAAGCAGAAAAAATGATAAATCGTATTATCAGCTTATCAGCTGTAATTTTATTGACTCTTACTTTCAATAGCTGTCAAATGCTAGGAGGTAAAAATGGCTCAGGAGGCTCTTATCCTAATGATGGACAATTGCATGGAGTACCTCAAACAAGATCATGGACAACTACCAGACCATACGGAATGGTTTATGTACCTGCAGGTATGTTCCACATGGGGCCAAGTGATGAGGATATTAACTATTCCTACACTGCCACAAATAAAGCCGTATCCATCAGCGGGTTTTGGATGGATGCTACTGAAATCACCAACAATGAATACAAGCAGTTTACCAATTGGGTTAGGGATTCTATTGCCGCAAAGTTGTTGGGATACGTAAAACAAGGCCAGGATGGAAACGAATACATCGATTGGAACAGAGCAAGAAATATTAAATGGGGTGATAAGTCGGTTATAGAAAAAATAGATGCAATCATTGTTACACCAGACAACAGAATCTTTGGAAAAAAAGAGTTAGATGCTTCCAAATTGGTATTTCAATCTGAAGTATTTGATTATAAGGCTGCAGCGCAAAACAGGGATGCGACCATCCCAAGATCTGCGTTTATCGTAAAAACCAAAACTCCTGTATATCCTGACACTATTTGTTGGGTTAGAGATTTTGCATATGCATACAATGAACCCATGGCTAAAAGTTATTTCAGCCATCCTGCTTATGGAAATTACCCTGTTGTAGGTGTAAATTGGAAACAGGCTAATGCTTTTTGTGAATGGCGCACACATTTGATGAATTCTTATTTGGAATCAAAAAAGAAATTAATCAATCCTGATTTTAGACTTCCAACTGAAGCTCAATGGGAATATGCAGCGAGAGGAGGAAGATCTCAGGCGCAATATCCTTGGGGAGGTCCTTATTTAAGAAATAAAAAAGGTTGTTTGTTGGCAAACTTTAAACCCGGAAGAGGAAATTATGCTGAAGACGGAGCATTATATACTGTTAGAGCGGATGCTTATTGGCCAAATGACTTCGGTTTATATAACATGGCAGGTAATGTAGCAGAATGGACCTCATCATTATATTATGAAGGTGCAGGAGTGTTCGAACATGATATGAATCCTGATGTTCGCTGGAATGCAAAAGATTCGGATCCTCCAAGAATGAAGAGAAAAACTACCAGAGGTGGAAGTTGGAAAGATGTTGGATTTTATCTTCAAACAAGTACAAGATCATACGAATATCAAGATACTGCAAAGTCTTATATCGGATTTCGTTGCATTCAGGATTTGCCTCCATCATCAAGAAGAAGTAGATAAAATATAAATAAAGCCAATTTTCAATAATTAGAAGTTTAAGTATTAATCAAACAAAATCATTTAAAACAAACAACAAAACCCAAAAACCATGTCAGTAAAAATTCCTTCAAATGTGAGTAAATGGATGGATGTTGCTGTTTCTCTTGCAGCCGCAGTCGTAATTTTCGGAGCACTTCAAAAAATTCTTCATACACCAATAGCAGATCTCTTTTTGAAAATTGGGTTATACACTGAGGCCGCCATTTTCCTTCTATATGGTATTTTGTATGCAAAATATGAAGCTGTTAAAGAGGATTTCGAAGGACATGGTGCCAAACCATCTGGTAGCAGTTTAGATGCAATGGACAAAATGATGAAAGATGCAGATATTACTCCTGCTAATTTGAAAAAATTGAGTGAAGGTTTTCAAAAATTAGGAACTACCGTTGCTGGATTGAATGATGTGTCTGACGTAGTAAAATCTACTTCTGAATTCGGAAATAAAACAAAAGAAGCTACAGCAGCCATTGGTTCTATGGCTACTGCATTTACAAATAGTGCTGCCACAATGGGCTCATTTAATAATGCTGCTGAAAGTGCTAAAGGATTTCATGAGCAAGTACAAGTTCTTACCAAGAATCTTGGTTCATTAAATACTATATATGAATTGGAATTAAAAGAAAGCAATAATCATTTGAAAGCACTTAATACTTTCTATGGTAAATTAGCTGAAGCAAGTCAGTCTATGATGAGCAGTGTTGACGACGCCAAAAAAGCCAAAGATCAAATTGCACTATTGGCAGGTAACCTCAGCAAATTAAATACCGTATATGGTAATATGTTGGGTGCTATGCAAGCAAAATAATTTTTGCACAATAACATTTTAATTCTAACAATATTTAATCAAATAATAATCTAACGAGATATGGCTTTACCTAAAGAGCCCAGGCAGAAAATGATTAATTTGATGTACTTAGTGCTTACTGCACTTCTTGCATTGAACGTATCATCTGAAATATTAAATGCCTTCAAGGTTGTAGACAAAAGTTTAGTTACTTCTAATGATAATTTAAGTTCAGCTAACAATACATTATACACTTCTTTGAAAGCAAAATTGACTGATCCAATGACTGCTGAAAAAGCGAAGCCTTGGTATGAAAAAGCGGAACAAGCGAAGAAACTTTCTGTAGAAATGGATGATTTTTTAAATCAATTAAAAAAGGATTTAAAAGTTGAATCTGGTTTAAAAATGGTGGAAGGTAAAGAAGAATTCAAGGAAGATGATCTCGAAGCGGCTACCAGACTTTTTGGAGAAGGTGATGGTGGAAAGAAGAAAGGAAAAGAATTAGAACAAAAATTGAAAGATTTCAGGGAAGCAATGCTAAGCATTGACCCTGCTATCAGAAAAGAATTTGAAGGAACTTTCCCTGTTGATATTTCAAAAATAATTGGACAAGACGGTAAGGAGAAGGATTTCACAACAGCCTATTTTCATATGACTCCAAGTGTTGCAGCTCTTACATTATTGAGTAAATTTCAAAACAATGTAAAAAATGCAGAAAATCTTGTTGTAACATACTGTCACAATCAGGTAGGAGCGGTTAAGGTTGTATATGATCAATTTGCTGCACTGGTTGGACAAAGTTCAAACTATGTGATGCCAGGCGAAGAAGTAGAAATCACTGCTGGTGTGGGAGCATACAGTAAAGCTGCTCAACCTCAGATTTCAATTGCTGGATCTTCAGCATCTGTTGGACCTGATGGTCGTGCGAGTTACAAGTTTAACGCAAGCGGATCAGGTTCTAAATCTGTACCTGTAAATGTTACGTACACAAAACCAGATGGTACAAAAGAAACCAAATCTTTTGATGTAAAATACACTGTTGGAACTCCCGGTGGAGCTGCTGTGATGCCCGACAAGATGAATGTATTTTATATAGGTGTTGACAACCCCGTTACTATCGGGTCTCCAACTGGTTGGGATAAAACAACTGTTTCTATAAGCAATGGTACAATTTCAGGTCAAGGTTCAAATAGAATCGTTAAACCTGCTGCCATGCCTGGTCAAAAATCAGTAATTACAGTTGTTGCCGATAAGAAATCAACTACATTTGAATTCAGATTAAAGCCAATTCCTAGCCCTATTTTTAAAGTTGGTTCAGGTAAGGTAAGGATGCCATCCATTGAGTTTAAGAGCCAGACCTCATGCAGAGCTGAATTAGAAAATTTTGATTTTGATATCAGGTATAGTGTTGTTAGCGCAACTGTTTACTTTTCAGGAGCAAATTTCCCTAACGTAAAAACAGCTTCCTTACAAGGAAACAGCTTAGCACCTATTTCTTCTTATATCAATATGTGTGGACCGGGATCTGTAATTACTTTTGATAATATTAAAGTTCAAGGACCTGATGGTACTAGAACAATTGACGGTAAGTCGATTGCTCTTTATTAATAGTTAAAAAGAAAGATGTTGGCTTGCAACGGGTATTTAATATATCAGCTTGTAAGTGTATGATTAATCAAGTTGTAGATTTTTTAGTTATAAAATTTAATTTCAAGATTTGACTTTCAGAAATACATAATTATTTTCTTAACGTAAATAATCGATAGGATTAAAATCAGAAATTCAGGGCAAAAGAGTTGCAACGTGTAACAATAATAATAAAGACATGAAAATTATCAATTTAAAGTATTTGTTTTTGGGTTTCGTTTTTTGTGTTATGACAAATGCAGTTGTTGCACAAAAGGCTAAAAGAGGTGCTAAAAAAACCTCCAAAACTAAAACGACAGCAAATATTCAGCCTACTGAACCATCTGTTGATTCGAGTAGTTCGCTTGCTGCAAAATCAGCGGACACCACACCTGTTGCTAAAAATGACAGTTTGCCAATTAAAATGGTAAAAAAATCATTGAGACCTGATGAGGCAGTTGAAACAAGTGGTTTACGCGACAGAATACCCTTGAATTATGAACACCTAAGAGCTGATGATGCTGCTTTTCGTCAGAAATTAATACGTGAAATTGACTGCAGGGAGAAAATAAACCTTCCATTCATGTATTCGGCCGATGCTGATGATGGCAATCAACGTTTTATTTCAATTTTACTACAATCCATTCAAGATGATGCTGTTACTGCTTTTTCAGATGATAGGTTTACCACACCTATGACAAAGGGGGAAGTAGCAAAAATGGTTGCAGGTGAAGAGATTGAAGTTCCTTTATTTGATACACTTGGACAACAGGTTGGTACTCAAAAGAAACGTAACGATATTAATTTGGATTCGTTTTATAAGTATCACTTAAAAGAAGAAGTGATTTTTGATAAAGAAAGTTCAAGACTTTTTTGGAGAATTATTGGTATCGCACCTGTTAAGAACGTTATTACATCTGCAGGTATAGATCTAGGTCCTTCTGAACTCTTTTGGGTTTATTATCCTGATATGCGCCCAATTCTTGCAAAATACGAAGTGTACAACCCTAAGAATTTTTCAGCACGTTTAAGTTGGGAAGAATTATTTGAAAATAGAATCTTCTCTTCTCGAATTATCAAAACCACAATGGATAACCCAAGAGACCTTTTAATAGCCAGTTATCCAGGCTTGAAAGAAAATGGATTGTTTCAACTGTATGAAGGTGAGAGTGTGAAAGAAAAAATATTTAATTATGAACAAAACTTGTGGAGTTACTAATTAATCAACTTTACAATCAAATTCTGGAATAAATATGAATGCCCTTTCTGTATAGAAAGGGCATTTTAGTTGCAGCATTTTTATGTAAATTAAACAGCAAAACTATCACCACATCCGCAACTTCTGCTTGCATTAGGATTGTCAAAATAAAATCCTTTTCCATTCAACCCATCACTGAAATCCAATTCTGTGTTTACCAGGTATAAAAAACTCTTGAGATCAGTAACAATTTTAACTCCTTTGTCTTCAAACACTTGATCCATTGGTTTGATTTCATTATCAAAATCTAATTTATAACTCAATCCGCTGCATCCGCCACCAACAACTCCAACTCGAAGAAAATAAGAGGTGTCAGCACCAATACCAGCTTCATTCATCAGTTGAATGACTTTCAGTTTGGCTTTATCACTTATATATATACTATTTTCTGTACTGACCATTTTGAAGATAATTAGTGAATTACGCTTTCTTCAAATTTTATTTTCTCCATACCATTTTTTTCTCTGTAATCATTGATTGCTGCTTTGATTGCATCTTCTGCCAAAACAGAACAATGTATTTTCACAGGAGGAAGATTCAATTCTTCTACAATGGTCATATTGTCAATTTTTAAGGCTTCATCTACACTTTTTCCTTTAAGCCATTCTGTTGCAAGGGAGGAAGATGCGATTGCCGAGCCACAACCAAATGTTTTAAATTTCGCATCAGTAATCATTCCGGTTTCACTGTTGACTTCAATTTGAAGACGCATTACATCACCGCACTCAGGAGCACCTACCAATCCGGTTCCAACATTTTTGCTTGATTTGTCCAGAGTCCCAACGTTTTTTGGATTCTGATAATGATCAATTACTTTTTCTGAATATGCCATAAAATATATTTTAAGTTTATTTTCAATTAATATCTATTAATGTGCTGCCCATTGAATACTGTTCAAATCTATCCCTTCTTTGTACATTTCCCAAAGTGGACTCATTTCTCTAAGTTTTAGTACAGTGTCGCTGATTGCTTTAATGGTATAGTCGATTTCCTCTTCAGTTGTAAATCTGCTTAATCCAAACCTTAGTGAGCTATGAGCCAGATCATCCCCCAAACCAAGTGCTTTCAACACATAGGAAGGTTCAAGAGATGCTGATGTACATGCAGAACCGGAACTAAGCGCAATATTCTTGTTGAAGCCCATCAGTAATCCTTCGCCTTCTACATGTTTAAAAGAAATATTGGCAACATGAGGTAAACGATGTTCACGGCTTCCGTTAACATAAGCTTCTTCCAATGTAAGTAAGGCACTCTCCAGTTTGTCTCTCAATACTGAAATTCTTTTGCTATCAGTTTCCATTTCCAACATGCATAATTCACATGCTTTTCCAAAACCAACGATTCCCGGAACGTTTAAAGTTCCACTGCGCATGCCACGTTCATGACCTCCCCCATCCATTTGTGCGGTTACTTTTACCCTAGGATTTTTTCTTCTTACATACAAAGCACCCACTCCTTTTGGTCCATACATTTTGTGGGCTGTAAATGCCATTAAATCAATTCCATCCTTGTTTACATCAACAGGTATTTTTCCAACGGCCTGTGTAGCATCAGTAAACACGAGAACTCCATGTTTACGAGCAATTGCACTGATTTCTTTGATGGGCATCACCGTTCCAATTTCATTATTGGCGTACATGATGGAAATAAGTATGGTAGTAGGTTTTATAGCCGCTTCCAATTCAACAAGATTAATCAATCCATCAGGTTGAACATTCAGATAGGTTACTTCTCCTCCAATTTTTTCGATATGCTTGCAGGTATCCAAAACCGCTTTATGCTCTGTAGTGGCTGTAATGATGTGATTTCCTTTAGAGGCGTACATTTCAAAAACACCCTTGATTCCAAGATTATCAGCTTCTGTGGCACCTGAAGTAAAAATGATTTCTTTTGGATCTGCACCAATCAATCTTGCAACTTGTTCCCTAGAATAATCTACGGCTTCTTCCGCAGCCCATCCGAATGGATGGTTTCTACTGGCAGCATTACCAAAATTCTGAAGAAAATAAGGAGTCATTGCTTCTAAAACTCTTGGATCCATTGGAGTAGTAGCGTTATTATCTAAATAAATGGGCAATTGTAGCATATTGAATATTATAGTTGATGAATGTTATTTTAATAATAACACGAAATTAATATAAAAGGTTTTATTTTGTAAACAAGATAGATTTCATTAACGTTAATTAACGCATTTCGTAAATACTTTACTTTGTTAAATATCTAATGAAATTTGTATTAATTAAATCATTCTATAATATAATTTTAATCTATATTTTATAGATTTATTGTTCAAAATTGTTTTAAATAATCTATCATATTAATCAGATGAAACATATAGACCACATAGGTATCGCTGTAAAGAATCTTGAAGTATCCATACCAATTTTTGAAAAATTACTGAACTCACCTTGTTATAAAAAGGAAATGATAGAATCTGAACAGGTTCTAACTGCATTTTTTCAAACAGGTCAGACCAAATTAGAGTTGCTTGAAAGCGCACATCCAGAAGGCGTTATTTCAAGGTTTATAGAAAAAAAAGGGGAGGGAATTCACCATATTGCCTTTGAAGTGGAAGATATCAATGAGGAAATGAAAAGACTTGTATCCGAAGGTTTTGTATTATTAAACGAATCCCCCAAAAAAGGAGCAGATAATAAATTGGTTTGTTTTTTACATCCGAAAGGAACCAATGGAGTTTTGGTAGAATTATGTCAATCTATCGTTTAACATTGATTATTGCAAAAAAGGGTTTGAATGTTTTTCATCACCGATGTTGGTAGGCTGACCATGTCCACTATAAACAGTTGTGTTATCTGGAAGAATAAACAATTGTTCTCTGATACTCTTTAATAAAGTTTCATGATTGCCTCCGGGTAAATCTGTCCTTCCAATACTTCTGAAAAATAATACGTCACCGCTTATAAGAAAATTTTGTTTTGCACAGTAAAAGCTAACACTGCCTTTGCTATGCCCAGGAGTAAAAATCACTTTGAGTTCATCTTCTCCAATAACAATCAAATCTCCTTCTTTTAAAAATTTCAAATCTCCTTCATAGTTTTCAAATGGCATCTCATACATCAATCCACTGACAGGAGCGTATGCTAACATTTCTTTCTCCAGTTCATGTATGAAAGGTATCAATTGGTATGTTTCAGCCACATATTTATTTCCGAAAACATGATCAAGGTGGCAGTGGGTGTTTAACAGCATTTTTGGAACTAATTTATGTGTGCTGATAAATTGACTTAACTCATTTTTTTCTTCCTCAAAATAACAACCAGGGTCAATAATGATACAATTTTTGTCATCATTGTATAATAAGTAGGTGTTTTCTCTTATTGGGCTGAATGTAAAGCTTTTAATATGAAACATTGGTTTGTAAATTGATTTTAATGATTAATTTGAATCAACTAATTTAGTAGTAAATAACAGAATATCAGAATGGCAAAGTTCAGTAGAATTATTTTTATTTCAGTAATTTTTATAGTTAGCAGCATTTATTCTACTGCACAGGTAAATGCAGTCGTTTTTGGAAAAAATAAAATTCAACATGGAAATAAAAAATGGAATTTCTATCAGTCTACTCACTTTAGTGTCTTTTTTTATGATGATGGTGAAGAGATTGCCAAATTTGTAATGCAATCAGCAGAAAAAGAGTTAACAGAGATACAAGCAGAAGCTGAATACAGAATTCGAAAAAGAACAAACATTATTTTATACAACTCTTATAAAGATTATCAGCAAACCAATATTGGACTTGAAACAGATATCATCAACAATGGAGGAAACACTGAATTGGTCAACAACAAAATGCTTATTTATTTTGATGGGAATCACAGTAATCTCAGGATTCACATCAGAGAAGGAATTGCAGATGTATTAATCAAAAATATTTTATTCGGCGATGATTTGAGTGAAACAGCAGGAAATCAAACACTGCTTGATCTTCCCAAGTGGTATGTGAATGGGTATAAAGCGTATTTGGCAGAACACTGGAACACTTCACTTGATGATGAACTTAAAGGGGAAATTCTTAGTGGTGATTATACGAAATTTACTCGATTCGCATTTGAAAATCCAACACTTGCAGGACACGCTTTTTGGTATTTTATCGAAGAAAAATATAAAAAAGAAAACACCACTTATTTCTTTTACTTGTCCAGAACTTTTAAAAGCATGAACAAGGCAAGTGTGCAGATCACCAAGAAAAAATTTAATGACCTTGCAAAAGAATTCATGCAATATCAGGAGGATAAATATACCCTAGACATCTACAGAAGAAAAAACTATCCTAAAGGAAATTTAATTGATGGATTTGATATTACCCCAAGATTAAACTATTATCAATTTAATGTAAATCCCAACAAGAAAAACAGTTCTTACACTGTTACACAATTTAAAAAAGGAAAAATCAGGGTTATATTAAATGACAATGATGAAAAAACTACGTTACTTAAATATGGAATTTTAAGCCTTGAAAATGAAAGAGACCCTGCTTATCCATTGACAGCATGGGATCCCAAAGGAACTAAATTAAGCATGATTTTTTCAATGAACGGTAAATTGAAATTGATGCTGTACGATGTTAATGCGAAATCTGAGATGTTTACCATTGATTTGACTCATGAATTTAACCAGGTATTAGATGTTAAATACATGCTTGATAGCAGAACATTATTGTTGTCAGCAGTAAAGAATGGTCACACCGATATTTTTACTTATGACCTTGAAAAAGAAAAGTCAACTCAGATAACAAATGATGTCTATGATAATTTAGATCCGGCATTCGTAACATTCCCTAATAAAACGGGAATCATATTTGTCAGTAACAGACCGTCCTCAGATGCAGTATCTTCTGACAATGTCTTACCAAGTGACAACAGGTTCAATGTATTTATGATTACCAATTTTGGTGATAAACCTGAATTGAATCAAATTACTCAACTTACCAAATTGAAATATGGCAATGCAAGATATCCAGCCCAATACAATGTCAATCATTTTACTTTTGTAAGTGATGAGAATGGCATAGCAAACAGATATGCAGGTTTTTTCACCACCAAAAAATTAGGTTTGGATACATTGGTTTTAATTGGAGAGGAGATATTAAGAAATCCTGTTCAATCTGAAATTGACAGCGCTTTAAAAACACAAAAAAAATCTTCAATTGACTCTGTTGCTTATGTTACTATGACCGCAGATTCCGCTTACTCTTTTCCTTTAACCAATTATCAAACAAGCATAGCGGAAACAAGAAGTGCAGGAGAACAACGCATATTAAGTGAAGTGACAAATCAGGACAAACAAAAAAATCTGTATAAATTGAAAATTGATGAAAATGCATTAATCAGAAGAAATATAACAGCATCGCCTACAGCCTATGCAAAAAAGCGAATCATTGAAACAAAATTTGACAGTTTGAAAAGTATCGAACAAAAAGATGCTCAGGACAATACATTGGCAAGAGCAAAACTATATAGGTATAAACCAATCAAATTTTCTGCTGACGGTGGGGCTTTGGGATTAAACAGCAATATTTTATTCAATAAATATCAATTATATGCAAACGGTTCTGGTCCAATCAAATTAAACAGCAACTCTTCATTCAACGGATTGATTTCTTTAAGCACTTCTGATATGCTGGAAGATGTTCATTTTTCGGGAGCATTTAAATTAGGCGGTGATTTTAAAAATAATGAGTGGCTTATTAGTTATCAAAACATTAAACACCGGCTTGATTTTGGAAGTACAGTTTACAGAAATGCAACCAGTACTGGAGTCATAATTGTAGATCAATTCGGTGGTAAATTAGGTCAATATCCTGCTAAATTAATCACCAATTTATATCAGGGCAATATCAATTATCCTTTTGATAAAGCCAGAAGCCTCAGGCTCACAACAGGCATCAGGTCTGATAATCTGGCTGTTTCAACACTTGATTCTCTTAGTTCTTCTTTTGAAAATCAACAAACTTATTATTCTCTTTCTCATATTGAATATGTGTATGACAATACTTTGGCAAGAGCATTGAATATATTTCAGGGTCTTCGTTATAAAGGATATGTTGACTGGAACAGACAACTCGACAATAAAAGAAAAGTGGGTTCAAATACGTTTAATTTTGGTTTTGAGTCAAGATATTATTATCCCATATACAGGAACTTTATCTGGGCTGGTAGAGTGGCAGCTGATTTTAGTTGGGGAGACCAAAAACTTATTTATTATTTAGGAGGAGTAGATGGTTGGTTAATGTTCGGTAATAATGTAAAACCAGGAACAACTAGACAAAGATATTTTAATGCACAAAACAGACCTGATAATGATCAGACCTATGCATTTCAAACGCTTGCAGTAAATATGCGTGGGTTTATTCAAAATGCCGCCAATGGAAACAATGCGGTGGTATTAAATAGCGAGTTCAGATTGCCTGTATTGTCTACCTTTTTTGATAAAACCATCAATAACCCCTTTTTAAGGGATTTTCAACTAACTCAATTTATTGACTTAGGAACCGCATGGAATGGTGCTTATAAAGGAATCAAACGGCCAGAAAATACCTATACTAATGTTGGGGGATCGCCTGCCGGTTTTGTTACCGTAAAACAAAAATTAGGTGGCATTGGTCCATTCATTGGTGGTTACGGTTTCGGAGCAAGAAGTACCTTTTTTGGTTATTTTGTAAAATATGATGTGGCATGGCCAATGAGTACTTTCTTTAAAGGAAGAGCAATCAATTATATTTCATTGGGATTGGATTTTTAATGAACATAATTGTTGAACTTGATGTAATCAACAGTCAATATTGTCAAGTACTTTTAATATAGTCCTGCAAGCCGTTTCAATTTCAAAGTCTGAAATATTCAAAGGGGGTGCAATTCTAAGTGAATTGGATGCAAATAAAAACCAATCGGTAAATACGCCCTCATCAATTAACGCGTCTATAATTTTCTTATTGATTTCAAAATTGTCAAACTTAACTGCAATCATAAGTCCTTTACTGCTGATATCTTTTATTTTAGGGTGTTGTAAAAGCTGTAAAAATTTCTTTTCTTTTAGAGAAACACCCTCAACAATATTTTCTTCCAATAATATTTTCATAGAAGCAAGCCCTGCTGCACAACAAACAGGATGACCTCCAAAAGTATTAATATGTCCTAATACAGGATTGTTGGTAAGCGAATGCATGATATTTCTGTTGGCAACAAACGCACCTAAAGGCATACCTCCACCCAATGCTTTTCCCAATAATAAAATATCGGGAACGATATCAAATTGTTCAAATGCCCACAAAGTTCCATTCCTTCCAAAGCCGCATTGAATCTCATCCAGCACCAACAACACATTTTTTTCATCGCATTTTTTTCTGAGCGCTTTCATCCATTCTTTTGTGGGAGTATTCACTCCGGCTTCCGCCTGAATCGTTTCAGCAAATACACAAGCAGTTTCTTCGGTAATCGATTCAAGATCATCTATTGAATTATATTGCAACTGAATAATACCCGGAAGCAATGGGCGAAATGCCTGTTGCCAATATTCACTTCCCATGATGCTCAATGCTCCTTGTGTACTACCATGGTACGAGTTTTTAAAAGAAACGATTTGTGTTCTTCCGGTATATCGTTTGGCAAGTTTCATCGCTCCTTCAGCGGCTTCACTGCCACTGGCTGTAAAAAAAACATTATTCAGAGACGGCGGTAAATGCTTAGCAATAAGTGATGCATATTCTACCTGAGGATTTTCAATCAGTTCGCCATACACCATTATGTGTAAGTACTCATCTGCCTGTTTTTTGATGGCATCTACTACTTTTGGGTGTCTGTGTCCAATATTGCAAACACTTATGCCTGCAATCAAATCAATATATTCTTTTCCGTTCACATCCCACATTTTGGATCCTTCCGCCTTAACAATATTCAAACATAAGGGTGCAGTGGAAGTTTGACCTACGTGATGTAAAAAAAGTTGTCGGTTGTTCATTTTGTGACTATTTTCAAATAACTGCTTATCAGTGATAGCAAGTATTGTTGTATTTTTACGCAAGTTATTATTTTGAAGCAATAAAAAATAAAGATTTCATTCTTATTCAATTTCAAAACAAGACGTTATGCCAATTATATTTCCGGTAAATGGAGTGCAGCCTGCATTTGGTGAAGATTGCTTTATAGCGCCCAATGCCACCATTGTGGGAGATGTAAAAATGGGCAGTCAATGCAGTGTATGGTTTAATGCTGTTATAAGAGGAGATGTAAACAGTATTTCTTTGGGTAATAAAGTAAATGTTCAGGATGGGGCAGTGATACATTGTACTTATCAAAAAACCAAAACCGTTATAAAAGACAATGTCAGTATTGGTCACAATGCGATTGTTCATGGATGTTCTATTTCGGAAAATGTATTAATTGGGATGGGAGCCATTGTGATGGATAATGTTCAAATTGGAAGCAACAGTATTATAGCAGCAGGTGCTGTAGTTCTTGAAAATACAGTTATCGAACCTGGAAGTATTTATGCAGGTGTTCCAGCTAAAAAGGTAAAAGATATCAGTCAGGAGTTGATCAGTGGTGAAATTAACAGAATAGCTGAAAATTATATAAAGTACAGCGGTTGGTTTAAAGATTTAAAATAACAATAGAAAATCTAAATTTTTTTACATGAAGAAATATTTCTTTGCAGGACTGTCATTATTAACATTGGTTAGTTGCAGTATTTTCAAAGGGTCTCAGAAGACTGGATGTCCGATGAGTGGAGCTGCCATTGGAGCAGAACGATTGATGTCTAACGATCGAAAAGTTTTGAGAGCTGCCAGGAAATCAAAATTCAAAGGTGACAAGCCCTTCAGAAAATATTAATCAAGAATTTACTAATAATTTTTGTCGCTTATTGAATCAAGAATATTTAAATAACTGACATAACGATCAGTATCAATTATAAAATCATTCACCCCTTTTTTAATTGCGCAATCAGGTTCATTGATGTGCATACAATTGTTAAATTGACATTTGCTCATGAGGGATTTCATTTCAGGGAAATAATGCGCCAGTTCGTTTTTTTTAATGTCTACCAACCCCATTTCTCTTATACCCGGCGTATCTATTATTTTTCCATCGATGGGCAAATCAAACATCTCGGCAAAAGTAGTGGTATGCATTCCTTTCCCACTCCAACCACTTACATCCTGGGTTTTTAAATGGAGTTCAGGAAAAATCCTATTGATAAAAGTTGATTTTCCTACGCCTGAATGTCCACTCAATAAAGTAGTTTTATCTTTCAATAATTTTTTCAAATCATCTGTCCCTTCATTATTCTTGAGGCTAATCAATACAATTTTATATCCGATTGACTCATACAAATTCCTGATATGATCCATTTTGTTTTTTTCCTTTTCCTTCCATAAATCAATTTTGTTAAAAACTATAATTGCAGGCACATGATAAGCTTCGGATATCACTAAGAAACGATCAATAAATCCCAAAGATGTTTTAGGCTCTTTCAATGTAGCGAAAAGCAAAGACTGGTCAAGGTTTGCTGCAACAATATGATGCTGATTTTTATTGTGAGGAGATACGCGATTGATATAGTTTTTACGCTCATATATTTCTGAAATGATGGCACTTTCAATATCGTCTTCATTTTCAATTTCCACAATATCTCCTACAGCAATAGGATTGGTGGAAGTGATGTTATCAATTTTAAATTTTCCTTTTATTCTGACATTGAATGTTTCGCCCGATTTATTTTTTACGATATATCTGCTTCCTGTTGATTTATATACGATTGCCTGCATACTTTAAAAATAATTATGAAAAATATTTTCCTACAATAGGCATTCTTCTCCCAGAGCCAAAAGATTTTGAGGAGATTCTGATAATGGGACAAAATTGATTTCTCTTGTATTCATTGCTGTTCACCAATTTTAAAATCTTTTCCACTACATCATTTTCATAACCCATTTTTTTTATTTCTTCCGGCCCTTTCATTTTATCAATGTATTGAAATAATATATTATCAAGTACTTTGTAATCCGGAAGGCTGTCACTGTCTTTTTGATCGGGCCTTAATTCTGCACTGGGTTCTTTATTGATGATGTTGTTGGGGATAATCTCTTTGTTTCGGTTTATGAAACTTGCCAATTCATACACTTGCAGTTTGTAACAATCACCTAAAATGCTTATACCTCCTGCCATATCTCCGTATAATGTTCCATATCCGGTAGCAAGTTCACTTTTATTGGATGTATTTAAAAGTATGTATCCAAATTTATTTGCTATACCCATTAATACATTTCCTCTGATTCTGCTTTGCGCATTTTCTTCCGCAACATTGAAGGGCAATTTTTTAAAAATTGGTTCAAGTTCGCTTAATAAAGAAGTGTAAATTTTTTCAATCGGAATGATTTGATACTGTGTTTCAAGATTGTTACATAACTCTACACCATCTATTACTGAATGTTCGGAAGAATAAGGAGAGGGCATTAAAACTGACAACACATTTTCTTTACCTAGCGCTTCTGTTGCCAAGGCTATGGTAACAGCACTGTCAATACCGCCGCTGTTTCCAATAAT
>CANFOP010000017.1 GCA_947448685.1 Chitinophagaceae bacterium | reverse complement strand
TAACAGATGCTTTTGTGTTGTCAAAACATTGCAACGCGACTATTTATGTTGTCAGGCATCATTTCACACCAAAAATAATTTTAAAGAAAATTGATGAAACATTGAAAATAAATCCGATTGAAAATGCAGGAATAGTTTTTAACGGAGTAAAAAAGAGAGGTATTTATAAAACCAACTATGGATATGGGTATAACGACATATACACTCGTCAAATCAGTCATGAAAAAAGAAGTTTGATTAAAGTAAGTATTTAAAAACATATAACATGCAAAGCAAATGGTATACTCTTTATACTAGAGAAAATTGTGAAAAAAATGTGACTTCATTTTTCCGAAAGAAAGGTTTTAATAGTTATTGTCCTATGAACAAAATCATTAAAGCCGGTATTATCAAAAAACAGACAATTTCATTTCAGCCACTATTTAAAGAGTATGTATTTGTTTTTATCAATGATAATATGTTGTCGTTGATAAATGAAAACGATAACATTATAAATTTTGTTTTTTGGCTTGGAAGACCAGTTACATTGACTGATTTTGAAATTACAAACATTAAAAATTTTACTGCACTTTATCACGATGTTAAATTAGAAAAAACAACAGTTAAATTAAACAGAGCCAATGGAATGACGAGCAAATTATATAAATCTAATACTTGTGAAGATGATGGAATTGATGTAGAAAACAAAAAAATAAGTATTACCATTCATTCCCTCGGATATCGATTGGTTTCCAATATTGAAATATCGGAAATAGAATTCACTAATGACCTGATCTATAACAATAAGTTGTTTTATTAATGTATAAATTAAAGTAGAAATGAAGATTCCATTTCGGAATGTAGTGGCTCATTTATTTTCATGTTATTTGATTTTAAATGGGAAATTGAAAATTTTAAAGCGAAGATGTGAAAAAGGAGAAATTATCCTTTCTGTATATTTTCATAATCCCTCAAAAAAACTCTTTACTAAATGTGTAAAATGGTTTATTAAAAATGGCTATCATTTTATCTCAACCGATGATCTTCAAAGGATTTTAATTCAGCAGTTGGAATTTCCGAAATCAGCCGTTATTATGACTATTGACGACGGATGGAAAGAAAATAAAGAAAATATATTTTCAGTAGTAGAAAAATATTCTATACCTATTTCTTTGTTTGTTACTACACAACCTATAGAAAAACAAGAAAGGTTCTGGTGGACTATTATTGCAAAATCAAATAAAGACATTATCAATAACAAAAAAATCGAAGAACTTAAAATTGTTCCAAACGAAGTAAGAATCAGAAAAGTAATGGATAACAAATATTTATCAAATGCAGGAAGAGATGCATTGACTTTTGATGAACTGATGGAGATAAGCGATATGAATAATGTATCTATAGGCAGCCATACCGTTACTCACCCTATTCTACCTATGTGTAATGATAATGATGCAGAGTTCGAAATATATGAATCTAAGTCAAAACTAGAAAAATGGCTGAATCGACCAATAACTCATTTTGCATATCCAAATGGTGATTATACAAAAAGAGAGTGTGCTTTTCTTAGAAAAGCCGGTTATTCAATGGCATTTACCACCAATCCTATTTATTTAGAAAATACGTCTAACGTTGATTTGTTTCAAATTCCTCGTTTCGGTGTAGTTGATAATATACCCTTTACAGAAAATCTATGCAGGATGACAGGAATCTGGTACGAAAGAAAAAATTTTAAAAAATAATGGGATTAACCATTCTAAAAATACTGGCAATAATTGATGTTATGTTGTTTATAATTATCATGTTTTTTACAAAGCAGGATAAAAATAAATTATTCATACAATTTGTTTTATTGACATTCCCTTTGATGAGTATTAATTTTTATGGTGAATTGTCTTGTTTTGATACTCTTTGTATATTGTTCTTAATATTTTTCTACAAAAGAAAGATAAATAATCATAGCGACGGGATAGTTTATTTATTGTTCTTTATCTTATTTGCATTTTCTGTTTTTGTTGGGTTGCTATCCGCTTCTTTTCCGATAGACAGTTCAAATCTATATCTGGTAGTTTCCTTTTTCACGGTTTTTTTTTATTCTAAAATGTTGATTGATGAATGTCTTCATTTTCCAGATTATTTTTATTCCGTATTGAAATACTTGAAAACTATTTTACTTTTTTCTTTTGTATTTCTGCTGTTTCAGTTTATAATAGGAACTCAGTTATCGCTTTCAAACTATCAGAATCCCAATATCGTATCTTCCGAAGGAATAAGGTATCCGAGTTTTTTATCTGATCCTCAGGTGTATTCCCAATTTCTTGGGTCACTTAGTTTTTTGTGTATGATACATAATGCAAAAAATGAAACGTTGCGTAATTATGATTATCTGATCATCATTCTGTGTCTTATTGGAATATTGATTACAGGCGGAAGAGCCGGTTTGTTTGGATTGTTTATCGGTTTTTCATTTGTTTTATTATTTAGTAAATGGAGATTCAGATTAAACTTTGTCCTTTTTTCAATTTTACTTTATTTTATTACAACATTATTCTTAAATGATATGATGATTTTTAAGCGTGGCACCGAGTTAAATGAAGCTTATTTATTCAGATACACAATATGGGTAGATGCCATACAAATATTTTTAAAATACCCATTTTTCGGAATCGGATTGGGAAATTATGTTAAATATGTTTCATTGCACAATCCCGATCAGTCATGGTTGAGAAACAATGAATACATAACATTCGATCATCCGGAAAGCGGATATCTTAAAATTCTGACTGAAACAGGCTTTATTGGTTTTGTATCTTTTGCTTTTTTGTTTTTAATTCCAATGCTTAGAGGTATCAAGCAATTTTTTACAAGAAAAGACAGGGTTCTTGTATTATTGATTGCTTCATTGATTTGCTGGATGGTAGGGTTTTACTCCACTTTTTCACTTGGTGAAACCAGATTGAAAATAATGGTTGTAACCATTCTTTCTTTGTTGATTTTTCGTTTGAATTATTTGAAGTCTAGTCCGCTTATTGATTCAATTTCAAAGAAATTAATACATGATTAAATTAAATTTCAATATTGTCAATAAAATAGTTAAAAACAAGTTGTTTAAAAACAGTGCATTAGGAATATTAAGCAATCTTGTTCAGAATATTTTATTCAGTATGTTTTTTATTATAGTAGCCAGACATTATTCAATGGAAGATTTTGGTAATTATGTTATTTGCAATACTATCTATTCATTTATTTTGGGTTTTTCAACACTTGGACTTGGAAATTGGTTTATCAGGGAATTGAAAGAAACAGATAACCGAGAATTATTCATCACCAAATTCATAAAAATTCAATTTATACTAGGCTGTTTTTTTTATTTGTTAAATGTCATTATATCATTCAGTATTTATAGTAGCGAAGTAATCAGATTGTTTTCTATACTATTTGGATTAAATATAATTTCAGATAATCTGATTTATGTTTTCAAAAGTGTTGGCATTGCAGATTTCCGTCAGGAAAAAACTTATTTAATCTCTACCATTGAATCCTTTCTTAAATTTCTGATTGGTTGTTTAGTTTTAGTTCTTCCTTTTTCAATGACCAGTTTAATATTACTGCTCATTTCACTGAGGTTATCAATTCTTTATGTTTATTTCAAGTTTGGAATGGATTCTTTCATTTCATTAGATATTTTAAAGAAAACCAACACTGATTTTTATGAAATATTCAACATCGTAAAAGAAAATTGGGCATTTGTTGTAATTGCAGGTATAGCGGTAATTAACTGGCGTATTGGAAATATTTTTGTTTCAAAATATTTGACTATTCGAGATGTAGGCTTCTATGAAATTGCATTTAAATTGCTTTCTATAGCGTATATCATTCCAGTTGTAATTTCCACAAGCGTTTTTCCCTTTTTGGTTGAATTGATAAAAGAGAACAGATTGATGATACATTATCCCAATTTGTTGAGATTATTCAGTATTTATGGATTTTTTACATTTACTGTTATTATCTCATTTTCCGATTTACTAGTTCCATTTCTGTTCGGAAATCAATTTTCTGCTGTTACAATTTATTGCAAGCAAATGTTTCTTGTTATGATCATATTTCCATCAGTATTACTGAAAGCAAATTTGATGATAGCTGTAAAAAAAGAAAAAAAGGATATGTATTGTAATTTTTTAAGTCTCTGTTTGAATGTGATTATTTGTATTGTGTTACTGAATTACTTTAAGACCATCTCCGTTGTTATTTTAGCAATAGTAGTCTCATTTTTATTTTTTAGTATCATACAGGATTTCATTTTGGTTAAGAGTAAGATTATATCAGTTTATAATGTTCTTTCCTTTTATATTATTTCTGCCATTGGCCTGATGATTTATTATTTGCTGTCAATATTTTTAAATAAGATGGCGACATTCACTTTATTCTGGTTGGTAGGATTGGTTTTCTTTTATTATTATGTAAAGATTCAAAAACAAAAAAGTGATATTGGCGCCAATTCTTTCAGATTATTGTTTGGAAAGATTTGATTAAATAAATATGATCAACGTAATTTATTATACAAGTACTAATTTAATAGATGCGGCTATTGAAACTATCCAATGCATCAAAACAAAAGTCAATCTTCATGTTTTTATTGAAATTACAAATTACTCTAAATGCGCTACCATTATAAATGTTAATAGTATTGATGATTCAGCATTCATTATGCATCCAGAGTTATTATTGGGTAAAGAGCAATGGACAAGACTAAAGCCATATTTTTCAGATGTTAAAAGTGTTCATTTCCTGGTTTTTAAAAACAAAAAAAACATTTCTTTTCAAACAATATTGTCAGGAATCAAGTTTGGTAATTATTTAAAAAAACTCAGTATAGATGTTTTTCATTTCGATACAATTTCATTAAGGGCGCTGGGATTTTTATCATATTTAAAAAATAAGAAGGTTGTCATAGCGCTTCATGATGCAGTTCCTCATACAGGTGAAAATTCATGGAAAGAAAAAATGCTGACAATTGTTTTTTACAAAATGGCAAATAGTTTCTTGTTTTATTCAAAGTACTCAATGAATCAATTTAACAGACATTTCAATAATATCCACAAGCCAGTATATGATTTATTTCTTCAGCCTTACAGTTTCAACAGAATGTCAAATAAAAGTTCTCAATCAAAAAGTGATTATATATTATTTTTTGGTAGACTCTCCTATTATAAAGGTATTGATATTTTGCTGGAGGCTATTCCTGCGGTATTTGAAAAAAATCCAAAATTATCCGTATTTATAATTGGAAAGAAAGTGTACGATTTTAAGTTGAATAATGAAATTTTAAAAACTTTTGAAGATAAAATTAAATTAATTACTGGATTTATGCCCAATGACCAATTAATTGATTTCATTAGAAATTCTAAATTTGTTGTTTGCCCATACAGAGATGCTTCACAAAGCGGAGTATTGATGACAGCTACATCTTTGAGAAAAATGACCGTGGCTGCAAATGTAGGTGCTTTTAAAGAGTATATACAGGATGATTTTAATGGTATGTTGTGTGAGCCTAATTCAACATCACTGGCGAATAAAATTAATGAAGCACTTTTTCAGGATAAATATAAACAAATAGAAAATAATATAGACCCCTATTATTCTAATGAAAAAGCTGCCATCAATTCTGGCATAATTATGAGTTGTTATTTAAATTAAGTTATTGTAAAATGTTACGAGTACTGTTATTGGTTCCAGAACTTCCATTAAATATTGATAAAATAAAAGGAGGAGTTCATTCTGCTTCGATAAATCTAATAAAAGGTTTTTTGTCTCAAGAAATATTCATCAGGGTTATATCATTTTCAAGAGAAGTTAATATTCAAACCATCAAAAGAATCTCTGATAAAATTGAAATATATTATCTGCCTGAAGGGCCCTTTTCCTATCATACTTTCAATTATTTATTTTTTGTTCCCTTCAAATTAAAAAGTCAAATAAGGCAATTCAACCCTGATATTATTCATTATGAAGTGGGTAATACTTTTATGTTTTCAAAAGTATTTGGGCTTTTACATAAAAATTATTTACTCACAATTCATGGAATGTCATATGATGAAGGCAAAATTAAAATAAAATGGAAAGACAAATTAACGTGGTATTTCAACGCATTTGTTCAGGATATTATGTATCCAGAGAATATCATTCATCTTTCAAAATATTCAAAAAATAAGTTTAACAGTTTCAAACAAAAAAATGTTGCAGTTATACCCAATGCTGTCAATGATATTTATTTCAATGTGCCATTAAAATCATCAACAAAAAACAGATTGTTATATATTGGTTTGATTGATGTAAACAAAAACCTTTTATTTCTTTTAAGACAACTTTCATTACTTATCAAGCAGGATTATCATTATACGCTCGACATAATTGGTGATTTTATGAGCATCGAGTATAAAAATATAATTGATGATTTCATTAATGAAAACAATTTACACAAGCACATACAATTTCATGGATGGATTTCACAAACTGACATTATTCAGGTTATTAATGACACTGACATTTTAATAGTAAGTTCCATACATGAATCTTTGCCTATGGTTATTGCGGAATCTATGGCATCCGGAATTGTTATTGTTGCTAATAGTGTTGGTGGAATTCCAGAAATGATTACCGATTATAAAACAGGTTTTTTATTTTCGATAAAAAATGCTAATAAATTCAATGAATTATTGAAAATGCTCTATAATAATCATTCTATTTGTTTTTTTATTGGAAAAAATGCGAAAGAATATTCAAAACAGCATTATCATTCAAATATCATCGCTGAAAAGACCCTCAATTTTTACAATGAAATTTTAATTTCCCAATGATTCAATTTAAAAGAAAGTTTTATTGTTTTAAAATACAAGAGACCTGGTTTGAATTCATTTATTCTATCAAGAACATCTTTACCCTTCGTTCTTTTTCATTCATTGAACAACAAATAAATCCTTATATATATTGTATAAAAGAAAAAACCGCTACATTAATCATTGATTTGGATGAAAACATAGATGTAATATTTGACCGATTTAATAAAACAGTTAAACAAGATATTAGAAAAGCAGATTCTTATCAGATCAATTGTGAGTTTCTTTACAATAAGGATTTGTTTGAAAAATTCTTTAATGATTTTGCTATTCACAAAAATATATATCAACCTAAAAGAAAAACAATAGAAGCATTTGCTGATAAATATCAGACAAGTTTTGCTACTTCTAATGGTGAATTATTAGTTGCACATAGTTATATAGTTGATAAAGATACTTCCATCGTCAGACTATTTCAATCTGCTTCAAAAAGATTGGATAAAAACTACGACAGTAAGTTAATAAGTATCGCTAATAAAAAACTGACTTTCTATGATATGCAGTATTTTAAAAAAGATGGTTTTAAACATTTTGATTTTGGAGGTTTTGCTGAAAATACAAGTGATAAATCTTTGTTAGGTATAAATCAGTTTAAACTATCTTTTGGCGGTAAAATAAAACGTTATTTCGTATACTATACTCCGTTACTTTATTTACTGATTAAATTATCCAGATTAATCGACAGGAGATATTGAATATTTTCCTCTATTTATTTTGCTCACTGAATTGTATAATTCTTCAGAGTGACTTTTATCATTTTAATGTGATTTTTTTTACGATACTTTTATATCCATTCATTTATTGGTTTTAATAGTAAAAATAATCTGTTCTTTTCTGATGTACGATACACTTAAATACTATGCCAAGAATAATGTTATAACGGATTTGTTTTATCGTAAAATATCTTTGATGCACGATATAAAAGAAAATGAATTACTTGACTTGTACAACATCCGATTTATTAAACTGTTCAAACACGCATATAAATATTCAAGTTTTTACAATGATTTGTATGGTTCACATGGAATATCTGTTAATGATATCAAAGACTTGACTGACCTGACAAAACTTCCAGTTATTAGAAGATCAGATATTAAAAATAAGATAGATGAAATTTTCAATGGTAACAATATATTTAAAATTAAAAGTTATACTTCAGGTACTTCCGGTTCTCCTTTGACTGTGTTTAGGACTATTGCAAGTATAAATGTAGAGTCGGCTTACTTAAGATATTTCAGATTTAAACATGGGTTTAAAAGAGGCCAACCGTTAGTATCAATAAGAGGTTATTTGGATAAAAACTCTCTTTATAAATTCGAAAAATATTCCAATACACTCTATATTTCAAGTCCAAATATAAATAGTGACAACATAGATTTATTTCACTCACTTATATTAAAATTCAATCCCAAAGCGATTGAAGCTTTTCCCAGTTATTTATACAAATTCTATATAGAACTTTCCAGTAAAAAATTAAAATTAGACATCCCTCTGGCATTTACATCTTCTGAGATGTTATATGATTTTCAAAGAGTTAAATTAGAAAATTATTTCAATGCCAAAATATATGATTGGTATGGTAACGTAGAAAGAACAATTGGATTGGTTCAATATAAATACAATGAGTATAGTTCCTTACCTCTATATTCAATTAACGAGTTTACTAAAAATAGTGTGATTACATCTTCATTAAACAACTTTTCTTTTCCACTCATCAGATATGCTGTAGATGATATCATTGAAGTCAAATCTGATAATTTTTTAAATAACATTGTTTCTCCGGAAATTTTAAAGATAAATGGAAGAGTTGGTGATACGATTGATTTAAAAGACGGAAGTCAGGTTTCATGTATTGATCATGCTTTTAAAGGTATAAAAAACCTACAAATGGCTCAATTGCATCAAAATGATGTTTTGAATCCTTTGTTGGTTAAACTGGTAGTGGAAAATGATTTTACCATTAATGATGAAAATCAATTAAGGCATAATTTAATAAAAATGATAGGTAACAATATGACAATAAATTTTAAATATTGTAATAAAGAGGATCTTACTTGTTTAAGTAATGATAAATTCAAATTGATTGTAAAAAACATTTAAAATATTTGAATCCTAAAAACAAAATATTAATTATCGGACCTCTACCCCCACCTGCCGGAGGGATAAGCATACATATTGAACGCTTGACTTATTTACTTAGAAATGATTTTTTGTTTGATTTTATAGATGAATCTGTTTGCATCAAAAATGAATATTATAACATAAGAAAACTGAATATATTAAGGTACTTACGCAAAATATATAATGCAGAACTGATTTATATTCATAGTGGAAATAAACTTCTCAAAAAAATACACATTTTATTTTCAAAACTATTCAGAAAAAAAATAATAATTACATTTCATGGTTTTGACAGACATAAAAACAAACTAGGTAAAATAACCGACCGAGTTGTTTTTAATTTAGTTAACAAGATTATTGTTGTTAATAACGAAATATCTCTTAAAATTAATATTCCAAAAGAAAAATGTGTTGTTCGGCCCGCTTTTCTTCCACCAATTATGAAAAATGAGATTCCGTTACCAGGATATCTTACTGATTTGATTAGTCATGCAAGGTTAACAAACAGCATAATAGTATGTTCCAATGCCTCCCGGCTTAATAAATTTAAAGATGAAGACTTATATGGATTGGATATGTGTATAGAATTATCCGCTAAATTAAAAAAAGCAGGCATCTCTTTTCTGTTCATATTTAATGTGTCCTCTTTAGATGAAGGATTAGAAATTTATAAAAAAGCACATCGTTCAATAATAGAAAAAGATCTTGGGAATTTTTTTTTTCTGATAAATGAAAATTTGTCTTTTGTCAGATTAATTAAAGAATCTAACATCGTTTTAAGAACTACCAATACAGACGGTGATGCTATTTCCATAAGGGAGGCTATTTTTTTAAACAAATCTGTCATTGCTTCAGATGTTGTTAACAGACCTTTTGAAACTATTCTTTTTAAAACTCGTGATATCGATGACTTATATTCAAAATTTGTTTCTCTTTTACAATTACCAGTCAATAAAAGCGAGAATAAAATAAAAGTAAATCATTCGTTTGGTAATGACAGCAAGATATTTTACAAACAATTAATTGAAAATGAACTTTGAATGGATACTGCAACAAACAAATAAATAATTATTTAAGAATGCTTTATGATAAAATATATAATTCATTTATAAAACTCGCTGATTATTGCGAAAGTGAATCCTTTAAAGGGTATGATCCATATGATGGATTAAACAGTACATTATTTAAAAAAATACCTGTTGTAAATAAATTCAAATTGATCAGGTTATGCTGGATACAATTTTTTAAAAAGTCACCATTCAATTTCAGAAATATTGCTTTTATCAAATCAGAATACAATCCTAAAGCGATGGGTTTGTTTTTATCATCATATTGTAATTGGTATAAATTATCTCCTGACAAAAGCAAATTGGATAAAATTGATTTTTTTTTAGAAAAAATAATTTCCCTTAAAAGTAATCAATATTCAAATTCATGTTGGGGCTATAATTTTGATTGGCAATCCAGAGCATTTTATCAACCGGCATATACGCCTAATATTGTTACCTCCTGTTTTGTTGCAAACTCATTGTTGGATTTATATGATCTAAACGGAAATGATAATTTATTGATTGAAGCAAGAAGCACCTGTAATTTTATTTTGTATGATTTGAATAAAACTACTGATGATAAAGGTGACATTGCTTTTTCTTACACACCATTAGACAACAGTATTGTATTCAATGCGTCACTTTTAGGAGCCAGACTATTAGCAAGGGTTTTTTCTAAAACCAAAGAAGAAAAATTGATGAAATCAGCCCAATCTGCCGTTAAGTTTTGCTGTAGTTATCAGAAAAATAATGGTGCATGGAATTACGGTACACTTCCTTTTCATCAATGGGAAGATAATTTTCATACTGGCTACAATCTTGAGTGTATAGCCGATTATATGTACTACACCAAAGACTATTCGTTTGATCAAAATTTATCAAACGGATTTAATTATTATATCTGTAATTTTTTCAGAAATGATGGTGCTCCTAAATACTATAGCAATTCATTGTATCCAATAGACATTCATTCGTCTTCACAATTGGTTATAACACTTTGTAAATTAAATAAAATTGAATCAGAGATAATTTTAGTTGGAAAATTGATGAATTGGACCATTGATAATATGCAATCAGACAAGGGATTCTTTTATTATCAAAAGAAAAAATGGTTCACTATCAAAATATCTTACATGAGATGGTCACAGGCATGGATGATGTTATCTATGAGTCATTACTTAACTCACTTTAAAAATTGAAAATGAAAATTTGGTTTGATTTGTCTAATTCACCTCATATTAATTTGTTTCATGACCTTATATTGGATTTGGAATCAGAAGGCCATGAAATAATTATCACTTCAAGACCATTATCCAATACAATCGCTCTGCTGGATAAGAAAAAACTAAAATATACCATTATTGGTAAGCATTACGGCAAAAGTTTAATTAAAAAAATTGCAGGTTATCCGATCAGAATATTTCAACTGTTTAAATTTTTAAAAAAGATAAAACCTGATGTGGCAATTTCGCAAAGTTCTTTCCACTCCCCATTAACAGCCAAACTGCTGGGAATTCGTTCCATTTATACCAATGATAACGAACATGCATCAGGTAATTTAATCGCATTTCATTTTGCCACTAAAATTTTATTACCTGAAAATATTGATCTTAAAAATTTATCACTTAATAAAAATATCATTAAAAAAATCTTTCCATATCCAGGATTAAAAGAGGGTATTTATTTATGGAAATTGTCTGATAAAATCAATAAAAAAAGAAATAATATACATGAATATCCATTTAAAATATTTTTCAGGCCAGAACCTCAAACAGCCCAATATTATCATGGCAAGATAAACTTCATGGATGAGACCTTGACAGCTTTACTAGAATCTAATAAATATGAAGTGACAGTTTTTCCAAGAGACCCTCAACAAATTGAACACTATAAACAATTGAAATTTAAAAATATTTCTTTGAGTCTAAATCCTGTTGAATTGAATGATATAGCATCTGATTGCGACTTGTTTATTGGTGCAGGAGGCTCTATGACCAGAGAGTTAGCCATTCTTGGTATTCCGGTTATTTCTGTCTATCAGGAAAAATTATTAGAAGTTGACAAATATCTTGTACAGCAAAAACTGATTACACATGATCCTTTTTTGACAATACAAAAAATTGAGCAGTTTATTTCTTCTATCAAAAGAAGTTCTCCTTCCATAGAATTAATGAACAAAGGGAAGTTGGCTTATTCCTTTTTCAAAAATGAAATTTTAAATCTCAACATATCATGATAAAAGTCGGACTAATTGGAGCTGGTAAAATGGGAATTTCGCATTTATCAATTTTAGGTGCACATCCTGATGTGGAAGTTGTTGGTGTAGTAGATACTTCAAAAATCGTTAATGAAGTATTGGATAAATATGCACCCTTTGAAACATTTTACGACATGGATAAAATGCTTAATAAAAATTCCCCGGACGCTGTATTTGTTGCAGTGCCTACTAAACATCATGCACTCATTGTCGAGGAATTGCTGGAAAGGGGAATTCATGTTTTTGTTGAAAAACCCTTTTGTTTAAATTTACCTCAGGGTGAAATGCTTGTAAGGTTAGCAAATAAATACAGATTGGTTAATCAGGTTGGTTATCATAATAAATTCATCGCAACTTTTGAAGAAGTTAAGAATTTCATAGATAATGGTTATTTGGGAAGAATTACTCACTTTATGGGGGAAGCTTATGGGCCTGTTGTTACAAAAAAAAATACAGGATCATGGAGATCTAATCCAGATGAAGGAGGAGGATGTTTAATGGATTATGCTTCGCATGTAATTGATTTAATAAATTATCTGATTTCTCCCATATGTAAGGTTCATGGGTCAATATTGAAACCAATATATTCATCCAATGTTGATGATTCCGTTTATTCTTTGCTGGAAACTGAAACCAAAGTAACGGGCGTTCTTTCTGTCAACTGGAGTGAAGAAACATTTCGTAAAATGTTTACCTCTATCACGATTAATGGTACTGAAGGAAAAGTAATATGTGATTCAACCGAAATCAAAGTTTTTTTTAAATCTTCCAGATGTCCTGAAGGGTACACTAAAGGGTGGAATAACAAATATATATCCGAATTGACTCCAACAGTTGATTTTTATCTGAGAGGAGAAGAATATACTGCTCAGATTGATTATTTCATAAAATCTATTTTAGGGGAAGTGCCGAATGACAAAAATACATTTGCCAGTGCTTTGATGACTGATCATGTGATTTCAAAAATTAAAAACAACTATGTGAATAATGGACAGAATACTATTTGGAGATAATCAATTTTTTTCAATAAATCATGTTTCAGAACATAAAGCCAATCTTCAATCAATCAAGTTTAAAGAAGATAAGTCAATTCTGGATACCATTGATGACGCAAGAATTGAAGGTATTGAAACATTTATGTGTACTACTCATGACAGAATGAATGGTATAGCAGAAAATATCAGGAGTAATAAAGAAAAATATTCACATTTTTCAATCTATCCTTGCATGCCTTATGCACACAAATATGCAAATGCCATTACTGAACATGGTATTTTAAAAACAATTAAGCAATATATACCCGGAAATTTCTTCAATTCATTGTTTAAAGGAGGAATGGCTGTTTTTTCAAAAGATTATATCTCTCTTATGGAATTGATGATAGATTCAGAAATGAAAATGTTCATTGATATCAATACGCCTGTCATTTTTCTTCAAAATGTTGTGACTGATTTGTTATTGGGATTGCAAATGAATGATATTTTTTCTGCATTCTGTAATCATGTAAAAAATAAATATAATGCTGAACCTGGATTTATTACAATGAATATGCCAAAGCTATTGGGTGTTCTCGAAAATATTGGTATTACAAATCCTATTATTTGTTGTTCAATAAATAAAACCGGATTCAGGATGTCAGGAGGAATTGATCAATATGAATCTGTTTTAAAATTAAAGGAGGTAAGGATTATTGCCATGCAGGTACTTGGTGGAGGGTCAATTCCTGTTAAGGATGCTATTGAATACGTTTGTCAATTACCTAATGTAGAATCAATTTTATTTGGAGCTTCTTCCAAACAAAATATACATCAGACAGTTGCTTTAATCAATGAATTTGATAATAAATATAAGTTACAAAATGAATTGGTTTTTTAATTATGAACATCTCAATTGTTGCCGGCGCCAGGCCAAATTTTGTTAAAATTGCACCTATCATTCGTGCTATTGAATCAAGTATTAAAAAAGGTTTGCCTATCAAATACCGGTTGATTCATACAGGACAGCATTTCGATAATGCCATGAGCGCGTCTTTTTTTGATCAGTTGGGAATTCCCAATCCGGATATTAATCTTGAATGTGCAGGTGGAACACAAGCGGAACAAACAGCATCTATTATGGTGAAATTTGAAAAAGAACTTTTTCAATTCAAGCCTGATATTGTTTTGGTGGTTGGAGATGTTAATTCTACAATGGCTTGTACCATTACTGCCAAAAAATTGTGTATTGATGTTGCACATGTAGAGGCAGGAATTAGGTCAGGAGACATGAATATGCCGGAGGAAATTAATAGGATAATTACAGATTCAATTTGCAATTTCTTCTTTACAACAACTAAACAGGCATCAAAAAACCTTGAAATGCTTCAAATATCAAAGGAGAAGATTTATTTTGTTGGAAACACTATGATTGATTCTTTGTTGTTTCATTTAGATTTTATTAAAAGACCAGCATTCTTCAAAGATATTTCAGACAGCAATAGAGATTATTTTTTACTTACTCTTCATCGCCCATCTAATGTAGACAATGAAGAGAAATTGCATTCATTATTAAATAGAATTTCTGATGTTACCAAGGGGTACAATGTTATATTTCCGGTACATCCAAGAACAAAAAAAATACTTCAACACATCAAATTTAAAAACAACAATATTATTGAAGTAGAACCACAACAGTACCTGGAATTTATATATCTGATTAAAAATGCTAAGGGTATTATAACTGATTCAGGAGGGATTACAGAAGAAGCCACTATTTTAAATAAACCCTGTATAACATTAAGAAATTCTACAGAAAGACCCGAAACAGTTGAAATTGGTACCAATGAACTGGTTGGAGAAGATTTGGAAAATCTTCAGCATTCAATACAATCCATCATTGAAAACAAATGGAAGAAAGGCAATATCCCAGAATTGTGGGATGGTCATACTTCAGAGAGAATTATTTCAATTTTATATTCACATTACAAATGGCAATCTATATGAACAGACAATTTAAAAGACAGATTCAGTTGTCATTATTAATGACCGATTTGTTCTGTCTATATTGTAGTTCTGAACTATTAAATATTTATTCTACCAAATACATCTTTCATTTCTTTACCAATTATAATTCATTGAATTGGACTTCATTTTCATTTTATTGGATTCTTTCATCTACCATAACAGTATTGTATGCTAAAAAAGATATTTTAAACTACAAATACATTTTCAAAAAAACATTATTTACATTTTTACTTTTTGTTGTTATTACTGGATTTCTATCTAATGGATATTCAGGTTCAATTACTATCATTAACCCCATATATGTAGACCTGTTACCTGTATTTTTCGTTTTTATTTTTATCAACAGACTGATCTATAAATCCATTATAAAGTCTTTTTTGATTAAAAGCACAGATAATAATGTCATGATTTTAGGTTACAATGAAACATCAGTTAAACTAGCCCGATATTTGACAAAAGAATCTATTGGTATTAATTTAATCGGATTTGCTGAAGACAAAAAAAATGTTCATACAGTTTCTAACTACCCCATTATTTCCAATCTGGAAAATGCTTTGAGTGTAGCCAAAAACTGCAATGTGAAACAGATATTTTCAACCATTTCACCCAATCAAAATTCAATTATTAATGAAATAATCAAGCAATCTGATGATGCATGTATAAGATTCAGAATGGTACCTGACTTATCAAATTTAATAGGTAAGCCATTCAACATTAATTTTATTCATGAATTGCCAGTATTGTCTTTTCACAATGAAGCGATGGAAGATATCGGTAATATATATTTAAAAAGAGTATTGGATATTTTCATCAGTGTAATTGTAATTGTTTTCATTCTCTCCTGGTTAGTTCCACTTATTGGGCTATTAATTAAATTAGAATCTAATGGGCCAATTTTCTTTTCTCAAATCCGAACTGGAAAAAATAATCAATTGTTTAATTGCCTGAAGTTTAGGAGTATGAATTTAAATTCAGAAGCAGATACTATTCAGGCAAGTAAAAATGATAATCGTGTTACTACAATTGGTAAATTTTTGAGAAATTCCAGTATTGATGAATTCCCACAATTTATCAATGTATTGTTAGGTGATATGAGTATTGTAGGACCCCGGCCATTAATGGTTAAACATACGGATGATTATTCTAAAATTGTAGATAAATACATGGTTAGACATTTTTTAAAACCCGGTATAACTGGCTGGGCTCAAATCAATGGGTTTAGAGGAGAAATAACCAATAAAAGCCAAATCACCAATAGAATAAGATTTGATCTTTGGTATTTGGAGAACTGGAGTATCTTTCTTGACGTTAAAATTATTTTTTTAACTGTATGGAATTTAATACTAAAAAGACAGATAAATGCATATTAGATATTTTAAAACTTGATGATTTTTTGAACATGTACATTTGTCCCTTGTGTTACTTTCACAAAATATATTCCCGGTTTGAATTCTGTTCCAAATTCTACAAGTTTGTTTGTGTTTGATTTCATTTTATACACATTACTTCCCATGCTATTCAAGACTTCAATTAGAATATCACTCTCATCATCAGAATTTATTTTTATTTTAAATGAATGTGCGGAAGGATTGGGATATATTATTATTGGAGTTACTTCATTTATCGATGTGTTTTCTTCTATTCCTGCAATCATTTTTCCATAACATCTTTTTTTACTTTCGTAAATTATTACAGTTATTTGAATAATAAGATTGGTTGCATCTTTTACTTTAACAGTATACGTTCCGGCTTTTAAATTATAAAATTTATTGTTTGTAGTGTAAATACCATTATTAATTGAATAAAGATATGGCGTTGTACCTCCTGCCGCTAAAACTTCAATAAAGCCATCAGACATTCTTCTGCAGGATACATCTTTCTTAGAAACCAATGTTAATGTTAATGGAATTGAGACTGGCTCTGTAATCTTTATTTGAAGGTATTTTATGCAACCATTCATATCTTTAACTGATACTGTATAATTTGCAGCAATTACATTATCAAATACATTAGATGATTGAAACGTACTGTTATTGATTGAATATGAATATCCACCAGCTCCGCCAATGGCATTGATAAATAGTGTTGTAGTGCCACCAGATGATGTTATTGAGTTTGAGTTAACTGATATTCTTATTGAGTCTGGCTCTATTATTGAAACTGAAGACGACACAGTTACAGCATTAGAATCTGTTACATTAAAAATATAATTTCCTGCTCCTACATTGAATATTCCTGTTCCTGCATAAGGTGGTGTTCCACCCGATGCGGATACAGTTACTGTAGAAGTACCTCCATTGCATTGAATATTGTTTGAACTGATATTTATTTGTAAAGGTGAAGTAGGTTGTTTGATTATTATGTTGGCATTACCAATACAACCATTGCCGTCCTTTACATTAATTTGATAAGTTCCTGCTGATACATTATTAAAAATATTTGAAGTCTGAAATAATCCATTATTCAAAGAGTAATTATATTGTCCTGTTCCGCCAGAAGGGTTAATTGTTACTGATGTAGTTCCACTGTAATTCGTTATTATGCCAGAATTTACAACAACAGAAATAGATGCTGGTTGATTGATTGTTATTGATGATGAAGCAGTAATTCCATTTGAATCGGTAACTGTATAAGAATAGGTTCCGGCAATAACCTTAAAAGTTCCTGTTCCTATATAAGGTTTAACTCCCCCGGAAGCATTTACTGTTACAATTGAAGAATCGCCATTACATGCTATTATTGAAGAATTTATTCCAATTGTTAAAATCGCTGGCTGACTAATAATTATATTGGTATTGTTAGTACAATTATTTTGGTCTTTAACTGTAATGGTATAAACACCTGCTGCAACGTTATTAAAAATATTCGATGTTTGAAATGAACCATTATTTAATTTATATGATAAAGTTCCTGTTCCACCATTTGCATTCACAGTAATGGTTGTTGTCCCTCCATTTTGATTAATATTTCCGGATTGTACATTTACATTAATTTTATTTGGTTCTGTTATTGTTATAGATGATGTTGCTGTAAGTCCATTATCATCAGTTACTGTATAATTGTAAGTGCCAGCCATTACGTTAAAAGTTCCAGTTCCAGCATAAGGCGATGTTCCTCCCTTTGCTGAAACTGTTACATTTGAAGAACCACCATTACATGAAATATTTGTATTTGAAACAGATAAAGTCAATGGTGCTATCTGATTTGAATTTTGTTTTTCAATAACACCTGCATCTGGAAGTGAAATAATTGGATTGCCAATAAAATCGCTCGTTAATCCTACGTTCTGTCCGAAATTAATCAACGGACTGTTTGATGAAGGGGTCAAATCCCATAAAACTGCATTAGCATTGATAGTATTGGCCCAAAGTGTTTGTGAGGTTGTTAATTCATTTGAGTTTATTGTGTAATTAATATAACTTGAATTGGATAGTTTATATACATTATTTTCATGTATCAGTTGTCCGCTATTCCATTGGCTTGGTCTTACAACATCTACCCCGGTGGATAATTCAAAAACATTGTTTTTAAATACTACTATTCCCTGATTAGATACACTGGTACTCATACTTCCCATGTAATTTTCAAATACCCGGTTAATTGCGTTTTCAACGATTACATTGTTGTAGAATTTCATGTTAGCAACACTAACCAAATAAGTACCACCATTATTGATATAAAATAAAGAACCGTTGTTGATGAATTTATTATACGAAAATTCATTGTTTTCAATCAGTCCCCCATTTCCTGATCCGTTTTCTACCACTCCATTACAATCATAAAATGTATTATAGCCTATGAAATTATTGGATGATCCGTTTCCATAAAACTCTACAGCCCCACCATCATAAACATAATCATAACTGTTTGCCCAGCAATCATGAAAATAATTGTTGGTAATTTTATTATAAGCACTCGATATTACAACAGGGTTTGCGCCATAATCATTATTGCCACCTACATTATTAACCACCATTCTTAAATTTCCCACATCACAATGATCCATCGTATTATTAGGACCAACCCAATAAGTTCCAACACCAACCAGTGAAAGTTTGCAATTTTTAATAATGTTGTATGATGATGTTCCATCAAATCCAAATGCTCTTTGAATTTTAGATTGAATAGTTCTGTCTGCAGAACTGATGGTAGGATCTGTTATTTCTAATCCATCAAAAACGATGTAATTTTTATTATACAAATAAATCAAATAACTGATGGTATTTCCGGTTCCAATAAATTGTGGTTTTGCGCCTGTACCATAACTGTTGTATGTTATAGGATTGCCAAGGCTTCCGGATTTATTGATGGTTAAAGTACCACTGAAAACATCATCACATTTAAAGGAAACAACATCACCAGGGATAAAAACACCCTGGTTTGACTGTACATCAGCCAAAGATTTCCAGGGTGTGGTAAAGTTGCCATTGGATGTAGTTCCTGTGTAAGATGAACTAACGTAATAGATACGAGCATAGGAATCGAAACCTGAAAGTATTAACACAAATACCATCAGCATTAAACTTAGAAATAAATTTTTGTTCATAGGTTTTTCATTTAGGATATTGATATAAAATTTCTATAGAGACAATGGATAAATCATCATTGCTAAGTCAAAACAACCGCTGCATTTTATCAAAATGAACTTATCAATGATTAACATCACACTTTAATTAAAACAGGGTCATTTTTAATCTATCTGTAATGATGTAAATTCACGTTTTTATATTCCCAAATATTATGCCAATGGAAAATTCATTGATATAATAAATAGTTAAGAAGATTGTAGCAATTAAAATCTGGTTATTACACATTCCAATTATATTCTATTAAACATGTTTAAAAAATATTATGATGAATATTGGAAAACAAGGAAGTATGTTTTTTCGTCTTTTTTGGTGGTATTTCTAAGTTATTCTGTATATATCTTTTGTAGTGATGAAACGATTGTAAAATTTAATAATGAAGATCAATTTTTTGAAATTGGTACTGCTGTTTTGTTTCTTATTGACTCAATTATATTTTTAATTTCTTACAAGAAAAGAAAAAATATATTTTTATTGATTTTCTCCATTTTGATGTTTTTGGGAGCAGGGGAAGAATTAAGTTGGGGACAAGTTTTATTGAATTATAAAACTCCCGAAAGCATAAAATCCATCAATGTTCAAGGTGAATTTAATTTACACAATATTGAAATCTTCAATTCCGATAATTTCAATAAAACACACAAAAAAGGTATCAGCCGTTTACTTGAAATGAATTTTCTTTTTAGAATATTCATTATGACTTATGGAATCATATTTCCGTTACTGATCAATCATTTTAGTTTTTTCAGGTACAAAGCAGAAAAATATAGATTCCCCGTTGCTCCTCTTTCAATAGGTATTTTCTTTCTGTTCAGTTGGCTTATAATGGAAGGATTGATAAAATATTTACCTAGAGGAAAAAATGAATTATATTATTCAAGTACTGTAGAAATATTTGAATTTTTAACTTCTTATATTTTTTTAAATATTAGTGTATGGTTTATTTCAGATGAAAGTAAAATTTGATTTCAATGATATTAATGGTATTAAATATTGGCATTTAATTTTTTTTGAATGATGTCTGTCAGGATATTAATCAAAGTAAAAATAAAAGCACTGAATATAACAGAACCAAGTACCAACGGATAATCCAGTTTGCCTAAAGCATCTACTGTGACTTTACCTAACCCATTCCAACCAAAGACATATTCAACAAAAAAAGCCCCGGTCAATAATTCCGCAAACCATCCCATTACTACAGTAATGACAGGTGGAATCGCATTTCTCAATGCATGTTTGAAGATTATATGATTGTACTTGATTCCATTGGCTTTTGCTGTTCTGATGTAATCGTTGTTTAAAATTTCCAGCATTGAACTTCTTGTCAATTGAGTTATAACAGATAGCGGTCTTATACCTAAAGTTAATGCAGGTAAAATCAGATTCTTTAAGTCTATTGTCTTTACTCCAGTGATTTCATTGATATCGTATAAACTACCAGTGAAATTCAGACCGGTATATTGATTCAAAACTATTCCAAATAAATAAGCAATGATAATAGCAAGGAAAAATGAGGGCATTGATATACCTATATTACTGATGAATATACCGATATGATCTATTTTTGTATTCTTATTGATTGAGGTAATGATACCTGTAAATATTCCAATTATTGTTGCAAAAAAAATGGAGGTAAAAGCCAGTAAAAAGGTTAATGGAAAGGCTTTTAAAATTATTGATAATACATCTTTTTTTGATTGATAACTTTTTCCGAAATAAGGTACTTTTAAACCAACTAATTTTTTTCTTCCAAAGAATAAACCATGTATCTCTTTGTCTTTTATTTCTGCCGAATCATATACACACAAGGGAGATATGTCATTTATAAAAAACAATAATTGCTTTGACTTAGGCTGGTCTAAATAAAGTGATTTTCGAATGTTATCCATTGTACTTTTATCACCCGTTTGTCCGGCAATTAGTTTGGCAGGATCTCCTAACAATTGAAAAATAACAAATAAAAGAACCAGAACCCCTATTAATACTAAACTTGTATTTAACAGGCGTTTTAAAAAGTACATGAATAAACTATTTTTGATTGGATTCAATAATTTTCACCATTTCATCGGCCTTAAACTTATGTTCATCCAAGCCTTCGTAAGATGTAACAATATTGCCATTCCACAGATAAACTATGCCGGGAGTTGTGGCTTTATTTCCGAGTAACTTAAAAAATGTGGGGATGTCATCAATTACAAAATATGGTAATTGCATCTTCGTTTCATTGAAAAATTCCGGAATTTTATATGTTTCCTCGTTCATGAATAATACATAAATCGGAGGTAGTTTATGAGATTTTGAGATTTTAGCCAATTCTTTCGCTGCATCCCTGCAATGGTCACATCCCGGTACAAACAGACAAACAATTTTTTTCCCTTCATCAAGATTCACTTTTTTGCTACTGAAGTTATTATACATTGAAAACTTTGATTGGGTAAAAGGTGGTTCGGAAATTAAGACAGCAACATTGCTGTCTTTCTTAACTATATTTTTATTGTCAACTTTATCAGTTTTTTTATTGCTTACAGTATCATGTAGTGTAATTGCATTCGAATCTTTGATTGAATCGGTTTGTAAAATGGGTATTGCAGGAATTTTAGAGTTTTCTTCTTTTGTGCACGGACAAAATGGAAAAGCAAAAAATAACAAGAATGCAGATAAAAAGTAAATAAACAACAACGTAATAAAACTGTTTTCTCCTTTTGGTTTATCCTTTACATTTTTATAAAGATAAACCAGCAAAGCAATTGTAATGATATTCTTAAGAAATGCTTCTAAAGGAGTCATGGGTATCAACTGTCCAAAACATCCACAATTGCCATTCATTGCTCCATGTTCATACATTTGAATACCAAGATGACAACAAAAAGCGATAAGCAATGCGATGGTTACAGGAATTACAAAAGAACGAATGTAATTTTTCTGAAGAATTGCTATGGCTATGGCTGTTTCAAGTGCGATGATCAACCTTGCCAAATAAGGAGCTTTACACCAGTCAGCGATACCGAGATCCACCAATTGTTTTTCAAATGCCCAAATTGGAAATGATTTTGCAACAGCCGACAATAAAAACAAAGCTGAGATGATAATTCTGACAATTAAAGGAAAATGCTTTTTCATATGGTTCAATTTGAAGTTTGCTCTTGCTTGAATGTAGTAGAATTATTCACTGTGTTTACCTTCTTTAATTAATATCAAAGCAAATACAGCATAATTCATGATGTCAAAATAGTTGGAATCTATCCCTTCGCTCACTAATGTAATACCTTTATTGGAAATAATCTGTTTAATTCGAAGCAATTTTGACAGTATAAGATCTACAAAACTTTCCTGACTCATTTCTCTCCATGCTTCACCATAGTCATGATTTTTGTTGCTCATCAACTGTTTTGCAGCAATAACTTTTTGGTCATATCTTTTTTCCACTTCATCCACTGGAACTTGTTCTATTTCATCATTGTCAATATCCAATTGAATCAATCCAATTATTGCATAATTAAATATTCCTTCAAATTCACTGACTATTCCGTCATTGATTTTTTGTTGTTGTTTTTCCTGAATAGTTCTGATTCTTTTAGCTTTTATGTAAATCTGATCAACAATAGAAATAGTCCTGTAAACTCTCCAGGAAGTTCCATAATCAGCGGTTTTCTTAAGAAAAACATTTCTGCAATTTTTAATCGCAAAATCATATTGCTCCCCAGTGTTCATTATTTATTAATTTAATTTTATAACTATTGTCTATTATTCTCAAAAATAATGACAACTTTGTTATTTATCACAAAAATACAATTACTCTATTAATGTTTACTATCAATTGTAAAGGAAAGTTACTTGAAATTAATGAACCGATTGTGATGGGAATACTGAATATCACACCCGATTCATTTTACAAGGGTTATTTGAATCATTCTTTGGATGAAATCAAAAAACAGGTAGAATCAATGATTACAGAAGGTGTTTCAATCATTGATGTGGGTGGACAAAGCACTCGTCCGGGCAGTGAACGTATCCATGCGGAGGAGGAATTAGAGCGGATTTTACCCGTTGTCGAGTTTATTCACAAAGAATGTCCTGAAGTAATCATTTCTATTGATACTTATATCAGCAAAGTCGCTTTTCACGCTATTGATGCTGGTGCATCAATAGTAAACGATGTAAGTGCAGGAGAATTGGATTCGGAAATGATTCCATTGATTGGAAAATATAAGGTTCCTTATATCTGCATGCATATGCAGGGGACTCCCGAATCAATGCAGGAAAATCCTGTATACCAAAATGTCAGCACGGAGGTCTTGGATTTTTTTATTCGTAAAATAGAAGAATGCAAAAAAGCAGGAATTTTAGACATCATAATTGATCCCGGATTTGGATTTGGTAAAAATGTACATCATAATTTTTCATTATTGGCAAATCTATCAGTTTTTAAAATGCTTGGCTGCCCTGTTTTGGCTGGGTTATCCAGAAAAGGAATGATATATAAATCATTACAAACAAGTGCTAATGAGGCATTGAATGGTACGACTGTTTTAAATACCATTGCACTAAATAATGGTGCTGATATTCTAAGGGTTCATGATGTCAGGGAAGCGAAGGAAGCGATTACATTAATGAATTTATACAAGAAAGCCGTTCATAATTAGAACGGCTTTCTTGTATCTGCAAATTGTAGATTTATCTGCTTTTTGTAGTATCAGGTTTCATTTTTGAGATACTATCCATATATCTTTTCTGCTTTAGTTTGATTTCTCTCAACTTGATATCCATTTCTGCTTTCGCTTGATCTTTCGTTAAAACATCAACGATTTCTATATCGAATACCAAGATAGTATTGGGTTCAATATCGGCTCCTGCACCTTGTTTTCCATATGCCAAAGGTGAAGGTATGAACATCTTTGCTTTTGCCCCTTTGTTAAGCAATTTCAATCCATCAGTCCATCCCTTGATTACACCTCTTCCGTAAGTCATGTCATTTGTCATGTTTACATTGAAAGGCTCAACGTGTCCTTTTGAAGGGTCTGTGTTACTGTCAAACATTTTTCCATCCAGTGTTCTGCCTGTATAGTTGGTTTTAACAATAACTGTTGTATCAATGTTCGCTCCGGTACCTGGTTGGGTTATCTGAACATATACACCCTGCGTTGATTTTACGGCATTAATGTTGTTCTTTTTGAAATAATCCTGCAGAACTTTATTTTGTTCAGTCATAATGCCAATGTTTTCAATTGAATCTCTCACTTCAATCAATTTTCTTTCTGCCATTCTAGCACTGTCAGCTTCTTTAACATTGTGGAAAATATTTAATAATTTCACGGTAGTGGTAAAGTAGCATCCTTTTTTAAAGTATGAAGGCATTTGACCCGGGTTTTGAGAAAAAATTGAATCAGCTAAAATTCTCATTACCAGACTATCCCCTTTTCTTAATTGAGAAATGATTTTGAAATATTCAGGTGGAATTGAATTGGCATCAAATGGCTCGATCACTGCTCCTGAAGTAGTTCTTGTATCATTTAGCACTGAATCCTTTTTGCCATTATTGGCTATTTGACAAATATGCATTTGCATAAAGTCTCCAATTTTAACTTTAGGACCAGAACCATTGTTGATGATTTTGTATTCCAAACCCTTGTCCCCTTTTTTAAAACTCTGTTGACATGCAGTTAATGAAAATACTGCAATCAATAAAATGTAAGCGATTTTTTGCATTGTTTTTTGTTTAAAATTTATAAGTACTTAATTCATTTTTATTTTCTTTGATGGCGTCTTTAAATTTCAACACAACTGATTCAAGTGGCTCTTTGCTGCTTCCACCGGCTGCATTGAAATGTCCGCCACCGTTGAAATAATTTCTTGCAAATGTGTTCACATCAAAATTGCCTTTGCTTCTAAAAGAGCATTTTCTTTCTTCACCTCTGTCAATAATGATGGCAGCCAGTTTAATTCCTTCTATGCTGAGCGGATAATTGACCAATCCTTCAGTGTCACCAGTTTTGATATCGTATTTAAAAAGGTCATTTTGAGGTATTGTAATGAGAGCGGTGTTGTATTCATAAAAAACTTC
>CANFOP010000016.1 GCA_947448685.1 Chitinophagaceae bacterium | reverse complement strand
CCGACTATGAGGTTTATTATTTATCATTGAATAAGTCGGCAATTGGAACATGTATAGCAGCCAGTGAGGCTGATACTGCAAAAATATACTTAGATAAATATTTGACTTTTTTACATCATCGAGAAAACGATATTCCGTTTGCTAAATCCTGGCTACCAAAAGACTATGACTTTTCATGCGAAGAAATTATTGTTAAACCCCGGGAAGGTCGAGGATCAAGGGGTATTGAAAAAAATCCGCCTCATCCCAAAAATTATAATGAAGAATATATGATACAGCCCTTGCATAAAGGGAAAGAAATCACCACCGCTTTTTATGTAAAAAAGAATGGGGCGTTTCATGGTATGTTTACCATGGAAAGAGAATTGAGTCATGGCGCTACTTCAAAATCAATTGTAAATAAAAAATACGATAAAGAAATAATGCTCATTATCCAAAAAATGATTGCGGCAGGAAGACTTGCAGGAAGCATTAATTTACAATGTATCGTAGATGAAAACGAACAGATTGTTCCATTTGAAGTGAATTGCAGAATTTCAGGAACTAATTCAATCAGACACAATCTTGGATTTCAGGATGTGAAATATACTTTACAGGAATATTTATTCAATGAGGAGCCAGATGAAGTAAAAACGACGAATGGCATTGCAGTGAGACTTTTGTATGATGTGATATATCCGGGTGCCACCAACGAAAACGATTTGAATAATAAAACCGATAATTTCATTGTTTATTAATTTGTTTCCAATAAATAAATTCGTTCAAATAAGAAAAACAGCAAAACTTTAATTAAAATTTGAAACCGGCAAAATATATATTATTTGATGTAGCGGGAACTTTGTTATATAAGCCTACACTTATTTCTTCTATTCAAAAAGTTCTTGAACAAAATAGTTATTATTTTGAAGAAGAAAAAATCAAAGCGCATCATAAATTATTGTCAGAGTATTTTGTTTTTCCAGACCAAACAGATGCATTTTTTTACAAAAAATTCAATAGTGAATTATTGTATTCTTTAGGCATCATTCCCAATGACAATTTGCTCAATCAAATTTTTAACGCATGTACATACTTGCCCTGGGAAAAATTTGCCGACTCGGAATTTTTAAATGACATTAAAATTCCAATGGGAATCATATCCAATTTTAATTCTTCACTAAAACAAAAATTGAAAACATTTTTTGATGTAGAATTTAAAGATATTTTTGTTTCGGAAGAATTAGGTGTTGCTAAGCCTGATAAATTGTTTTATCAAAAAGCCATTGAGCAAATCGGCGTAAAGCCTGAAGAAATAATATTTATAGGTGATTCAATCAAACTGGATATTCAACCTGCTCTTGAAATTGGCATGAATGCTTTATTGATTGACAGAGAAAAATATTATCCTGCATTGAAAAACAGAATAAATTTATTAAGTGATTTAAATAATTATTTGTGACAAAAAAGACACTATCATTAGCTGTACCGGTATATTATGAGCAGGAGGTTATTCTGCAATTCTTAAAAGAAACAAAAGAAGTATTGGATTCTTTAGATGTTGACTATGAATATATTTTTGTAGATGATGGAAGCAAAGACAACACAGTACAGATTTTAACAGAAGCATCCAAAACAAACGAAAGAATTAAAATAGTGGTACTTTCTTATAACCATGGAAAGGCTTTTGCAGCTACCGCTGCTTTTACTTATGCCTCCGGAGATTATATTCTGTATATGGACCCCGATTTACAAGACCCACCAAAAGAAATCCCGAGATTTTTAGAAACCATAGAAAAAGGGTATGATTTGGTTTGGGGTATCAGAAAAGAAAAAAAAGACTCTTTTATAAACAGACTTTATTCAAAAATATTTTGGGGCACTCTGAATAAATACACCGGACTTGAAATCCCTAAAGGAATTGCAGTAATGAGAATGTTTACAAAATCCTTTGCTCAAAATTTACTGGCTTACAAAGAAACCAACCGTTTTGTTGAAGGATTATTTATGAAAGTTGGAATGAATTATACAACAATAGAAATTGATCAGCGAGAAAGATTTGCCGGAACCACTAAGTTTAATTTTAAAAAGAAAATGCAGTTGGCATTTGATGCTATTTTTGATTTCTCTGAATTACCCTTAAAGTTTGCAGTTCGATTAGGCTTCTTATTTATTCTTGGAGGGATATTCAGTTTGATATTGCTTGCAATCGAAAAAATATTTTTTATAGAATATCAAACAGGCTGGACATCTACCATTTCATTGATTATAATCGGAATAGGGTTACAACTTTTTTTTCTTGGAATCGTCTCATTATACATTGGCAGGATTTATAGAGAATCCAAAAACAGGCCATTGTTTTCAGTAAAAGAATATATCAACATACATAAAGACAAACAATAGTGAAAACATTAGCCATATTGGGCTCAGCAGATTTAGGTCAGCAAATAGCACACTACGCCATTTCAGATAACCATTATGAAAAAGTTATTTTTTTTGATGATTTTAATTCAGAAAAACAGATAAACGGATTTCAGATATTTGGAAGTAGTGATTTAATACTTACTTCATTTAAAGAAGGTGATTTTCATGAATTAATTATAGCCATAGGATATAAACATTTGAATAAAAAGAAGGACGCCTACGATTATTTCATTAAAAACGACATTCCATTTGGAAAGATAATACATTCGTCTGCTTGGGTAGATAGTAGTGCTAATGTAGAACAGGGTTCAGTTATTTATCCAGGATGTGTAATTGACTCAAAAGCAGTAATATCCGCCAACTCGATTTTAAATGTTGGTTGTACAATAGCACACGACACTATTATTGGAAAACATTCTTTTTTATCACCGAGAGTTGCAATTGCAGGTTTTGTAATTGTGGAAGAAAGATGTGTGATTGGTATAAACGCGTCCTTGATTGACAATATAGAAATAACAGCAGGAACACAAATCGGTGGGGGTGCTGTTGTCATAAGCAGCATTTCACATCCCGGTCTTTACGTTGGTAATCCACATAGATTTATAAGGTAGTGACAGAAAAAAAGACAAAATTACATTTCAATGGTTTGGATGGATTAAGGGCAATCGCAGCATGTGCAGTGGTTTTTCATCATATCGAATTTTTCAAATTCAGAGACGGCATTATAAGTTTATTTGATAATAGTGCTTTAAAATTCTTTATGTATCATATAGGAGAAAATGGTGTTTTACTTTTTTTTGTTTTGAGCGGCTTTTTAATCACTTATTTATTGTTGGATGAAAAGGAACGATTCAATAGAATTTCACTGAAAAAATTCTATCTGAGAAGGGTTAGCAGGATATGGCCATTGTATTATTTAGTAGTTCTTACTTCATTTTTTTTACTGCCAGTACTTACAAACCATATAAAATATTTCAGTGCGACTCCTTATAATTATTCACAAGTCACCAATTTATCCAATTACACTATTAAGAGCTTTATTCTTTTTATAACTTTTCTTCCAAATGTTGCATTGTTAGTTTACGAGAAATTCATTGTTGGTTGTTCTCAGGTTTGGTCTGTAGGAATAGAAGAACAATTTTATATTTTTTGGCCATTGCTAATTTTAATATTCAGCAAAAAACAAATTAGATGGATTTTTATTTTTATCATAATGTTTTATTGCGTCACACATCTTTCATTAAATCCGTATTTAAAACTAATAAACAGAATATTCATTTTTCAATATATGGCTATAGGGTCATTGGGGGCTATTGCTTATAAATACTACCATTTACAGACTATGAAAATCATTAGAAATAGACTATTAGTTTATCCAATTCTATTGTTACTGCTGTGTTCATTAATTTTTCAGATAGCAGATGGATTTTTTCAAAAACTACTTTTAGCAATTTTATTTTTATTTTTAATTTTAACTTCAATCAGCAATCATTTAACTGTATTAAACAACAAGTATGTAGTTTACTTGGGAAAGATCTCTTATGGAATATATATGTACCATTTTATGGTAATGTATTTAATCATTCCGATTGCTAATAAATATCTTGTAGATAACTTATATGTCTATAATTTAGTCATATATTTTTCGGTTTTTTTATTAACAATTATGATTAGTCATTTATCATATAAATATTTCGAATCTTATTTTTTAAGAATAAAAGAGAAAAAATTCAATTCATAATGATACCATTCAATAAACCTTATTTAACAGGAAAAGAAACTCAATACATTGAGGATGCTGTAAAAACAGGTAAAATATCAGGCAACGGAAAATACACTAAAATGTGCCAGGATTTTTTTGAGCAGCATTACGGCTTTAAAAAATCATTACTTGCTACCTCGTGTACTGATGCGCTGGAGATGTGTGCAATACTTGCAGACATACAACCGGGCGATGAGGTTATTATACCGAGTTATACTTTTGTTTCAACAGCAATTGCTTTTATAAGGCAAGGAGCCAAAGTGATATTTGCGGACTCTTACTCAAATAATCCAAATATAGATGCGGAAAAAATAGAAGGCTTGATTACAACTAGAACAAAAGCAATTGTACCGGTTCATTATGCAGGCGTTGCCTGTGATATGGACACTATAATCGAATTGGCCGACAAATACGGAATATTGGTCATTGAAGATGCCGCACAGGCAATAGACAGTTATCATATTGGAAAAGATGGAAGAAAAAGAGCGCTAGGAAGCATCGGTCACATGGCAGCATTTTCATTTCACGAAACTAAAAATATAATTTCAGGTGAAGGCGGTATGCTTGCTATCAATGATGATCGCTTTATACAACGTGCAGAAATTATTTGGGAAAAAGGAACTAATCGTGCAGAATTTTTTCGAGGGGAAGTCAATAAATATGGGTGGGTTGATATTGGCTCATCATTTTTACCCTCAGAAGTTATAGCGGCATTTTTATGGGCACAAATTGAGAACATCAATGACATTCAGGAAAAAAGAAAAAATATTTGGGATGCCTATTATAAGGGTATAAAAGAAATGAACTCATCTTTGATCTCCTTGCCTGTGATACCTGATTATGCAACAAACAACGCACACATGTTTTATTTGGTTCTCCAAAATATTGATCAAAGAACACAATTCATTAATAATCTCAAATCCAAAGATATCCATCCGGTTTTTCATTATCTTTCTTTACACAAAAGTGACTATTACAAAAACAAACACGATGGAAGAGAGCTGGTTTGTTCCGACAAATTTTCTGACTGTCTGGTTCGCTTGCCTTTTTATTATGAATTAAGTATTGATGATGTTCATCAAATAGTAAATACTATTACTATTTTCTACAATAAATAACAGCACAGTTATAAAATGAATTTATTACAGCAAAATAAAAAAGTGAGTTTGTTGACTTATTTTTTAATTGCAGTATTTATATTGATTATTGGAAACCTGATTCATACATCAGGGTTGCTATATTTCACAGATTCCATTTCTTATCTGGAAATGACAGACAGGATAAGTAAAGGATATTTTCCCCATTCGGATTCATTCTCACCCGGGTATTCATTTTTTGTTTTTCTGATTTCAAAATTGTTTTCCATTACACCAATTACCAGTCTTTACATAACCGCCTTTATATTAATTTTTTGTTCTGCTTTTTTGATGTACAGGATTTTTAATTCATTCAACAAGCAGATTGATAATTCATTTCAAAAAAATTTGTTTCTGACTTTTTTATTGTTGATTAACTGGTTAATCTTAAAAATTATTTTGACTGCTCATGCAGATGCGCTGTTCTTTTTATTGTTGAGTTTGTATTTTTTATTGTTGATTAACTGGTTGCAAACATCTAACATAAAATGGTTGATATTGCTGACCCTGGTTAGCGCAGTGAGTGTATGGATAAAATATAATGCCATTATTTTAGTGCCATTTTTAGTAATGGTAAGTTTGATAAACAACAATAAAAAGACGAAGCATTTTTTATTGTTAATTCCACTGTTAACGACCGCCTTCAGTTTTTATTTATTTAAAAAAATAAATGGTACAGTTATAGAACATTTTCAAAATGTTTCTCTCATTGAAAAAATTGAAAACTCATTCAAAAATGCTGATCTGTTTTATAATAACTTTTCTTCTTCCGGAAGGGTTTATTTCAGTTCTATATTTTCTAAGTCAGCAGAATTGTTGATACCACAATTGGCTGGATGTTTATTCATGATTTTAATTCTCTTTCTGTTTGTTAAAGTATATTTTGTTTCAGAAGGGTACAGAAAAATTGAAAATATATTTTTATTGTTTAGTGTGTATTACTGGTTTTGTTTTTTTATGCTATGTCAATATACCGAATGGGAAGAACTTAACGCAAGAACTCTTTTCCCTGCTATTGTAAGTTTCATCATATGGGCATTGATCTCTTTTCAGAAACTTAGAAAACCTTTAAATTATTTAGTGTATATAATAGTATTTCAAGGATTGATTTATTCATTTATTTATGCTTTGATATTGAATCACAGCGACGAAAAAAAATTCTTACATTATCTTTCTGATTTTGATCATAAGCCTTCTGTACTTCATCTAAAAAAAATGATGCAAGAACTTACACTTGATGACAAAATATATACCAATGAGTCAAGAAACCTGTCATACGCACTTAATTATAAAACAATTAATGACATTCCTGCACAAAAGTTATTTAAAAAGGGAAAATTCAGACAAGTGAATGATGCAGAGTATAATGGTCAATGTCTTCGTTTTTATAATGAATTTAAAAAAAACAATGTTGCTGTTTTGATTTTTGACAATCCGGCAAATAAACCGATAGATAGTGTATTGATAGCCAACGCAACAAATATATACAGATTCAACAGGGATTATTTGGTTGTTCACATCTTAAAATGAATATTTGTTTACTTAAAAATTTCCTAGGCATACATTATTATTTAATCTTACCCTAACCAATTATTTTTAAAAATGCCGAATATTAGCATTATCATCCCAACATACAACAGGGGATATCAAATTAAAAACACACTGTCTTTAATACTTACTCAGCGATTTCAGGATTATGAAATCATTATTGTTGACGATGGTTCCGATGACAACACAAAAGATATCGTATCGCTATTTAATGACACAAGATTTAGATATGTATTTCAACAAAACAATGGAGTTTGTGCTGCAAGAAACCGGGGAGCAGAACTGGCAACAGCAAATTATTTGCTTTTTCTTGACAGTGATGATTCTATAGAAAAAAACTGGCTCATAGATTTTTATAAAAAAATATCAGAAAACGACTATGACCTTATTTGTTGCGGAGTGAATGTTCATAAAAATAAAATATCAAATAAAAATTCGGCGTATTCGGAAAAAATTGACTGTTATGAAATAAATAAAAGATTGTTAGCCGGATCTTTTGCCATTAAAAAAGAGTTGTTTTTTACAATAGGCCAATATGACCCTGCAATGAATTTCGGTGAAAATACAGAGTTGAGTATTCGTTTGCAGGCAATAGAGAAAAAAGTCGGTTATATAGAATCTATCAATCTGAATTATTACCCAGCCGCTGATGGTGGTGGGAGGAACCTTAAAAACAGGGCAACATCTAATATATATTTTCTAAACAAACATAAAGATTGGTTCAACAATCATAAAAGAGTACACAGGCTTTATTTACAAAGTACAGCCGTTGCCATGTATAAACTTTCAAATTTTAATGAAGCAAAAAAATATTTTTTTAAAGCATGGAAAAATAATCCTTTTTATTTGAAAGGGTTATTAAGATTAATCGTTTGTCATATTCCAATTCTGGCTAAAAGTATTTGGAAAAAAGAAATGAATAATGGTTAATATAAAAGTTCAAAAATAGTCGGTGTACTTAGTCAGCGTTATTATACCAGTTTATAATGCGGCAATATATGTTTCTGCTGCCGTAGAATCTGCAGTAATTTTGCCGGAGGTGGGAGAGGTTATACTTATTGAAGATGGATCAAAAGACAATTCATTGAACATTTGCATGGATTTGGTCAAAAAATATGACAAAGTAAAACTGCTTACTCATCAAGACAATCAAAATCTTGGAGCGTCTGAAAGCAGAAATCTTGGTATAATACATGCAAAGTATAACCTCATCTCTTTTTTAGATGCGGATGATGTGTATTGTGAAAACAGATTTAAAAAGGCAATTAAATTAATAACTTCAGAAGAAAAAATAGATGGCGTTTATTGTGCGGTAGGATATCTTAATGAGCCTGGCGGAAAAATATTTACTCTTACCAAGAAAATACACCCCAATAAACTTTTTCATTATTTAATTAGAGGTACCTATGGACACTTTCATACGAATGGTATTTTAGTTAAAAAAGAAATTTTTAAAAAAGCAGGATATTTTAATCCGGCATTGGTACTACATCAAGACTCTGAGCTTTGGTTAAGGTTGGCTTTCTGTGGAAATCTTGTTGGCGGCGAACTAAGTCAACCTATTGCAATGATCAGAAGACACGCTGGAAACAGAATTTGGATTGGTCAAAGTGCAGATAGCAAATTGAAGAGCTATTATGCTACACTACATTGGCTTCAAAATAAAAAAGCAGGAAGAATAAACATTTTTTTATTGTTGAGAAAAATTTCAAAAATTGAATCTCAAAAGAATAAAAAATTTTATTGGAACACATGGATGATTAATATTCTAAGGTACTTATTCAAACAAATCCTATAATATCCAAACAATGAAATCCAATTCCACTGATTATGCCGCTTTCATAATGACTTATCGACGGCCTGATATTTTAAACGATACAATAATTAAGTTAATTAATCAAACCATCCCACCCAATAAAATTCTTGTAATTGACAACGATCCGCTAAAGTCGGCTCAACATATTTCAGTTAAGCATGTATCCAGTAATGTAGAATATTTTTCAACAGGCTACAATTCAGGTCCTGCAGGTGCAGCCAAATTCGGACTTAAAATTTTATCTTCTCAAGGATTTTCTTGGATTGCCTGGATTGATGATGATAATCCACCAGTTTTTGAAAATATTTTTGAAACGTTACTCAGTCTTGAAAATGCAGGTATAAAGGTTGGTTGTGTTGGAACAGTAGGACAGAATTTCAATAAGAATAAGGGTGTGATGAAGCGTATTGAAGACGAAACATTGGAGGGTAGTGGATACTTAGAAGTAGACAATATTGCAGGAGGTATGTGTAAACTGGTGAATTCAAAAGCTATATTGGAAGACAATATTTTGCCTGATGATACATTATTTTACGGATTCGAAGAGTTGGATTTCGATCTTCGTTTACAAAATACAGGATACCATTTGCTGACAGATAAAGAGTTATATAAAAGACACAGAATATTTTACAATAGAATGGGTATGTCACTGCAGAGAGGTAAAAGAAAAGAAATAAAATCTCTTTGGAGAGAATATTATTCCACCAGAAATTTATTGATTATACTGAAAAAACAAAAACTACATAAAGCGATGGTTTTGACAATAATCAAATCCTGTTTAAAGTTGTTTTTTGGATTCAGGTTTGGAATTAATTATGGTTTTAAAAATGCAAAATACATTTTTACGGCTCTGCGACATTTTGCAATTGGTAAAACAGGTAATATGGAATCAATCATTACTGATAAAATAAATTAAAATTTACACAATCAAGGAGCATTTAATCGATATAATTTTAGTTACTTATAATAGAAGTAATACACTTCAACAGATCATTAATTCTGTTAAGCAATACAATTGGAAATACAATTCCTTTCTTATAGTTAACAATAACTCAACAGATGAGACACCGCGTTTTTTAAACTCGTTGGATAGTTCATTTGATATATTAAACACTAAAGAAAACATTGGTCATGGAGCCGCTTTAGCAATGGGATTAAAATATCTCCACGAAAAAAATAATCATAGCAGATATACTGTGTTTTTGGAAGATGATAGCATTCCCGAACAAAATCTTTTTCATAAACTGGTTAATAATATAACGCAGTCTTCTTTTGATTTGATTTCCTCTTCCGGTAAAATTGTCAAACTCGGAAAAAGAATAGATCTTTTTCCCAACGAATCAGAAATTAAAGAGGCTGATTTTTGTTTGTTTGATGGAGCAATTATAAAAAACAAGGTTTTCCATAACATTGGATATCCTGTTGAAAATTGGTTTATGATGTTTGATGATTTTGAGTATTGTTACAGAATCAAAAAAAGCAATTATAAAATCGGAATTATAAAAAATGATTTTCATCAAATCATGCATCATGGATCAGGAGAAAAATTTTCAAAGACCAGTTTATGGAGAGGGTATTATCAAACCAGAAATCATGTATTTTTTTTAAAAATGCATTTTAATCTTTTTAATCTTTTTGATTTTTTAATTCTGAATAGCAAAAGAACATTAGGGTCGTTACTCGCACCCGACAGATCAAAAAGGTTTTTTTTGAGGATCGTAGGGCTATTTCATGGTATCATCAATAAAAAAGGAAAAACATTGGATCCTTTAACGATTAAATTCTGAACAGCAAATCATGTGCGGTATACTGGGTTATATAAGTAAGAAAACAATTGATACAGAGTTGTTTAAAGTATCCTTGAATACCATGACTCATCGTGGACCCGATGGTTTTGGCATTTGGCACAACAAGGATAAAAATATTGTGTTCGGCCATAGAAGGTTATCTGTCATTGATTTGACAGAGCAGTCCGGTCAACCAATGAAAACGGCTGATGAAAAATACATCATAACATTTAATGGCGAAATATATAATTTTAAAGAATTGCGGGAAGAGTTGAAAAAAATGGGGCATCAGTTTATTTCATCCGGTGATACTGAAGTTGTTTTACATGCATGGAAAGAATGGGGAAAACATGCTCTTGATAAATTAGAGGGAATGTTTGCATTTGCAATTTATGATGTTGATCAAAAAAAAATATTTGCTGCCAGAGACAGAGCAGGTGAGAAACCATTTTATTATACATGTAAAAATCATACATTTTCATTTGCCTCTGAATTAAAAGCATTGGTAAAATTATATAACGAATCTCCGAAAATTAATCATGCTTCAATGAATTGTTTGCTCGGAATGGGTTATGTGCCTGGCAATCAAAGTATACTGAAAGATTTTCAAAAATTATTGCCTGGTAACTTTATAGAATACAATATAGAAAAAGAAACTGTCCTGTCATCGTCGTATTGGTCATTGCCATTTTTTCAAAATTCATCTGCAACATCTAATCAACTGGTTCAAGAGTTGGATACATTGATGTTACATTCAGTATCTCATCAACTGCAGGCAGATGTTAAAACGGGCATACTATTAAGCGGCGGTCTGGATAGCAGTTTAATTACTTCCTATGCGGCGCAGATAAAGTCGGATATAAATACGTTTACGATAACTTTTCCCGGTTTTAATAATGCCAATGAGGCATTTCATGCAAAAGTAATTGCTGATTATTTTGGAACAAATCATACAGAAATAGAGGCGGATAAAGCAGATCCAGAAATCTTGTTAATTCTTGCTAAGCAATTTGACGAACCAATTGCAGATACATCAATTGTCCCAACTTATTTACTTTCATCAGCAGTAAAGAAACATTGTACAGTTGCACTTGGAGGAGATGGGGGAGACGAATTGTTCGGAGGATACCAACGTTATCAGCAATGGAATAACATGCAGCATCGGTATGCCGGAGTTCCCAGAATAGTAAGAACCGCTTTTTCCGAAATCGCTAAAAGAGTTTTGCCTATCGGTTTCAAAGGGAAATATTACTTGCAGCAATTAGGTTCTGATTTTAATAATTCGATTCCTCTGACAGACTCATTAATGAATGAAAAAGAAAGAAAGTTATTAACCGGAGGATTTCTTAATCCGTTTTCAACAGAAACATTTAAAAGGGGATTGATGGACGGAGGAGTTGATATTTCTGACAGGGCTATGCGTTTTGATTTTCATTCTTATATGACAGATGATATTCTGGTAAAATCAGACAGATCATCCATGCTTGCTTCATTGGAAGTTAGAGCACCATTTTTAGATAAAAAGATTATTGAATTTGCTTTTTCAAGAATTCCCACAAACTTAAAAGTAAATATTTCAGAAAAGAAAATACTGCTTAAGATACTTGCAAAAAATAAACTTCCTGCAAATTTTGATTTTCAAAGAAAGCAGGGCTTTGTTCCTCCCATGGAGCACTGGCTTAAAGAAAAAAAATGGGACAATTTTTTAAAAGAAAATCTTTTAATGACAAAAGACAGTTGGTGGAACATCAACTATATTGAACATTTATGGAAAGGTCAACAAAGAGGTCGATTCAATAAAAGGCGCCTATTTGCATTGCTTATGATAGAATTGTGGAGAAAGGAGTATTCGGCTCAACTTTAATTATATTAATTATTCAACAATTTAACAGCCCTGTATTTTGAAAATAGTTTTTACCATAGACAGTCTTGCTCAAGGCGGAACAGAGCAGAGTATATTGGAATTAATAAAGAATTTTTCAGAAGAGACGGAGGTGTATGTAATTTATTTTTACCCCAAACATGACTTACTGGAATCATTTAAGGAATCTAAATGCAAGATTTATTTTTTAGACCTTAAAGGACGGTACGATTGGCTGAAGGGAGTAAAAAAATTATCACATAAATTAAAACAGATAAATCCTGATTTGGTAGTAGCTTCTTTATACAGAAGCAGTATTATAAGCAGGATTACCTGTTTGATGCTTAGCATTAAAATTGTTGGAACTTTTGTAGAAGATAATTATGGTGCAGAAAGAAAAAAAACATTTAAGGGCATCAAAGGAATGCTAAAATTCTATCCAACTTTAATATTGGATAGAATCACTTCGTTTATACCCTGTGCATGGATTTCTAATAGTAAAAGTATCGGAAACAACCATATCAGACATCTGGGTATATCAAATAAAAAGGTACATGTAATTTACAGGGGCAGAGATTCAAATGACATAAATGAATGGACTCCGCCAATAAATAAAAATTTTGAGTTTGTTGCAATTGGGAGGCTATATGAAAAAAAAGGATTTTCTGAACTAATCAACGCATTTTCAATGGCAGAAAAAAAACATCCCGCTATTGAACTTGTCATTTATGGGGAAGGGCCGCAAAGAAAAGAATTGGAAAAGCAAATTTCAGATTTGAATTTGCAAAAAAAAATCACATTAGCCGGAAATACACCAAAAGCTTTCGGTAAGTTGTATAAAGGAAATGCTTTTGTTTTTCCTTCCCGATTTGAGGGATTCAGTGGATCTTTAGTAGAAGCGATGATGGCGGGAATACCCATTATCTGCAGTGATATCCCAATGAATACCGAAGCCGTTGATGATGAACATACCGCTCTGGTACACAAGTTGAAAAATGAACAGGACCTGTTTGATAAAATGAACAGGATGATTGAAAAATATCCTGATATGGTACAAATGGGTAAAAGAGCAAGAGTAAAAGCCTTACAACTTTTTGAAATAAAAGAGATCTCTAAAAAATATGAGCAGCTGTTAATAAAACTCCATGACTAATCAAAAGGAATCAAATACTATCATAAATATTTTGTGGACTATCCTTTTTACAGGAATATTTATTTCAACAATTAATTTTTTTTATAACCGAAGTTTATGGGGAGATGAGGCAATGTTATCATTGAATATTTCTGAAAAAACATTCTTTCAATTATTCAAACCTCTCGAAATGAATCAGGTTGCCCCTGTAGGTTTCTTAATAACTGAAAAATTATTTATTATTTTGTTTGGTATTCATGACTGGGCGCTTAGAATATATCCATTTCTTTCATTTTTATTTTCCATAATCTTACTATTTAAAATCAATCAGAAACTATTTGAATCTACAATCATCAGCTTAACTTCCTGTATATTATTTATCACCAATTTATCGATATTTTATTATTCCAACGAAGTCAAACAATATTCTTCAGATGTTTTTGTTAGTCTTCTTTTAATTTACACTTTTATTTCAAATTCCGGATTGAAAAGCAAAAAAGAAATTTTACTTACTTCTTTGACAGGTATGTTTGCAGTGTTTTTTTCAAATACCTCAATAATAATCCTATTTTCTTTATCAGGAATTGTTTTGTATAACTTCATTAAAGAAAGGGGCAAAATTGCTGCAAAAACATTTCTGCCATTATTGACATGGTTTCTTTCATTCTCGATTTACTTTGTATGTTTCATAAAAGACCATCCCGCCAAGAGTTTTATGATAAATTATTGGTCTGCAAGAAAAGCGTTTCCACCCAACAACATATTTGCTCCTGAATTCAGATTGTTCCTTTTCAGGAAAGCAAAAATGTTGTTTTCGTCATATTCAGAATTCAGCAATAGCTGGCTGATACTGTTTGTATTATTCGTGATGGGTATTTATTTTATTTATAAAAAAGAAAAACAATTTCTTTTGCTTATAGCTCCGCTTCCGATTCATTTCATTCTTTCTATATTTAACCAATACCCATTTGAAACAAGAATGTTGCTATATACCATTCCCATGATTTCAACTTTCATATCATTCGGTTTGTTTTCTACTCAAAACCTAATCAATAAAAAATTTAAAAACAAAGCAGGTATAGTTATGTTATTACCTGCTATTTTTCTAATCATTTCGTTGTCCTTCGCATGTCCAGTTAAAAAAGAGGAGATAAAACCTTGTATGCAATTTGTTAATCAACATATTTCACAAGGTGAAAATATATATGTTTACTATATGGCCAATCCGGCTTTTCAGTTTTATAAGAACGAATATAGTTCAGTTTCAAAATCAACTTCGGTTGTCATTGGAAACTGGCATATACATGGGTGCGGAAAATCTTTTATGTCTCTCGAATCAAGTAACATTAAAAGTATAAATTATAATGAGTTATTTAATATTCATGGAAATTTTTGGATAATATTTACAGGTATTTCATCATCGAGTTACTTTAAAATAAATAATTTAACTGAAGACGATTACATAGTAAGTTCTTTTATCAAAAATGGTTACAGTGTTTTTAAAAGCAAATCATTTGCCGGATCATCATGTTACCAGTTAATCAGTAAAAAATAATTTCAACAATTCATATTTAATGCAGGAATTGAAATATCAAAAGAGATTTGAACAGTTATTAATATTGATTATTTTAACAGGGGTAACTGCGTCACTGATAAATTTATTGAATAATCGAAGTTTGTGGCTGGATGAAGCGATGTTGGGACTTAATATAATCAATAAGTCATTTCATCAACTTCTGATGCCATTGGATATGAACCAAGTGGCCCCCATTGGATTTCTATACATAGAAAAATTCTTCACAGAAATATTTGGGAAGGTTGACTGGGCTTTAAAAATATTTCCCTGGTTATCTTATTTGAGTTCTATTGTGCTGATCTTTCTTTTTAGCAAAAAAGTATTGGACTCGAAAATCATAGCATTGTTTTCAAGCGCTTTATTTGCAACGAATACATTTATAATAAGATACTCAGCAGAAGTAAAACAATACTCATCTGATATTTTTATTATGCTGCTCATTGTAACAGCCGCTGTGTACTATGATGCATTTAAAAATAAAGTTTATTTGGTTCTATATTCATTGCTTGGCATATTGGCAATTTGGTTGTCAAACATTGCTGTTATTGGGCTATTTTCTATAGGTATCTATATGTTTGTGAGGGAGATAAAAAACAAGAAAAGCATATTCAACTATAGGTTTATACCATTTTTAATATGGATTGTTGCATTTGTAATTTATTATTGTTTATTTATCAGCCATCACCCTACGAGAGAATTTATGACCAAATATTGGTTGCAACAAGGAGGATTTATGCCCGGCAATATTTTTTCATTACGCTTTTATTATTTTCTTTTTTCGAAGGCAAAAATGACATTGCCGTTCTTGCTTGGGTTTAAGTATAATGTATGGTTTTCATTATTTGCTTTTGTGTTGGGTTTGATAGTTTTAAAACGAAATAATGTTTTGTTTCTTTGCATGTTTCCAGTTGTAATTCATTTGATACTCTCTGCATTTCAATTATATCCTTATGAAAAAAGAACGGCTTTGTATTTGACACCATTTTTTATATTGTTTATTTCATCAGGTATAATTTACTCATTTAATTTTTTAATCAACAAGAAAATAAAATTACCCGTTTATTTGCTATCACTCTTTTTAATACTGAATTTGATTCATATTGTTAAAAATATACCATCAGAAAACGAAGAGGTAAAAAAGAGCCTACAATATATAAATAGTAAAATAAAATCAGGGGATAATATTAATGTATATTTTGTAACAGAACCTGCATATATGTTTTATAGAAATCAATATGATGGCCTGAAAGACAAGCCATTTAGGATTTTAGGCAATTGGAAAATCAAAAACTGGGCTGAGTATCAGAATGAAATCATTTCATTAAGTGGAAAATCATGGTTGGTATTTTCAGAAGTTTATTCTATAGGAGGAGAAAACGGTGAGGAATTTATATTGCAGTTGCTAGAATCAAGTGGACATAAGGTGTTGAGCAAATGTAAATTCACAGGATCTTCTTGCTATGAAATAATTAAGGAAAACCATTAATGAGTATAGTGTTTTGAATGTAAATAAAAGCAATATATGGTTTTATAGAATTTTGACATCAGTCATATTCTTTGGAATAATTGCTGCAATCATCAACTTTCTTCACAACAGGAGTCTATGGTTTGACGAGTCGCTGCTTGCCCTCAACATAGTTGATAAGACATATTCCGAATTATTACAGCCGCTTGATTACAATCAAGTTGCTCCAATAGGGTTTTTATTTGTTGAGAAATTTATAGCCGGATGGTTTGATTATAATGACTGGTCTTTAAGGATATTTCCATTTCTATGTTATCTTGGATCTATTCCGTTGTTTTATTTATTCAACAAAAAGTTACATGGTTCAAAAGAAATATCTTTTATTGCTGTTGCATTATTTTCAATCAACAGCAGCATAGTTTATTATTCATTTGAAGTAAAACAATATTCAACAGACGTATTTTCGGCTATTTTGCTATTGTTCATAGGAATTAAGCTTATAGAAGATAACATAGGGAAAAGATCATTAATAGCGTATACAATTATATCGATGCTTGTTGTTTTTTTTTCCAACGTATCTATTATATTGTTAATCACCAATGCTATTCTGATTTTTTACACAAAAATATACTTGAAAAAACAATGGAATCATAAAACATGGATTCCAATAATTATTTGGCTTGTTTCCTTTGTTTTTTATTTTTCTTTTTTTATTTATCATCATCCAAGCAAAAGGACAATGCTACGCTACTGGACTCAAAAAAATGCATTTTTACCTTTAAATATATTCGACTCAAAAACCTATCAATTTCTATTTGATAAATTGACTATAATATTTAATTCAATCATAGCAAACAATACATTTGGATGGATTTATTTCACAATGTTTATTATCGGTTTGTTTGTTATTTTAAAGAGAAAGAGAATTTTATTTATTTTGATTTTTCCCCTGATTCTCCATTTGATATTGTCCGGATTGAAATTATATCCATTTCACACAAGGCTAATCTTATATTTGATACCACTATTATTAATCGTTATTTCATTTGCAATTCATTATATTTTTCAAAAATTGCAGTTACGAAAAATGCTATATGGGTATTTGGTATTTACTTTATTATTCATCAATGCGTACGGCTTGGCTTCGGTTATCCCTTTCGAGAGGGAACAGGTAAAACAATGTATGGATTACATCAAAAAAGATTCTAAAAAATGTGATAATATATATTTGTATTGTTCAACCATTCCGGTTTTTAAATTTTATCAAAACAGATTTAATTATTTTACAAAAGACATCGAAATTATAAATGGCAATTGGCATCGGGATGATTGGTCTAAACATTCTCAAGACATTGAAAAAATAAAGGGCGATAGCTGGTTGATATTTTCCGAAGTATATATCAGCCAAGGAAAAAGCGAAGCGGATTATATAATCAATTTGCTAAAATTAAAAGGGTTTTCAATTCTGATTTCTAAAAAGTTTGCAGGAGCAATCTGTTATAAAGTCTCGAAAAATTAAAATGCGGAGCGATAATACAATTCAAGACCGACATAATATCTATTACATAAGGATACTCACTGCTTTTATATGTATAGGTGTACTGGCTGCAATTGTTAATTATTTATATAACCGAAGTTTATGGACTGATGAGGCTATGGTTTCTACAAACATTATCAATAGAAATTACGCAGAACTCCTAAGGCCGCTTGACATGAATCAAGTGGCTCCAATTGGATTTCTGTTTATTGAGAAAATGTTTGTTAATCTATTCGGAAACAATGATTGGGCGCTTAGAATATTTCCGCTGTTATCTTATTTTTTGTCAATTTTTATTTTCTATAAACTAAGTTATTTATTATTTAATTCTTCCAAATTGTCAGCAACTGCATGTTGTATTTTTAGTTTAAATGTCCTGTTGATATATTTTTCTTCGGAAGTAAAACAATATTCCTCCGATGTTTTGATGTCATTGACAATTTTTTATTTCACCTTTTATGCCGAAAAAATCAGAAATATAAAATCAATTATTTTATTGGCTGCTGCAGGCGTTGTTGCAATTTGGATATCTAATATTGCAATAGTTATTTTGTTTGTTTCTTCAATGTATCTATTGTTTGCAAGATGCATAAAGCAAAAATGTATAGATAATACTTTATTTATTCCCTTTATTTTTTGGACGATTACATTTATAATTTACTACTCTTTATTTATCTACCATCATCCATCAAAAGAATATATGCTTGAATATTGGAGCAATTGTGGAGCTTTTTTACCTAAAAACTTTCTAGCCGTTGATTTTTATAAATTTATTTACTTCAAAATAGGGTTGATGTTTAATTATATGTTCAGATTCAGAACATATTGGTATTTAGGCCTTTTATTTTTTATACTCGGGTTATTAAATGCCATAAAAACTAAAAGCAAAATAGTCCTATTGATTTTTCCCATAGTCATTCATTTTTGTCTTTCAGCAATTAAATTATATCCATTTGACACGAGATTAATATTGTATCAAATTCCACTAGTTATAATATTTTTTGTAAAAGGTCTTTTTATGATGTACGACTTTATTGACAAACGTATAATTAAAATACCTGTTTATATTATACTGCTACCTGCTTTTTTAAATATATATTCAGTAATCAAACAAACTCCTTATCAACGACAAGAAGTTAAAAAATCGCTGGATTATATAAACAGTCAAATTAAAGAGGGACAATCAATTTATGTATACAGAAAAGGTATAGCGGCATTTAATTTTTATGCTAACAAATATAAAAATGTGCAGAATAGTAAGATAATTTATGGCACGTGGAAAAAAACAAATATGGATTCGTTGAATGCGGATGTTGCCAAAATTCACAACAATTCCTGGATTTTATTTACAAATGTGTATGAAATGAATGAATGGAGTGATGAAAAATATTTCATTGAAAAATTAAAGTCTTCCGGATTTATCATACAATATCAAAGACGATTTGTAGGGTCGTCATCCTATTTTATTACCAGCACTAAATAATAAGCATTGCGAATTCTTTTTTTAGATACAAAACCAGTTAGACGAGGTGCTCAGATATTCTCTCACGAACTATCCGCTTATTTGAAAAATACCGGTATTGTATCCAAGAGAGTTTATCTGTATAACAATGATTATTCAGTCAGTTTACCACTGAATGAGGATGACGAGATATTGATGGGTAATGAAAAACATCCCTTTGAAAAATTTCTTACCATTCATCCTCTTTTGTTGTACAGGTTGATGAAAAGCATAAAAAAATTCAACCCTGATATTATTTTATTAAATGGATCTAAAACATTGAAGTATGGAGCACTTTCAAAGAAAATGTTGACAGGTAAATTTAAGTTAGTGTACAGGGTAATAGACAGTCCTGTTTTCTGGAATACATCATCATTAACCAAATTTTACTATAGAAATATTATTATTCCATTGATTGATGCTGCTGTTGGAGTGAGCCACGCAAGTTTAAAAGACATGAAAGAATTGTATTCTTTTTCAAAGCCATCAACAGTTATTCACCGCGCAGTCAATTTCGATTCTTTTAAAAATGTAGATACAAAGGAAAAATGCAGAATTAAACTAGGAATACATGCTGATAAAAAGGTTTTGATTTTTATAGGAAATCTTACATCTCAAAAAAGACCAGATCGTTTTATAGAAATCATCAAAAGAATTTATTTGGTCAACAAAAACATTCATGCAATAATTTTGGGAGACGGCCCACTTAGAGTCGAACTTGAATTAGTCATTAAAGAAAGTGAACTTCAACCTGTTTTCAGTTTTATGGGTTATCAAACGAATGTAGGAACATATATTGCGGCGTCTGATATTTTACTATTAACCAGCGATACAGAAGGTCTACCCGGAATTGTTCCTGAGGCCGGATATTTTGAAGTTCCAACTATAGCATCCAATGTTGGAGGAGTCAATGAATGTATTGTTGAAGCCCAAACAGGATTTGTAATTGAAAAAAATGATGTAACTCTTTTTGCTGAAAAAGCTGCTTATCTTTTGGAAAACAATGAATATAGGAACAGGTTGGGACAAAGCGCCAAAAAACTTGCATTAAATGATTTTGATTTAAATAATATTGCAGAAAGTTATCTTACATTTTTTAAAAATCTTTAATTAAGATTGAAAACTTTACAATTTATATTCATTGTATTTTTTTTGAGTTGCAATTCAGCAACTGAATCAACAGATAAAGACGCCCATCCGGTATATGTTTCTCCGACAATTGATAAGTATGGTCATTTAAGAAAAGGGTATGTAAGAATGCCTGTTTCAACCAATAAAAATGCCATTAAGAATAGAAACAGAAGCAGGTATTATTATAAAACAAGAGGAAAGTATTCCCACAAGCACAGATAAAGCGCTTTATAAACTTCAACATCATTGTAAATGCTGTTTAATTCTTTCGATTTCATTTTGTTTCTACCGATTGTTTTTTTACTATTTTGGTTTACAACCAAAAACAATCTAAAAAAACAAAATATTTTGTTGCTAATCGCAAGTTATTTTTTCTATGCTTGCTGGGATTATCGATTTTTGGGCTTACTAATTTTCTCTACACTATTAGATTATTTAACAGGCATCCAAATTGAAAAAAGCCAACATCAAAATTCCAGAAAAATGTGGCTATTAATCAGCCTGATTATAAACATAGGGTTTTTAGGAATCTTTAAATATTATGACTTTTTTGTTACATCATTTGCAGATGCGCTTTTAAGCATAGGATTATCGGTACACCCTGTTTTACTAAATGTTATATTGCCTGTCGGAATATCTTTTTATACATTTCATGGGTTATCGTATGTATTGGATATTTATAACAAAAAGATAAAGGCCGAGAAAAATTTTATTGATTATGCTCTTTTCGTTTCTTTTTTTCCTTTGTTGGTTGCGGGGCCAATTGAAAGAGCCACCCATCTTTTACCACAAATTAAGAAAGAAAAGGTATTCAATTATTCACAAGCAGTCAATGGGTTGCGTCAAATATTGTGGGGGTTTTTTAAAAAAGTAGTAGTGGCTGATAATTGTGCAGTTTATGTAAATGCAGTATTCTCGAATTATCACCATGCATCTGCTTCACAGTTGATGGCAACAGTTATTTTATTTTCATTTCAAATTTATGGAGACTTTTCAGGTTATTCAGATATAGCATTGGGAACAGCCAAACTATTTGGAATAGAATTGTTGAGAAATTTTAATTACCCTTTTTTTTCAAGATCAGTCGCAGAATTTTGGAGGCGCTGGCATATCTCTTTATCAAGTTGGTTTAAAGACTATGTATATATTCCATTAGGAGGAAGCCGGGTATCCAAATCGAAACAAATCAGGAATACGTTTATAATATTTTTGATAAGTGGATTTTGGCACGGGGCCAATTGGACTTTTATACTATGGGGATTATTACACGCATTATATATTATGCCATCCATTTTGTTTTCTAAAAACAGAACAAACCTTGATATAGTAGCAAAAAAAAGTTTTTTACCGAATTTGAGTGAGTTGCTTAATATGCTATTTACTTTCGTACTTGTCTCTTTCGCTTTTTTTATTTTCAGATCAGATTCATTAAGTAACGCTATTGATTATTTGACATTAATTCCACTGCATCAACATGTTAAGATAGATCAATTAAGTATCAGTTATCCATTGATTTCAATTTTCATTATGTTATTATTTGAATGGTTTGACAGAATGACGACTATACCATTCTTAAGCATAAGGTCACTGTATCTTAGAAGATTTTCCTATTTATTGATATTGTTGTTGATATTTTTTATGGGTGCATTTATAAATCCAAGAAGCTTTATTTATTTTCAATTTTAATGAAACTGTTTATTAAAAAAATGTTGGTATTCTTAATTCTGGCATTTTTAATACTATCTGCTTATGGTATTTTTTGTGAATGGTTTTTCAGTATAGGAAAGTATTTTCCTAATGACAGCAAACGTGCATGGTCAATGAAACAGCAATCAACTGAGTATGATTATGCGGTTTTGGGTTCAAGCAGGGCGGAAGAGGCGTTTGACATGAGTTTACTAGATTCTTTAATTCAGCAAAAAGGAATCAATATAGGCTGCAATGGATCGGGCTTTGTTGACAACTATCTTGTATTCATGAAGTTTTTGCAAAATAAGAACACTATTAAAACGCTTTTTTTGCAAGTAGACATTTATTCAATGGACCCCGATCACAATTTCAGCAACTCCTTTCATGTGTATAATTTTTTACCTTTTTGGCATGACACTACTTTCAGATCTGCAATATCTCACTACTTATCTACATCAGACTATGCAATGTTCTCCTATTTTCCCTGGATGAGATTTTATGTTTATAATAAATATTTTTCTCCCTATGAGGTATTGAGAAGAATAGTGCAACAAAAAAAGTACAGTAACAGAAAAATTGACAGACCTCATTGGTATTCTGTTATTCCAAAAATTTCTTCCGACAGTTCGGGGTTTTATAAAAGAGCGATGTCTAGAGAAATTAACATTCAGCCATTTGATATTGAATACCTGCAAAAAATATTGTGTTTGGCCAAAGAGAGAAATATTCAGATAGTATTGTTTACCTCGCCTGATTTCATACAACAGGAAAAAATATATTCAAATTATCATATCGCAAATAAAACTTTAGACAGTATTTTAAAGCCATATTCATTGATTCTATTTAAAGCAGATGATAGTCTCAGAAATAACATTTCATTATTCAAAGACCCTGCGCATTTAAATAACTATGGAAAGTTTCTGCACACTAAATCATTTGCAGAAAAATATTGGAAGTATGTTGAGAAGATGAAAAGTAACGGGCATTTAACTAACTAAAGTTCCAACCTTTTCACCCGTAATAACACTCATCAGATTTCCTGGTTTATTCATATCAAAAACAATAATGGGAAGATTGTTTTCCATACAAAGAGTAAACGCAGTCATATCCATTACGCTTAACTTTTTAGAAATACAGTCTGCAAATGAAATTTTATCAAATTTAGTAGCAGTAGGATCTTTTTCAGGATCGGCAGAATATATGCCATCCACTCTTGTTCCTTTTAAAATAACATCTGCTTTGATTTCAATTGCTCTAAGTGATCCTGCTGTATCTGTAGTAAAATAGGGGTTACCGGTTCCGGCACCAAATATTACTACTCGTCCTTTTTCAAGATGTCTTATGGCTCTTCTTCTGATATAAGGCTCTGCAATTTGCTCCATTTTAATGGCACTTTGTAAACGTGTGTTCACGCCTTCTTTTTCCAATCCACTCTGAACGGCCATTCCATTTATTACTGTCGCCAGCATTCCCATATAATCTCCCTGAGCTCTTTCTATTCCAGTTTCTGCTTCATTCATTCCACGATAAATATTACCACCGCCAATCACTAAAGCAACTTGTACTCCCATCTCTGTAATTTGCTTGATATCTTTTGCATAATGAGCAATTACTTTAGCATCTAATCCGAAATTATTTTCACCCATTAAGGATTCACCAGATAGTTTCAATAAAACTCTTTTATACTTTGGTAGCATAGATTTGTTATTTATAGTAAGTAAATCTATAAAAAAACCCGGTATTAACCGGGTTTGAAATAAATTATCCTAAAGCAACTCTTTTAAATTCAGTCACCTTTAAATCGGCCTGAACACTTTTAAGAAAGTCTGCAACTGATTGATTGCCGTCTTTAACGAAAGCTTGAGCCATCAATGTATTATCTTTAAAGAATTTGTTTAGTTTTCCCATAGCAATTTTTTCAGCCATTTCAGCAGGCTTACCTTCTGCTTTTACCAATTCAATAGCAATGTCCTTTTCTCTGGCAATAACATCTGCAGGTATAGAGGTTTCATCTACTGCAAGCGGATTCATGGCTGCGATTTGCATAGCAACATCTTTTCCAGCCTCAGCAGCTTCTGCCGTTAAACCAACTAATACTCCCATTCTGTTTGCACCATGGATATAACTTGCTACAAAAGGAGCTTCTACTCTTTCGAATTTAGAAACCTCAATTTTTTCACCAATGGCAGCCAATTTATCATTGATTAAATCAGATACTTTTGCTCCGTTTATTTCAACATTATTTAATTCTTCCGCTGACTTCACATTGTTGGCAATTGCCGCATCCATAATGCTGTTAGCAAAAGCAACAAAGTCAGCATTCTTACTTACAAAATCGGTTTCGCAACTGATACAAAGAACGATACCGGATTTGTTGTCTGCCATTGTTTTGGCTAATACAACCCCTTCTTTAGCCTCACGATCGCTGCGTTTAGCGGCTACCTTTTGACCTTGTTTGCGCAACCAATCAATAGCTGCTTCAAAATCTCCGTTGCTTTCTGTCAATGCTTTACGGCAATCCATCATTCCGGCACCGGTAGCCTGACGTAATTTGTTTATATCTGTAGCTGTGATAGTACTCATTTTATATTCCTCCATCATTCTCTTTTAAAAGAGAATAGTTTAATTGTTTAAAATTAATGTCAGTTTCTGTTCAGTGTTTAACTTGTATTATAACTAGTATAATGTAATGAACAGGAATTCAATTATTTTCCTGCAGGTCTTCTTCCGCCTGCGCCAGGACTGGTAGTGCGACGCTTGGCCGGTGCGCCAGCTCCAGCTCCTCTTGAACGTTTTCCTTTGTCATCACCCGCATCCAATTTTTGTTCAAAGCGGGCAGCTTTAGCTTCTGCGCTTTCTTCTACATCGGTGTTGTCATCTTCTTCTTTGTCGGCTTGACGCTCTTGTAAACCTTCAGCAATAGCGGCAGTGATGTAGTTTACGATGATGGCTATTGATTTTGTTGCATCATCATTGGCAGGAATAGCGAAGTCAACTTTGTTAGGATTGCAGTTGGTATCAACCATACCAAAAGTACTGATGTTCAAACGTTTTGCTTCCGCTAATGCGATGTGTTCATGACCTATATCTACCAAAAACAATGCAGCAGGAACTCGGCTGATTTGAGCAATACCGCCCAATACCTTTTCCATTTTATCTTTATCTCTTGTAAGGGTAAGTCTTTCTTTTTTAGTTAGATTTTCTGCACTTCCGTCTGCCAATAGCTTTTCAATGCTTTGCATCTTTTTCACACTCTTACGAACTGTATTGAAATTGGTAAGCATTCCTCCTAACCAACGTTCAGTTACGAAAGGCATGTTTACGCGTTTAGCACTTTCTTGTACTATTTCTTTTGCTTGTTTTTTTGTAGCGACAAACATGATTTTTTTACCGCTGCGGGCAATGGCTTTCATGGCTGCGGCCGCTTCCTGAAGGCCTTCAACTGTTTTATTCAAATCAATGATATGAATACCTTTCTTTTCTGCAAAGATGTAAGGAAGCATTTTAGGATTCCACTTTTTCTTCAAGTGACCAAAGTGAACACCAGCTTCCAGAAGTTGTTGTTGTAAAGATGTATTTTCCATTATTAAAATTTATAGTTTGAATAGGTAAAGTTTGAGGCTCATTGGTAAGATTTCCATGAACCTCAAACGATATAGTAATATTAACGCTTGCTGAACTGGAAGCTTCTTCTTGCTTTTTTGCGACCTGGTTTTTTACGTTCAACAGAACGAGGATCACGCTTCAATAATCCTGCAGCTTTTAAAGCAGGACGATAATCAGCGCTTACTTCAAGCAATGCTCTTGAGATAGCCAGTTTGGTTGCTTCAGCTTGTCCTTTTACTCCACCACCTGATGCATTAACAATGATATCAAACTTATCCGTTGCTTCTGCAAGTTTCAAGGGAGCTTCAACTTGATTTTGCAGATAAACAAGAGGAAAGT
>CANFOP010000015.1 GCA_947448685.1 Chitinophagaceae bacterium | reverse complement strand
GTTAACCCGTGAGTTGAAAAGCCATCAGCAAAAGATTGTTCAGGAGGGGCAAAAGATTTTCAAGGATAAGGTTAAGGCTGAAATGCACCAGGCTGTTGTGGAAGTTGGAACAGACATCTGTAAAGATGTATCAGATGCTTTCAATGATATCAGCAATATGCGTAAAACCATTGCAGATATTGCCGGGGAAATGAATTTGAAGGTAGGTGCAAGCGGTACTCATCCTTTCAGTCATTGGGAGAAACAATTGATAACAGATCATGTTAGATACAATGAAATAGTGAATGAGTTACAAGAAGCGGCAAGAAGCAATTTGATTTTTGGATTGCATGTGCATATTGGAATGGAGTCAAGAGAAATGGCAATACATATTGCAAACACAGCGAGATATTTTTTACCGCATGTATTTGCATTAAGTACAAACTCTCCATTCTGGGAGGGTAGACAAACAGGATATAAATCATTTCGTACAAAAGTTTTTGAGAAGTTTCCCCGAACAGGTATTCCGGATGTTTTTAATAGCATTGAAGATTATGACAATTACATTAAGATACTTATTAAAACAAACTGTATTGACAATGCAAAGAAAATATGGTGGGACCTCAGGGTTCATCCCGTTTTTAACACGGTAGAATTCAGGATTTGTGATATTCCATTAACAATAAAGGAAACCATTGCCATTGCAGGATTGTTTCAGGCAATATGTGCCAAGTTATATAAACTACGAACCCAGAATATGAATTTTATGATGTACAGCCGTGCGCTAATCAATGAAAATAAGTTCAGGGCAAGCAGGTATGGTATAGAGGGTAATATGATTGATTTTGGAAAAGAAACAGAAATAAATACGAAGGTATTAATAGAGGAGTTATTGAATTTTGTAGATGATATTATTCCTCATTTGGGAGGTGAGGTAGCCGTTAAAAGTGTGCAGGATATTCTTGCTAATGGAACTGGTGCAGACAGGCAGTTGAAAAAATATAAAGAGAAGAATCAATTGATTGATGTGGTAGATTATATCCATGATTGTTTTTTAGAGGGGATATAGTTTGTTGTTGTACATTTTGTTCCGTGTCGACACGAACCACAACAATTTGATTTTTCATGTCTTTTAATTTATATTTGCAGTCCCAAAAGTGATAGCAGTGATTTTTCACCGTTAAAACGAGAGGGGTTCCTTAAAATCGGATTTGCAAAAAATGTGCAAAAAACCAATGAAAGTCAATAAAAAGGGAGACAAACGGATGAAAAGGTATTTTTCCTAAATCATTGATAATCATAGTAAAAAGAAAATAAAGGAAAAGAAAAGAAAATTGGCTGCGTAGCTCAACTGAATAGAGCATCTGACTACGGATCAGAAGGTTTTAGGTTTGAATCCTAACGCGGTCACCACAGAGGATTGAGCAGCAAAATTGCTGCTCTTTTCTTTTTCCCCCTCTCTGAAACCCTTATCCATATTGAATAGTAGTACATGCATCTCATTCGGGTTTATGGTTTGAAACTGTTTATTTGAATACTTTAATTTTTTTGGGAAAATCAAACCAAGTATCAGTTGCTTTTCTTCAATTTCTGATTCTTTGTAGTATTCATCAATATTGCTAACCAAGGACAACCCAAATCGGCAATATTCAGCAAATCCGCTTTCTGTATTTTTCAAATCAGCAATTCTACTTTCAAGCCTTATGTTCTCTTGGTTAATATTCTCTTTGATGGCATTAAAATCATTTTTGTCAATGTCATCATTAATAAATTTTGCTCGTGTTTTGTTCATGAATTCATTATTATCGTTTATTGATTTTTGAAGTTTTTTGATTTCAGTAGCATTGTCTCCTTCATTTTGTTTGAAAATGTCTTCAATAACCATATGATACAGAGAGGCCAGCTCTGGAGATGTTTTTACATCTCCAAGCCAGCTCTCAAAATCTGTATTTACAATATCACTTTTATGTCTTTCATTGCAACCTTTTGTACAATGATAGTAGTAATACTTTCCACCATTTCCTTTTGCAGAACTTCCAGTTAATGACTTTCCACATTGAGGACAAATTAAATAACCCCTTAGAGGATATGCGCAATTAACAGATGAGTATTTGTGTTTGCTTTTTTTTTACCATCCAATATATCTTGAACTCCATAGAAAAGCTCTTCGCTGACTATTGGCTCATGAATTCCTTGGACAATTTGTTTGGGCTCATCTTTGAATGCTTTTATTCTAATTTTGCCACAGTAGATGGGGTTTCGTAGTAGTGAATAAAAGTTACTCCTGCTTACCTTCAAACCTTCTTTATAAAGCTTTTTTCTAAGAGGTTCAATCTGCCATGTTTCAGAATATATCAACTCAAAAGCCTTTTTAATCAATGGAGCTAGATTAGAATGAACAATTATCGGCTTCTTCATTTCATCTCTTACATTTTTAAATCCATAGGGAGCATTTGATACATATCTTCCTTCTTTCAGTGCTCTTCGCATTCCATTAGTTGTATTTAAGGAACGTCTTGCATTTTCAACTTGTGGTGCAGCAAGATAAAAGGCCTTCATTAATAGATTTTCTGGTACATCCTCATCCAATGGTTGTTCAATTGCTTCAACTGTCACTTTTAACCTCATGAGCTTACTAATCATATTTAGAGATGCCTCCATGTTACGAGAAAATCTGTCCCATTTTACTACTAGTAGTTTTGTTACTTGACCTTTGTTTTTATTAAGATACTCAAGTAACTTGTTAAACTCTGGACGATTAAATGTTTTTGCTGAGTGGTCGTCTTCAAAGTGTTTTATTATTTCAATTTTATATGCTTGGCAGTACTTTTCCAGCCTTTGTTTTTGGTCTCTTAAGCTGTATCCTTTTTCAGCTTGTTCGTCTGTTGAAACTCTTGTGTATATTATTGCTTTTTCCATTTTTTATTGTTTTTAATTTTATTAAATAATTGGTATTCTAGATACCCGATTTTATACATTTCTTCAATTATTATTTTTATTTCATTGTCTTTTATATTGAATTGCTTTTTTAATTTTTCAATATTTATCATTGTAACCCGACTCCATTCTCATTTTTTTTCGGAGTAGAGAATTATTCTTTTAAGGTCATAACAAGACCCGTCTCTTTGGCATGGACAATACTTGGCCATGTACAGACCATACCTTAGACCTGGACGAATGGTTAAAACAGAAACCTGCTTTTTATTTTAGTGTGGAGTTTGCTGAAATCATCTTTTTATGAGCTCAATACAAGATGATATATTTTAACGCTAGAATACAAAACAAATATACGAACCAAACAAAATTTTTGCAAGTTGATTTAAAAATATTTTTTTTATATCTTATGAAATTCAATCTAGATAGGCATTTGAGAGTAGTTAATAAATTGTTACCTAAATTTGTTTGGACCTAATGGTATGCTTAAACTCTTTCCAATACCTCTTAACAGTAGCTTCACCCATGTTGATTTTTATTGCAACTCTTTTAGCGGTTATTTTCTCTTGACTGTTCCAGTTTTTAATAGCATTATAAATCTTTTGCTTTGTGTTTCCACTTCTTAATTTCCCAATTTCTCTATTGGAAATAGCTATTTTTTCAATTTTGGTTAACTTAGAATTCTCTTTGAATATAACCTTTCTCTTCTTGTTATTTATTGGTTTTAGAGTGCCATCCTGCTTATATTTAAATATGCTGTTTACAACACCCAAAACCTCTTTATAATTCAAGGGTTCTTTTGTGATTATTTCGTTTATTTTGACTGTCATTTCCAAAACTCTCTCCTTTGATAAGTGAGGGTTTAAGCTAACAATCTGATTAACTATTGCAATTAATACATTTTTTCTGTTCCCTATAGGTATATTTCTTGGTATATTTATTTTTGCCACATCAATTCCTTCAGGGAACACTTGATATTCATTTTCAGTGTCTACAAAATCACTTGCATTGGTATATCTAAAACTATTTTGTTTGTTTAAAAAAGAATCATTCCGTTGTAAATAATCTAGAGAGGAAGACATATTACCACTGAATGATACCTTTTTTGATTCAATAGCAGAGAATATATAAGAGTTAGGATTATAGGAAATGTTAGAATCATAAGATAAAGCAGTGAATTGTGATTTTTTAAATGCGCTTTGGTCAAACAGATTCTCAATACCAAGTTCTTTGGCTATTGATACATAGCTTTCACTGAAATTATTTACAGTGATTCCACTAGCTTGGATTATCAATGAATATCCATTCCCTCCAAACGACTTATTCAAGACATGGATTTTTCTTTCGTCAATGTGCTTAATTGCTTCAATTGACTGTGGGGTGTCAATATCATAATAAATCAATCCAGTACTTGAAATAATATTATCATCGGATTTGTATCCATTGTACAAGAAATTAATAGTAACACAAGGGCTGGCTTCCTTTGCTTTGTTATATTCTATACTTCCTTTTTTATGAAGACGACCAGTTAATACCTTTTGTTGATTTTTTCCATTTTTTACCCAATCAACATATTCTTCAAGAGTAATAAATATTGGGTTAGTGGGAGATTTTAAATTTTCAAATAAATTTATCTGATACATTCAACGTATGCCTTATTGATGCTGGTGTATTTCATAAATACCCAGTTTATTTGCCTAATTATTAACCTCGGAAGGCAGCTGCTGGAAGCTAACCAGCAGCACCGAGGGGAATATGATTCCTTATAATTATAAATATGTCTAATTGTAATAAATTGCTTAGAAAAATAAAGTCTATTTGAAAAAAATCAGAATGAAAATTATCTTGTCATTTAACAAAGCACATGATATTTTTCTTGTATTTTCCAATCATTAAAAGCGAAATTTTTTGCAAGGCTTCTCAGCGTTACCGTGATAGTCTAGTTCAGTTAGGAACACATAAATTAATTAATATTTTACTTCAGAAAAATCTATAAAATAATTATTTGAAAATAGACCCTTGATATTTTTATTTCAATTTTTTTGCCAGGAAAATTTTGCGTAAAAGGTCACCCTCTAAATATGGGAGGGGTCAAATGTCTTAAGGGAGGCGGATAACGGGGGAGGTACCTACGGGGGAAGCTCTTCCTTAAATAGGTTTAATTACGAAGGTCAAGATTTGAAATGAATAAGTCTAAATCTGCTGATGAAATAGTCTTTGAGATATAATAATCAGCATACTCAATATCTATTGCATCCTGCATTAGCTTAGATTTATTATCAATTGTGAAAATCACAATTGATAATTTTGGGTTTATTATTTTTTTATACTGATTGGCTAAAAGTAGTGTTGTAGAATTCAGGATTTCGTCATTTTTCACGTCTAGGAAAATTACATCTATTTTGATTCTTTTTTTTAATGCAGTTTCTAGGTATTCAATACCTTCAGAATTGGATTCGCATCCAACAATGTCATGTTCATAATTTGAGTTTACTAGATTGATAAAACTTTCTAGGTCTAAACTATTTTCGTCAATGATTAATATTTTCATTTTTAAATTTTAATAAAAACCTCATTCCAAAGAAATGAAATGAGGTCATTTAAAAATAGTACTTATGAAATCTATCAATAAATATTCTAGAGTAAACAAAAAGCCATTTTTAATTTTAAATGAAGGATAACCACAAATGTGTACCTTACATGCCAGATATGCTTCAAAAATGTAATTATGGCTTCCAGAGGCCAGGAAGTAGACCAGGATTTCATCAACTTCTCAAGTTGGTAATGTTTATGCCAAAATCAGATGGATTTCCAAATTTCGCCTCTAATTGATTAATAGCCATATTGCCTTCTTTTACAAGAACGTTGGTGCCATGACATCTAGGTAATCATCAAGCTCAACTTGTGGACAGCAAAAACCTGTAGTTTCTGGCCAGCCATTGCCAAACACATCATGAGAGAGTACAACGATGAACCCTTGATTTTTTTTGCCTTTTCAACGGTGATAGATGTGATTGGATATGATTCATAGGGCGGAGACATTTCTTGACCTAGAAGATAATTGTTTGCTTCAGCAGCGTCTTCTGCTTCTCGTTTTGTTGTGTAGTATTTCATTTTAGAAATAAATATGTCAACCTAACAAAAGAATACCTGAGTTATTTTTATGCCTATGACACCTGATTTGTCTAACATTTAATTTAAAAATCTGTTAGCTCTGAAAGTGAGATTTGTAAAGCTTTTGATATGGTAATTAACATATCAAGCGTGGCAGAATATTTGGCATTTTCAATTCTTTGTATTGTAATTTTTGCTATTTCTGCTGTATCTGCAAGGTCTTGTTGGCTCATTCCCGCACTTTCCCTCAATCTTCTCAGATGAATACCAAATGCTTTAACTTTTGAAAGATTTTTCACCTTTCAAAAGTCGTTCTAGTGAAAAAATATAATGGATACATATATGTATCCAATTGAAAAATGATTTAATTTTGAGTTATTACAATAACTCTTGTTTTATATAACTGAATCTATTTGAAAGCTTCAAAATTAGAAATAGGGATTAATTGCTTTGCTCCAATCATAATAGGGCTTAGTATTTATTTGTGTTTCAGAACTCTAAGACTTAATGTTTTTAATTGGTTTAATGCATTTGGACTTTCTGGATTAGTAACTTTTTTGAGATGTCACTTTGGAATCTTTCAAAAATTTTTACCAAATTGGATTGTAAATTCATTACCTGATGGATTGTGGGCTTATTCTTTTATTTATTCTATTAATTTAATCTGGAATAAAAGAGAAACTGGTTATTGGTTTTGGCTTTTGACATCTTGTGTAATTATTCTTATTCCTGAAATTTTACAGTATTTTAAAATTACAAATGGAACTTTTGATGTTCTTGACCTAATACTACTGGTTATGGGAATTTTACTTTCTACAATTATTACTTCATCTAAAAATAACTTAAATGAAAAAAATGTCTAAACACTTCGCATCGGCATTGATTATATTAACTATGATTTTTGTGGCATTCGCCTCAGAGGACTCATCAAATTCAAAATCTAATTCAAATTCATCTTCAGGTCCAAAAACAGAATTTTCAAGTAAAGATGAATTGTATGATTATATTAAATATTATAATTATTCAGACTTAGCAAAACTATGGGGGGAGGCTGACTATAAATCTGAACCAAGAAACACAAAATTAGGAACTTCTATTGACGAAAAAGATTTTGAAATAACTTGTCGTTGGAATAAAATTAAAGTAAGCGGTTGTAATACCGTTGAATTAACATTTGATGGAATTAGATATAGTTGGGGAGGGATGGGCCCACATTCATTTATATATTATGATTGTAAATAGCTAAGATTTAAATTATGAATAAAATTGAAAAGCTTAATGAATTAAATACTTTATTAAAATCTGGCGTAATAAATAATGAAGAGTTTAATAAATTGAAGGAGGAGTTATTAAAAGAAGACACAATTAGTATTAGTTCTGTTTCATCTAACTCATTCAATATAAATAAACCAAATAAAAAAGTGTTCTTTAAATCATTTAAAGACAGCAAAGGAAATATAATTTCAACTCCTCAGATTGAATATTTAGATATTGATAATATCCCTAAAAATGAATTAAATCAACTCAGAAAATTCATTGAATCAAAACTGATATTTGCTGGATTTGATATGACTAAGGATGAGATTGAATTAAAGAACAAATTATTTTCACGTCATGCAGTTGACGAAATAATATCAAGAAGGGAAGGATTCAACTTTCCTTTATTTTCGGTTTGTGGAATTATATCAGGGTTGCTTTTAATCTATGTAATTACTATTAGCCCATGTATGATGTATTTGGGTGGAATTTCATTATCAATTTATAATGTGTATTCCTCATTCTTTATTTTTTCAAGGGTGGCCTCAACAAAATATGATAGAATTGCTGCTGGGATTTCTATCGTTTTACTAGTTATTGCTTGGGTTTATTATGGGATTTCATGGCAAGAAACATTGAAGTAGAGATGTTTGAACCGAATTTTAAAAATAAAACAAACGCATACCTATATGCTAACAAAATAATACTATTTTTTTTAGTATTTATTTTTATATATGTTGTTGTCGTAAATGTTTTTCAACTCAACATCAATTGTCAGTATAGATTAACAGTTAATAGAGAATGCTTCTCTTGTGGTTTAACGAGGGGGCTTTATAAGTGTATGTTGTTTGACTTTTTCTCAGCGAATTTACTCAACAAAAATTCATTCTTTTTTTTTCTTTTTGGGATTACTCAATTTGGTTTTAGAATTTTTATTTCATTTTTTTTAAGTAACAAGAAATATTCAGAGAAATACAAGTGCATACTCTTTTTTGATTTGATGCTTTTTTCTTTTCCTTTAATTCTAAAAATATATTCATATGGATAAAATTGAAAGTCTTTCAAATTTAAAAATGCTTCTAGATGAAAAATTGATTTCGCAAGAAGAGTACGATAAATTGAAACTTCAATTATTGCAAGATGAGGAGTCAACTATCCAAGAAGTTAGTAAAATTATTTTTGGCAAAAAAAATGTAAAAAGCGAGTTAGAGGAAAATTATGATTTTCAAGAAATTACAAGTCAAATGAAAGCTAAAGCTAGAATACCTAAATGGCTAAACATATTTTTTTTTGTTATTATAATAGGACTTGTATTATTTTATAACCTTTATGATACAGGGGTTATTAATTTTCATAAAAAGGATTCTGGATACAATACTAATAAGTTGCAAACCTATGATGATTTGGAGGGCTATGTAAATAAAGAAGCTGATGAATATTGTGAACAATGGAAAAAAGCAAGTAGTTATCAAAATTCTTCAAGAAGATGGGATGAGCAATTATATGTTGACGGTTTGATTAACAATTTCATGCTTTCGGGTATAAGGGAAACAATAAAATCAAATGATTTGCCAGAAAATTATGAGAAAAAAGTGTTTGAATTATTTGAGAGAAAAATGAAAGAATGCGGCTGGTCTTATTCTAGAGATGAGTGGCCAGGGTATAAAAAAACTTCTATAGGTATTGAAAATGAAGAAAAACAATAAACTATGTCAAAAAAAATTATAGAATTAGTTCAACTTAAAAATCTTTTTGAGTCTAAAAGAATTTCAGATGATGAATTTAAGAGATTAAAACAGGAGATTCTGATGAGCGAGGAGAATTTTGAAGCTGATTCAAATTCTTCATCTTTTCAGAATGATAACAATGTATCCTCCGCTAATTATTTTTCACTCACAAGAACATTAATTGATTCAAGTTTAATATTAGGATTTGTGTTTTTTTTATACGGGGCTCTGCAAAAAATTCTTCATACATCAATTGCAGACACGTTTATTATGTGCTCAATTTATTATTTGTTGTTTATACTTTTGCTACTGGCTGTAAGCAATGTTCTTTTCAAATTTGTTAAGAATGAACATTACAAACGGCTAGTGTCTATAGGAATAATCACTTTATTGGTTTTATCCTTTGTTGGTTTTGGTATATTTTTAATCTATATTTTGAAAGGTCATAAATGAGCGTTTTATTGAATTGAAAAATTTAGATTTATCTGTTATAGAATCTTGATTTTTGCTTTTTTAAAGAGATTGAGGTTATTAGATATTATTTTTCGTTTAGCATGATGTCGCATTAATTTTCCTATAATCAAATCTCCCATTTGGCATTTTTCTTTTAGCTTTTGAAAATAAATTCAACGATTCTATTTTCATCACTTTTTATGGGTATACCTGAAAATGTGAATCCGATTTTTAAGATTCCTTCTTGATTTCTTTGGTAAAATGGTTAATATTTCATAATTTTAGGGTTAAATATTTATTAATCTAAAATTGTGAATATGAAAGTGCTTTATTGCCGAGTTTCCAGCTTAGACCAAAAGACTGATAGACAAAAGGTCAATGAAAAGGATTACCAATTGGTAATTGAGGATAAGTGTTCAGGTTCAGTACCTTTTTTTGAAAGAGCTGGCGGTAAAGAAATTAAAGACCTTATTGAAAAAGGTATTCTGAAATCACTTTCAGCAATTTCAATTGATAGAATTGGACGAGACCTTCGTGATATTATCAATACAATTCATTTTTTCAATCAACATAGAATCTGTATCCACTTCATTTCTCAGGGATTGAGTACTTTAGACGATAATGGTAAAGAAAATCCAATTAGTAAAATGATAATTAGCATTTTAGGGGTGGTAGCAGAAATGAATCGCTCCCAGATAAGAGAAAACCAGATGCAAGGGATACGACTTGGAAAGCTTCGTGGCATTTACAAAGGGAGAGTAAAGGGGAGTAAAGAAGATACTTTGGCCTTCTTGTCTAAAGAAAAAAACAAGAAGGCTTTGGAATATCTTAAGAAGGGCTACAAGGGAGTTGAGGCAGCCAAGCTTTCTGGGGTGCATTTGAATACTGTCACAAAGATTAAAAAGCTAGGGTTAATATCGGTAGAGTAGTAAAGCTATTTTTAATAATCTTTCTTGATTTTTTATTATTAACTTTATTAATAAAAAAATAAAATATGAATGAAATTAAATTTGGTAATTGGGCTATTACTCCTTCTGGTATTGAATGGTTAGGTGTTAATGAGTATATTATTTATAAGGATAAATTAGTGGAAACTAGAAAAATCGGAGAGGTATTAGTGTATGATTGGCCATTACATATTGTAACAAAAGGTTGGGTAAATAAAGAGGATTTATATGCGTTTAATACCACATTTATTTTTGCTTTGGAAAATTTTGATATTAAACCAAACGAAAATGTTTCTATTTCAACAACATTATTAGCTCAACAGCAAGAATATGATATAAGTCATTAAATTTCTATAAAATTGATTCCGAGGCAATTATTTAAGCCAAAATCTTAAAACGGAGAATCAGATTTTATTTGGAGTCTGGAATACAGACACATACAATTACGGATTTTTGCTATTATTGTTTACATCAATGAGTTTTACATTGAAATACCTTTTGAGTTGGTATATTTCCTTGAATCTTTGAATGATTTGGTTTGAATTCTGTCTGATGAAGGTCACACAGTACAGAAAAGGGTTTCAAGAGATTGAAGCCCTTTTTTATTTATGTATTTCCGAAACATTTCCGAAACATAATGGAAATAATAAGATTGTAAAAACCTTCTTTTTTAATGTTTTTATTATATTTTTATAAAAAACAATTTGCATAATATGATAGCATCAACTAATATTGAAAGAAACATAGATTTGAATTATCCTATGGATAAAGTTAAACTAGATATTGAAAGAGTTGTAAAACAAGGTGTATACACAATGCATTCTCAAAACGATACTTTCAATACTTATCGAATAGGAAAACTGACGGGTCTTGAAATGATTTCGATGAATATAACTTTAAAAGTTTTAGAAAACGGTAACACAAATATTCATATTCTTGTTTCAGAGAAAATTAGAAATAATGGTCATCAAATTACTGTTGACAAAATGGTAGATGCTTTCCTTGAAAGATTAGGTAAAGCATTGACTGGGGCAACTGATGAAGATTTAAAAGCCGTTTCTGCTGGTAATAAAGGATGTTCAGTTGTTTTATTAATAATGTTAAGTATTGCTATTGCTGCGTCAGCATCTGCAGCCGCACTTTTGTTTTAGTTGATTTTTATTATTCTATTTACTTCTATTGGATAAATGAAAACTCATGGAAAAAAACTCTGAAAAAAAAGACATACCTAATTGGCTTTTAATTGTAAATTTTTTTTGGGGGGTTAGTATAATTTTTACCATAGTTTCCGCAGTTGGATTAACTATTGAATTATTTAGAAATGAATTTAATCTATCTGGTATTTTAAATTCTGATTGGTTGCGATTGATTCGTTTCTTTATACCATTTGGAATTTTTTGGACATTAATAAAAATCTATATCGCCATAATCGATAAAGACTCTGTAAACAAATGATTTATTAATGTTTTACAGGATAGTTTTTCCTTTAACAAAAACGATTTCCAGCTTGTTATCCTGCTCAATGGCAGTAGTTTCTTTCGGTTTGCCCATAGCTGTACTTAATAGGGTTTCAACATTCCACAAACTGCCTTTGCTCAAATCTTTAATGAGTGCTTTAGCTATTATTCTTTCCAGTATTGAAAAATTTTCATTTTCGCTAATACTTTCTACTTCACTTATAGATAGTGCCAGTAAATTGAGCATAGTATCTGATACCTGCCTATTTGTATATCCTAACTCCGAAAGTGATGAAATCAATTTTCGGGGTGCGCCGTTATTGTTTCTTTTTGGGTCAAATCCTTTTGAGAATTGATGTTTTATCATGTCATTCTTTGCCATTATGCTGTAATTATGCAGTAATAAAATATTCAGTTCAAGTTTCCATTGCAACATATTGCTATTATCACAAAAGTAAAAAAACTTGTTCGCTGTTTGCAATTCGCGAACAATAATATATCTTTGTGTTATGAAAACACATAATGGTATGCGACCACAGGATATCGTTATCCTGCTTAAAATACTGACTTACGACAAAAAAGATTGGCAATATCGCGATTTGGCCAGTGAATTGTCCATAAGCATATCTGAAATTTCAGAATCCCTTAATCGCAGTCATATTGCAGGGTTGATCGACGAGAGTAGGCGAAGGGTTCATCGCCAATCATTACTTGAATTTATTCAACACGGTGTGCATTATGTTTTTCCACAGGTTCCGGGTACACTGGTAACAGGAATCCCAACGGGACATTCTCATCCTTTCTTTAAAAATCGTATTAACGCAGAATTGGAGTACGTTTGGCCTTACGATAAGGGAACTACACGAGGATTGTCTATTGCACCGCTTTATTCGGGCGCAACAATAGCCGTTGGTAAAGATGAACAGCTGTATAAATGGCTCGCTTGTATAGACGTTATTCGTGTTGGACGCGTCCGTGAAAAAAAAATAGCAATAAAGGAACTTGAAAAAGAAATAATGGCATGAGTCACCATCAAAACATCACAAGAATAAAAGCAGTTTGCGAAGCATTGGGCGAAATGACCCAATCAGTTCTTTTTGTTGGTGGTGCAACTGTTTCATTATACACGGATAGACCAGCAAGCGAAGTAAGGCCAACAGATGATGTTGATATTTTAGTAGAGTTGGTTCATTATTCGGGATATGCAGCTATTGAAGAACAATTGCGTAAGAAGGGATTTGTCAATGACCATGAATCGGGAGTAATTTGTCGCTTCAAAATTCAGGGAATCATAGTTGATGTAATGCCAACAACTAGCACTGTACTCGGATTTACTAACAAATGGTATGAAGAAGGTTTTGGAAAGCCAATGGAAAAGCGATTAGATGAAGGCCTTAGCATTAAACTACTGGAACCTGTTTTCTTTCTAGCTTCTAAAATGGAAGCATATAAGGGTAGAGGAGGTGGAGATGGTCGTATGAGCTCTGATTTTGAGGATATGGTGTATGTGTTGAACAATAGAAATGCTATTTGGGATGAAATAGAAAAATCGCCAGCCCACTTGAGAGCGTATCTAAAAAATGAATTTCAGAAAATTTCAAAGGAAGATTTTTTATATGAATGGGTAAGTGCTAATTTGGATTACACCGAACAAAAAAGAACAGATTTTATTGTTGGAGGAATAGAAGCATTCATTAGCTCAGATTGAGTTTCTGAATGCTGTATAATGATTCGTCATCACACAGTTTTTTACATCCATTTTTTCTCTACCTTAGTGTTAGTTCTTGAACATTCAGTAAGCCATTCCATAGATAAAGTGAAGGTTTTTCAAATCATTTTCACCAAGGAGAGTAGCTATTTATTGAAAATATAGCAGTATCAATATATTGAGCGATAAGGAAATATTATTAACGTAGTCACAAAAAAGGGACTGATGTACGATGAAGTATTCAGTCCCTTTTGTATTAAAATGATTCAGGCTTTATCTTCCCATCCACCCACCATCAATTGTAAGTATAGTTCCGTTTACATAATCAGAAGCCGGGGATGATAAAAATACAAATCCTCCTGCGAGATCTTCTGGGTTCCCCCATTTACCTGCTGGAATTCTTGACAATATTGATGCATTTCTGTTTTCATCAGCTCTTAACATAGTTGTATTATCCGTTGCAATATAACCAGGTGCTATGCCATTTACAGTAATGCTATATTTTGCCCATTCGTTTGCAAAAGCTTTCAATAATGACGCTACAGCACCTTTACTGGCAGCATATCCCGGAACATTGATTCCACCCTGAAAACTCAGAAGTGAACAGGTGAAAACGATTTTACCGTAGTTATGTTTTATCATCTGTTTACCGATTTCACGTGTGATGATAAATTGAGCATTCAGGTTAATGTCAATAATTGTATCCCAGTATTCATCTGAATGTTCTGCTGCAGGGTTTCGTAAAATATGACCAGCATTATTGATAAGAATATCAATTTTTGGATGATCGTTTTGAACATCTCTTATAAATTGATAAATGGAATCTCTGCTGGTAAAGTCAGCGTTATAAGGATAAAATTTTCTTCCTGCTTTAGTAACAGCATTTTTAATTTCATCTCCTGTTTCTTTCATTTTACTGCTCACTCCAATAATATCTGCACCGCTTTCAGCCAAAGCAATTGCTATGGATAAACCGATTCCTTTGTTACAACCTGTTACAATCGCCAGTTTATTATCTACTCTGAAATTTAACATGTTTGTTTATTTTAAATTTAAAATATTAACCGGATCCATATCAGTAAATGAAATATTTTCACCTGCCATGGCCCATATAAATGAATACGCTGCTGTAGCGACACCACTGTGAATGCTCCATGAAGGAGAAACGATTGCTTCTTCATTATTTAAGAACATATGTCTTGTTTCATGAGGTTCGCCCATGAAGTGAATGATTCTTTGTGATTCTGGAAGATCGAAGTAAAAATAAGCTTCCATTCTGCGATCATGTAAATGAGAAGGCATTGTATTCCATATACTTCCTGGTTTGAAATTAGTAACACCCAGCATCAGTTGACAACTTTTTAAGCCATCTGTATGAACATATTTGTTAATTGTTCTGTGATTGGCTGTTTCGCTGCCGCCCATTTCAGCAGGTGTTGCATCTACGGCCTTCATTAATTGTACAGGATATTCAGCATGAGCAGGACATGAAAAGAAAATAAATTTTGCTCCGTTGCCTTCAAACACAACATTCTTTTTTCCTTTGCCAATGTACAAGCAATCTAATTTATCAAGAGCATGTTTTTCTGAATCAACTGTTATTGAGCCACTTGCTCCAATGTTGATGATCCCCATTTCTCTTCTGTCTAAAAAATGTTCGCTTTTAAGTGCATCATAAGTGCCTAAAGTCAGGGCAGTTGATGTGGGATGAGCAGCGCCTATTACCATACGGTCATAATGTGTGTATACGCAATTAATCTTGTTTGCTTCTACCAGTTTATCAACTAAAAACTTCTCTCTGATTTGCTGAGTATTGTACTTTACAAAATCTTCGGGATGAACTTGATGAATAATTTTCATTGTATGTTTATTTTAAATTGGTTACAAATTTGTTTTCCTGAATGTATCCGCTATTGATAAATTCATTTTTTTTCTGAAAGTGTTTCGCTTTTGTTCTGTCAGTATAAATCAAAGTAATTGAATTGATATTGGAATGATCGAATTTGTTGTTTGTAAAGAATGATTGCTGCACACCTGTTAATTCAATCAATGGTTTTTTATTGTTGCAATGAATGATTTTGTTGTCGGAAAAAGTCAATGTAGGTCCCATGGTGCTTTCGTCTGTTCCTCCTCTGTACAGCGACAAAATTGTTCCCGTGCAATTTTCAAATTTGCTGTATTTTAATGAAATGTTTTCTACATTGTATAATCCTTTGTTGTCTGATTCATTATTCAGAGAAAACAAATTACAATTAGCATTATTGAAAACCGTTTGTAATATATTAATACTGTCAGCGTAAGAAGATTTACGGCTGTTTAAAAAATCAGTTGTAATTGAATTGAGATTGTTGAACGTGGAATTGTTGATTGAAATAGCATAGTGAATGCAATCACTGATTGAATCCGTTGAAATAAAGTTGTTGCATTTCAATTGACTATTGTCAATGGTGATATTATTTATTTTAAAGGAAACGCCATTTTTAATAATAAATAACGAAGACAATTGATTGGTTGAATTAAAAGAAATAGCATTTGAATTACCGGTAATGGTAGTGTTTTTATGTAAGAGAATCGGTTTGGTGAATTGATATGATGTTCCGTCCAATTCGATGAAATACTCCTCTTGTTTTTTATTTAATAGATTGTAGATACTTTCGGCATTATTGCAGGATGTTTTTTGGATTTTTTTATCAACAGATTCCACCATTGATTTTTTCATCCATGTTGCACCTTTCATCATGCAACTATTTGAGATTTCATTTAATTGATTTGGAAATGAACTTCCTGTATTTGCCGGAAATCCGTAAGTTAATCTGGTATTTGTTTGTGCTGTAAAACTTTGAGGTAATGTAGATTCTGCTTTTGTGTATTCATTGAAAACAGGGATTTTAAATCGGTTCCAATTTTTGAAGGAAACAGTTTTATTTAAAAATCCATTTACAGAAGGAGTAGGTGTTTTATTGCAAGTGACATTGTTACTGAAATAAATACCATCCATATTGTCTGAAGATAAAAATATGGCAGAATCAAATTTGTTGTAAAAAAGATTATTAAAGAAAAAAACATTGGCGGGTCTCATTGATCTTTCTGAATCTGCACCTTCGCAAAAACTCATAGGAGAACAATTCACGAATGTGTTATTGCTGATGATGCTGTTTTTAACTTGCATGTATCTGGTAGGTGGAGAATTTAAAACACCATTCATAATGGAGAGGGGGGATCGAAATCCTTCTCCTCTGCATGCAATGAATAAATTATTGACTACCCAGTTTCCTTCATTAATTATTCTTACACCTCCGGTGCCTTCCTTGTTGTTTCCTACAAAAATATTTCTTTCAATATTGTTGTTGTTTCCATGTCTTAGTACAACGGCTCCCTGACATTCTTTAAAAATATTTCTAAGAATAGTGTTTCCTCCTGATTTTATTGAGATAATTTCCGTTTCGCCATCACAATGATCAAAAACATTGTCTCTAACAATGGTATTGCTGTTGAAAGTGCAATGTTGAGCCAATCCAATTCTGATGATTTCACCACCATTGCTTCCCAGAGGTTTTCTGAATCCGAAATAGTTGCTGTCGATCAGGTGATTGCTGTTTCTGCTTCTGTCATCGTCCATTTTTACCGCCAACAAAACGCCAAGATTAGTTTTATTGGTGAATATGCAATGATCAACTCTGTTGTTTTTACCATAAAAAACGACCCAGTTGTTATCACTTAATCTGCCGGGATTGTTATAATTTTCGATTGAACAATTTGAAATTCGGCAATGATTGGCAACTTCATTTTCAGATTTAAATTCCCATACATCAAGATCATTGGAAAATCCATCTTTGAAATAAAAGCCTTCCATTTTGATATATTCTCCTCCTATGTGAAAGGAACTGTTTCCGGTAAAAATTACTTTTCCGTTTTTTTCTGCTTTGAAATAAATTTCGGCATTTTTATTTCCTTTGCATGTAATGGATACAAAACAATTATTCCAAATCCCATTTTTTAATACAATGACATCTCCAGGTAGAGCTTTTTTATTACAACTATTTAATTCATCTATATTTTTTACGTAATAATTTTCACTGAAAGCCGAAAAATCATACAAAAGGATAAACAATATACAACAGGAGAGGGTTTTCATGGCATGCTATTTTTTGGAAGCTATTCTTTTAGATGATTCTCTCACAAAGAGTTTGGGTTTTATTACAATTTCTTCGTTCGACATATCTGCATCACTGTGAAGCATTTCAAGAAATAACTTGGCAGTTGCTTTGCCTATATCAAATGCAAACATTTCTACACTGGAAATGGAAGGTGATACAAGGCTGGTAATTGGTTCGTTGTTGAATCCAACCAATCCTATATCTCTTGGCATTCTTAGTCCTTTTTCTTTAATGGCTAACATTGCACCAATCGCCATTCTGTCGCTGATGGTAAATATTGCATCAGGCGGATTTTTTTGAGACAATAGTTCCTTTGTTGCTTCTTTAGCAAAATCCTGATTAAAGTCGCAATGGATAATAAGACTTTTGTCAATTCTGATCTTGTTTTCTTTTAGCGTTTGAATATATCCTTCTTTACGATCATTGCTGATGTTCATATTTTCAGGCCCTGCAAGGATGGCAATTTTTTTAAACCCCTGATCAATTAAATGTTGTGTTGCTTGTCTGCCTCCTTCAATATTATCCAAATGAATTTTAGGTACGTTTACATTTTTGATGATTCTGTCAAATAATACAAGCGGTATTTTTCGGTTTTGAATTTTCTTAATGTGTTCATACACTTTAGTTTCACTGGATACAGATACGATGAAACCATCTACAAAACTATCCAACAGTCTTTTTGTATTGACAATTTCACGACCGAAACTTTCATCGCTTTGACAAACCATTACTGTGTATCCGGCTTCGAGAGCTACTTCATCAATTCCCTTTACCATGGTTGCTAAAACATAATCAAGGTTTGGAATGATTACACCTATGGTGTTGGTTCTCTTGTTTAATAAACTTAACGCAAGTTTGTTTGGTTGATAGTCCAATTCTTCAGCCAAAGCTTTAACAGCTTTTTTCGTTTCGGCTTTCACATCGGCTGCATCCCTCAATGCTCTGCTAACAGTGGAAGTAGAAACATGCAGTGCTTGGGCAATGTCTTTTATGGTAGTTTGCTTTTCCATTTTCGGGATAAAAATAATAGTTGTTTTCGAAAAATTGCGAGAAATTACCGGCATCGTTACCGGTATCGTTAACGGAAATAAATTTAGTTATTTGTTTTATAAACTTTGCTATTTGTTAGTAATAATTCTGAAAAACATTTAAAAATTAGATAAAAATTAGTCTTTTGTAATTGGGTGTACTGCTATTTAGGCCTAATATTACATCGCCGATTGCTTTGTATGTATTTAACGAATTTGCTTGAAATGAAATATTTTAAGAATTCCAACTAATCCCATATTAATCAATCTGCTTTCCGTCCCTTCGAATTACACAGATACAAAATGTATCCACTTTTAATTTATGAGATTATATACTTTAATTATACTTTTATCAGGTATTCAACTTTGTGCTTTTGCTCAGAAACATCCTATTGTATTTGAAACAAGTATAGGGTACAATAAAGTAAAAAGTCGCTTAGCGGAAAATTTGATGTACAAGCAATCTTTTTTTGATTTGAAAAGTGAAGTTGATCAATGGTTAGGAAAAGATATAGATGTACCTGTTCCAAAAGATGCTGCCGGTGGTTATACGCACGATAAACACAAAGCCAACTACCTATTGATGTTTGGCAGTGGTCAATTATATCAGTTGACAGGTGAGAAAAAATATGCTGATTTAGTTAAACAAATGTTGTTTAAATATGCTCAGTTAAATCCAACTCTAAAAAATCATCCTCAAGCTACAAGTTCTTCGCCTGGAAGACTTTTCTGGCAAGCATTAAATGATGCTAATTGGTTGGTATATGCAGGTATGGCTTTTGATTTAATTCATGATTATTTAACGCCGGAAGAAAGAAATATCATTGCAAATGGCGCCTTCAAGCCGGAAGTAGATTATTTTACAAAAGGAATACCTGAATGGTATGATTTAATTCATAATCATGCTGTGTGGGCTTGTGCCGGAGTAGGAATAGTCGGAATAGCAACAGATAATCAGGATTACATTGATATGGCGTTGTATGGAAGCCATAAAGACCATAAAGCGGGTTTTATCGCTCAATTAGACGGGTTGTTTTCGCCTGATGGTTATTACAATGAAGGTCCTTACTATACCAGATATGCAATTTTACCTTTTTATTTGTTTGCCAATTCGATTAATAATTTTAATCCTGAATTGAAAATATTTACATACAGAAACAATATTTTAGAGAAAGCTTTGGAAGGTGCATTGGAACAAACAAATTTGAATGGTGTATTTTATTCTTACAATGATGCATTAAAGGATAAAACCTTTGTAACAAATGAAGTGGTAGTTGCTTTGGATATTGCCTCTCAAATCTATGGATGTAAACCTGCTTATTTACCTGTCATTAAATCACAAGGTAGAGTTATTTTAAATCAAGCAGGTTTATCCGTATCCAATGCTTTACAAAAACAAAAAAACATATTGCCTTTTTACCCATACAAATCTGCAGAATATACTGATGGCCCTTTAGGAAATAAAGGTGGAGTAACTGTTTTAAGAAGTGGAAAAGATTCTCATCTCACTTCATTGGTTTATAAATACAGTTCTCATGGTATGGCTCATGGTCATTTTGATAAACTTAATATCAATCTGTATGAAAACGGGAACGAAGTATTACAGGATTATGGCGCAGCAAGATTTATCAATATTGAACAAAAATGGGGTGGAAGATATTTGCCTGAAACAAAATCATACACTCAACAAACTATTGCACATAACACTGTAACCGTTGATGAAATCAGTCATTACAATGGTGACGAGTCTGTTAGCGAAAAAAATCATCCGATAAAGTTATTCAGTTCATACGGTAAAGGTAATGTACAAGTTGTGATAGCAATGGATTCAACTGCATACACTGATGTTAAAATGCAGCGAACTATTTGCATGCTTACTTTACCTAACATACCCAAGCCTGTCATTGTAGATATTTTCAGGAATCTATCCGATTCTTCTCATCAATACGATTTGCCTTTCAATTATTTAGGAACTGTGATTAGTACTAATTTTAAATACAAATCCAATAATGATTTTTTACAGACTTTAGGATCGAAAAATGGTTACCAGCATTTGTGGAAAATAGCAGAAGCAAATGTATCAGGCAAGTTTAATCAATTCACTTACCTAAATCAAAATACATTTTATACGATTAGTTCAAGTACTGATGATTCTGCAACAATTTATTTTACCCGAATAGGTGCGAATGACCCCCATTTTAATTTAAGAAATGATCCTTCTTACATTATCAGAACCAATGGGGATCGCCAAACTTACGTTAATGTAATCGAACCACACGGTAATTTTAATCCTGTTTCTGAAATTGCTACAAACGCTTATTCTTCAATTACAGATATAAGTAAAATCCAGGATGATGAGAATTATACAATTGCCTCAATAACATTGGCAGAAAAGAAATTAATCATATTTCAATCCAATAATAATTTTTCAACAACACAAATTCACAGAATAAAAATGGGCAAGGATGTATTTGAGTGGACTGGTCCAATTTGTGTTTTTTATAATAATAAAATAATTAAATAGAATCAATAATAAAAAATCAATCGTTATGTCTACATCAGAAACAATGGAATTTCCAATCAAAGAGTTTATCGAAAGTGATTCAATTGAATGGCAAGTAATGGCACCGGGAGTTAAAAGAAAAATCCTTGCCTATGATAAAAATCTAATGATGGTTCGTGTTGAGTTTGAAAAAGGAGGAGTGGGAACCTTGCATCAACATTATCATATTCAAATGACCAATATCGAGAAGGGTTTATTTGAAGTTGAAATCAACGGTGAGAAAAAAGTGTTGAAAGCAGGCGATGTATTTTATGTGCCATCAAATTTAGTTCATGGAGTTGTTTGTTTGGAAGAAGGTACATTGATTGATGTATTCAATCCTATGAGAGAGGATTTCATTCAGTAGTTAATATTATTTCACATCATTGTTTTATAAAAATTTAAAAATGAAGCAGATTTCATTGCTTATCCTAAGTTTATTATTTATCAAATTTGGATTTAGTCAAACTACTTATTATTGGGTTGGGGGAACTGGTCCTGTTAGTTTCACAACAAATTCTAATTGGAATACATCCTTGTCTGGAACTGGAACTGCTAGGCCAATCGCAGATACTACAGATATATTAATTATCGATGGAACTAATGTTGGTGGATCAAACCCGACAACTGGAGCCATTAATGTTACCAGCGGAAGTACTGCTTGCGCTCAGTTGAGACTAATTAACTATGCAAATATAACAATACAAAGAGCCACAGCTACAACTGGTACAATCGATATAAAGGGTGATGCTACATCTGCTGAAGACCTTTATATTGAATCCAACTCAAGTTTATCCTTGACATCATTAGATACTTTGTGGGGAAATACAGTAAATCTGAATTTAAGAGCAACGGGAAGAATTTTTGGGAACTTTAGTGCTACCGTTGGTCAATCCCGAATTTCAACATTAAATACCCAGGCAGGTGGATCATTATTTTTTGAAAATGGATCAGTTTGTACTGTAAAAACTTATGCTGGTACTTATCCCTTTGGAGGTAATTCATGTGCATTGAAAGGAATTATTTTTAATAGTGGTGCAACCTTGGTATACGCAGGAGGCACATCCATTTGGACTCAAACTTCTTCTTACAGGCCATTGATTTTTAATCCTGGAAGTAACCTTAAAATTGATGCACCTGTCCCTTCCAACTATGTTAGTGCTTCTCAGTTTTTTTCAAATAAAGCATTTGCTAATGTAATTATTGCAGCTAACAGAAGAGTAGAGGCTGATAATTTTTATACAATGGGTGATCTAACCATAGAGCAAGGTGCTTCTTTTTATTTAAAAGCTTCTGGTGTAACCCCAATTTCAGGTAACATATTAAATAATGGATTGCTTAAATCCAATGTTGGGTTTACTTCATCCTGTTTATTGTTATATGGAACTACTCCTCAAACAATAGGAGGAATAGGAATTTACGATAGTTTAGGAGCTATTTCTATTTCTACCAATTCTAAGGTAGTACTAAATGCAGATATCAAAGTATTTGGTTCATCTACATCATCCATAACAGGTAAGCTGGATTTGCAGAATCACACAATTTCCGGAACATCGGGAACACAATTCAGAGCAGCACAAACTGCGTCTGTAAACGTGACAACTGCAACCATTGGTACTAATACTTTATCATTAGACCCTTCTATGTATAATGGATCTGTTAACAACGCAAATGTATCTGTTGGATTGTTGGTCTCAGGAAACGGTATAGCCCCGAATTCCTACATAATAGGTACAAGCAGTGGCACTAGTAGTATCACAATATCAACTCCCATAATAGGAAATGTTAGTTCAGTAACAATAACTGGATTTTCTCCAACATTGGAAACATCTAATGTAAATGGTGTTGATGGTGCTATCACTGCTACCGGAACAAGAAATTTTGGAATTGGAACCAATTATGTTTTTAACGGACCAACGGTAAATCCCTTTTCTACATCTACCAACAATTCTATAGGTAACCTGACTATTAATGCCAATGTAAAAGCCAATAAATCTATTACACTAAATGGTACATTGAATCTACAATCCGGAAAATTTTCTATAGCATCAGCTGACTCTATTCGTATTGCATCGAATTCAAACATTCTGGGTGCTCCTTTTGACAGTTCTAAATATATCGTACTTGAGAAATCCGGGTCATCTGTAGCCAGGTTAAGAATGGACTCAATTATTTCCGAAAAACTTTTCCCAATTGGTTCTTCATCTCATTATTTGCCTGTAACAATTTCACCTACTCAATTTTCTGCAGTTACAACATCTGTTTTTGAGGGCATCACAACTAATGGAACTGTTTCAGGAATTCCGTTAAGTTCAAATCAACAAAATAAAGTTGTAAATGCAGTTTGGTTGTTGAATAAAATATCCGGTCCCAACAATGCCTCCATTAATATAGGCTGGGATTCAACATTGGAAGGTTCATTTTTCAGAACATTATCAAACAATCAAATCGGAATTATTCAGAATAATGGAACTGGATGGACTGACCCATTTGGTTCTGCTGATAATTCAATCAATACAACCACTGCAACAATTAATAACTATGGAGCATTTTCCGTTGGTTCGTCTAATCAGATTCAAAGCCTGAACTTTGCCGCCATTCCAGTAAAGGTTTACGGTGACAGTGACTTTCAATTAAATGTTACCAGTTTAAATACAACACAGCCTGTTACATACACTTCATCTAATACTCAAATCGCTACTGTATCCTCTACTGGATTGGTACATATTGTTGGGGCAGGAGATGTTACTATATCTGTTTCGCAATTATCTGATGGAAATTTTCCAGATACTACTGCATCAAAACTGTTTCATGTAGATAAACGTTCGCTTACTATTACTGCAGATAATAAATCCAAATATGAAAGAGATCCCAATCCTACTTTTACATTTTCATATGCCGGTTTTGTTCTTGGAGAAAACGAGAATGTTTTGTTGATAGCTCCCATTGTCAGTTCAACTGCATTAACCAATTCTCCTGCAGGAAATTATCCTATCACAATCAGTGGAGCTTCTGCTGCAAATTATTCAATGAATTATGTATCGGGAACCCTCACCATAATTCCAAAACAAACACAAACCATTACGTTCCCTTCAATAGGAACTAAAACATATGGTGATTCTGATTTTTCAGCTAATATAACAAGCACCAATACAAGTATTCCAATCGATTTAATAAGTAGTAATATAAATGTGGCCACTATTGGTTTGAACAATCAAATTCATATTGTAGGAGCCGGAAATACCACTTTAACCGCTTCTCAAGCAGGTAATAACTTTTTCTTTCCTGCAAATGATGTACAGGTAGTGTTGAATGTTAGTAAGGCGACCTTGGTTATTACTGTAAATGACACTTCTAAATATCAAGGTTTGGCAAATCCTGTGTTTACGCTTTCTTATGCAGGTTTTGTCAACAGAGAAAATTCAAGTGTGTTGCAAGTTGCCCCTTCAGTTTCAACTACCGCAACTTTAAACTCACCTCAAGGAACTTATCCAATTACAGCCACTGGTGCTGTATCATCTAACTATCAAATAAGCTACATCCCCGGAACATTGACCATTCAACCATCCGAACCTTTTATTTTTGTTTTTCCTCTTACAAAAAATTATGGAGATGCAGATTTTAATACTTTGTCCAACAGTTATAATACTACCAATCCAATTATTTATTCATCCAGCAACACTGCTGTAGCTACCATTTCTTCAACTGGTGTTATTCATGTTGTTGGTGTTGGAACTACCAATATCAATGCCAGTCAGGCATCAGATGGAGTGTATGCTGCGGGTAATATAACAAGGCAATTGACAGTAAGCAAAGCACCACTAACAATTAAAGCAAATGATACATTTCGATATGAAGGTTTTGTAAATCCATCCTTTACTTGTTCATATACGGGATTTGTAAATGGAGAGTCATCAAATGTTTTAACAAATCAACCATCAATCACTACAACTGCAGTTCTTGCTTCATTACCGGGTACTTATCCAATCAATGTATCAAATGCAGTTGCAGCAAATTATCAGATAACTTTTATTCCGGGTACATTTACAATATTGGCCCGACAAAATCAATACATTACTTTTGATTCAATCCCCAATAAAATCTATGGTAATCCTGATTTTAGTGCAGTTGCCAATAGTACAAATAATTCCATACCCATTGTATATACAAGCAGCGATACCAATGTTGTAAAAATTGTAAATGGGAATATGATTCATATTAAAGCAGCAGGTTCTGTTTCAATCACTGCATCACAAACCGGTTCAAACGCTTATTTTCCTGCGAGTGATGTGATTCGTTCATTTATCATCAACAAAGCAAATCTGATAATCAAAGTAAAAGATACTTTGAGAAATGAGGGAGTAATTAATCCATCATTTACGGCTAATTACACCGGCTTTGTTTATGGTGAAAACCCTTCCGTATTGATAACACCTGTTACCTATCAAACAACAGCAACTGTAAATTCAGATCCAGGTACTTATTCAATTACAGCTTCAGGAGCTACTTCCAACAACTATAATATTTCTTACATTCCTGGAATTTTAACTGTGCTTCAAAATCAGTTTACATTTCCTGTCATACCGAATAAAGTGTATGGAGCCAATGATTTTTCAGCTTCAGTTACAACCACCAATACAACTAATCCTATTACTTATTCGTCTAGTAATCTTTCTGTCGCTACGATTTCTTCCTCAGGAGCTATTCATATTGTGGGCGCAGGAACTACTGAAATTACCGCTCAACAACAAAGTGACGGCTTGAATCCTCCCGGTTTTAAAATGAGAGCACTTACCGTAAATAAAGCGACTTTAAATGTGATTGCTGACAATAAAACAAAATATGAAGGAGAACAAAATCCGGCTTTAACCATATCTTATGTTGGGTTTGTATTGGGCGAAAATGAGTCGAGTTTGACTAATGTCCCTACAGTAAGCACAATTGCAACTCAATCTTCAACTCCCGGTACTTATTCCATTTTGGTAAGTGGAGGTTCCGCTGAAAATTATAACTTGAATTTAATTAATGGACTATTAACCGTTCTGGCAAATCAAACACAAACGATTACGTTTAATGCATTGTTACCAAAAACTTATGGTAATCCAGATTTTAGTGCCGGCGCCACCAGTACAAATAATTCCATTCCTATAGTTTATACTTCAAGTGATACTAATGTGATTCAAATACAAAGTGGTGGGTTGTTGCATATTAAAGGCGCAGGTGTGGTTACAATAACTGCTTCACAACCTGCAGTCAGAGGTTTTATTCAGGCTGACAGTGTTTCAAGAATATTGATAGTCAACAAAGCAAATTTATCTATTAGTGTAAAAGATACATTTAAATATCAGGGTGAGAATAATCCCTTATTTAATGTAGTTTACAATGGGTTTGTTTTAAATGAATCATCGGCTGATTTATTGACGTTACCTGTAATTCAAACTTTTGCAGCAGTTAATTCTATACCTGGAATTTATACATTGAATCCAATGGGTGCCACATCTCTTAACTACAACATTAGTTATAGCAATGGAAAATTATCTGTTTATCCCACAAAAGATAAAACGCAATCCATCAATTATTTGGTGAATGCCAATGGAAACTTGTCTATCAATATTTATTCGGAAACATTTAATTTGGGAGATCTTCGATTATATACTGTTTCGGGCCAGTTTATTGCTAAAAAGAACATCTATGTTCCAGCCGGTTTTTCAAGTTCTGAAATGCCATTAAAGAATATTACGCCGGGCGTTTACTTATTGGTTTTTTATGAAAAAGACAGAACGATTTCTAAATTAATTAATATCAATAGATAAAATGAATAAGGGCATGATGCGGAGTGTAATCATTGTATCAATTTTTTTATTTTCCATTTCACAACAAATTTCAGCTCAGTCAAAATCAGCTGTATTTATGTTGGATATGGAGGTATTAAAATCTAACAAAGAAAAATTATCAGCTAAAACTATTGCTTATAAACAATTAATCAAAGAGGCTGATGCAGCTATAAGCTTACCTACAATGAGTGTGATGGAAAAGCAACTAACACCTCCCAGTGGT